>JBNMNO010000025.1:0-29428 GCA_051275695.1 Mariniflexile sp.
AGTCCATCCAAATTTTTGTTCGCCATCTTTTAAGGCTTGTCTAATGCCAGAATTTGCTGAAACCCCACCACCTATTGCTATGTGATTTATACCAGTTTGGTTGGTAGCTAGTTTCAATTTATCCATTAAAATCCCGATTATGGTATATTGAATAGACGCGCAAATATCATTTAGGTTTTCTTCAATAAAGTTTGGATTTGCTTTTACTTCCTTTTGAATAAAGTATAGAATAGCGGTTTTAAGACCGGAGAAGCTAAAATTTAATCCATCAACTTTGGGTTTAGTGAATTTGAAGGCTTTTGGGTTTCCTAATTTTGCACGCTTGTCTATTTCCGGACCTGCAGGATACCCTAGGCCCAGAATTTTTCCGCTTTTATCAAAAGCTTCACCAACGGCGTCATCAATAGTTTGGCCAATAACGGTCATGTTAAAATAACCATCAACTTTTACAATTTGAGTATGTCCACCAGAAATAGTCAAAGCCAAAAAAGGAAACGGCGGTTTGTTAAAACCCTCTTCATCAATAAAATGAGCTAAAATATGGCCTTGCATATGGTTTACATCAATAAGCGGAATTTCTAAACCGTAAGCCAGCGATTTTGCAAAAGATGTACCCACAAGTAACGAACCCATTAATCCCGGACCTCTTGTAAATGCAATAGCATGCAACTGTTCTTTGGTAATGTTTGCTTTTTTTAAGGCTTGATCTACCACTGGAACAATGTTTTGCTGGTGTGCCCTAGATGCTAATTCTGGTACAACACCACCGTATTCTTCATGTATTTTTTGACTCGCAACTATGTTACTTAAAATACGACTGTTGCATATAACTGAAGCTGCTGTATCATCGCAAGAGGACTCAATTCCAAGAATATAAATATTTTGTAAGGACATTATTAAAAATTAGGCACAATAATTGTTAATTTTGATTCAGAATTAAAGTCTAATACCTTCTTTAATTCGTAATTACAAAACTACTCATTTATTTTTTTAACAAAAGTGAAAAATTAGTTTATGTATTTGTCCAAATTAAAAGTAAATGTCACAGTATTTTTCAGAATAAGCGGTTTATTCTTAATAAATTAATAACTTTAACGAGTATCAAAAAAATATTCAAAATAGCATACAAAATAGCAGGAATTTTGCTGCTTCTTTTCATCATTTTGGTGTTGATTCTCTCTATTCCTTTTGTTCAAACAAGTATTGGTAATTATGCTACCAAACGACTTAATCAAGAATTTAAAACCAATATAAATATTGGTAAAGTTAGCTTGCAATTTAATAGCGATGTGGAAATTAAAAACATCTATATAGAAGATTATAAGCGAGATACACTTATTAATATTGCCGAGTTAAATACTTCAATCATAAATTTTAGAAATTTATTTAACGGCAAATTGGCCTTTGGAGATATTGATATTATCGATCTGGTTTTTAATATTAAAACCTATAAAGGTGCTCACGAAACAAACCTTGATATTTTTGTAAAGAAGTTTGAAGACGATAACCCCAGAAAAGTTAAAAGTTCCTTTTTATTATCTTCCAGCGATGTATCTATATACAACGGCATATTTAGACTTTTAGATGAAAACAAGGAAACTACTAAATTACTCGAATTTAATAAGTTGAATATTAATGCCACTAATTTTTTAATAAACGGTAGCGATGTTAGTACTAGAATAAACACTTTAGCATTTATTGATAGTAGAGGTTTCATTATGAAAAACATGATGACAGATTTTGTTTATACACTTACCGATATGAACTTTGCTAATTTAGAGATTAAAACACCTTATTCAGATTTGAAAGGTGATTTGAAATTTTCATACAATCGCGAAGATTTACAATATTTTACAGATAAAGTATTGGTAACTGCAAGTTTTAAAGATTCTAACATTTTGTTTAATGAACTGAATACGTTTTATAATGAATTTGGCAAAAATCAATCGGCTAAATTTAGTGTTGATTTATGGGGTACTTTAAATAATTTACAAACCACTAATTTAAAGTTAACTACGAGTACAAATACCGAAATTTATGGAGACATAAACTTCAAAAATTTGTTTAATAAAGAAGAAGGTAATTTTTATATGGATGGTAAATTCAGTAATTTATCATCTACATATAAAGATTTAAAAGCTTTGTTGCCCAATGTTTTAGGTGCAAATATTCCATCTATTGTTGATAAATTAGGAAAGTTTACAATTGTTGGTAACTCGCAAGTAACGGCCGAAACAGTTAAGGCAAATATTCAAATAGATACCGAGTTAGGCTTTGTAGATTCTAATTTACAAATCTCAAAAATTAACGATATTGATAATGCCTCTTATAGTGGTAAAATTGTTTTTGAAAACTTCGCTTTTGGAATATTTCTAAATGATCCTAATGTTGGTATGGCGTCTTTAGATTTTGACGTAAATGGGCATGGTTTTACTGCCAAAAATTTGAATACCCAGGTAACGGGCGAAGTCCATGAAATAGAATATAATAATTATAATTATACAGGAATTAAGGTTGTTGGAAATGTAAGGAATAAAATTTTTGATGGAAATCTTATTGCAAATGATAAAAATTTAAAACTAAACTTTTTAGGTCTTGTAGACTTTTCTGATAAGGTGAATAAATACGATTTTGAAGCTAACGTAGATTTTGCCGATTTAAATGCTTTAAATTTCATTAAGAAGGATTCTATTTCATTGTTTAGCACTAACGTTAAAATGAATATGAATAGCAGTAGTTACGACGATGCTCACGGAAAAATTTCATTTAATAATACCGTTTATAGAAACCACAAGGACACCTATTATTTTGATAAATTTGATATATCATCGAGATTTGAAGAGGACATTCGATATATTGAAATAAATTCTCCCGATATAGTTGAAGGCGAACTTAAAGGACGTTTTGTATTTAAAGATTTAAAGAAACTGTTTGAAAATTCAATAGGTTATATCTATACCAATTACACGCCGTATAAAGTAAAAACCAAACAAAGTGTTGATTACAATTTTAAAATTTACAATAAAATTATTGAAGTGTTTTTTCCTGAAATAGAATTAGGAAAAAATACATTTATAAGAGGCAGGGTAGAAAGTGATGAACGCCAATTTGAACTTACTTTCAAATCGCCAAAAATTAAATTGTTTGATTATTTCGCAAACAATATAGAACTTCATGTAGATAATAGCAATCCGCTTTTTAATACCTATATTGAAGTAGATAGCTTAAATTCAAAATATTATGCTGTTTCTAAGTTTAGTTTAATTAATGTTACTGTAAACGATACGTTGTTTATGCGTTCAGAATTTAAAGGAGGTAAACACAATTCTGATATTTTTAATTTAAGTTTTTATCATACTATTAACAAAGAAAAAGAATCGGTTATAGGTTTTAAAAAATCGGATGTTACTATAAAAGAGAATACTTGGTTTATAAATGAAAAGAAGGACAATTTTAATAAAATTACTTTCGATAAAGGCTTAAAAAAAATCAACTTTGATAAGATAGCAATTAATCATAAAGGTGAAGAAATTAAGTTTTCAGGATTTATTAAAGATTCTACTCAAAAGGATTTAAAACTTAATTTTAAAAATGTTGATTTAGCTAAAGTCATACCTGAAATAGATAGTTTAAAATTAGAGGGGAACATTAATGGAAAACTAGATATAATGCAGAAAAATGGTAATTATTTGCCAAATTCAGCCGTTATTATTGATAATTTTAAGGTTAATAATCACGAATTTGGATCTTTTGATGCCAAAATTATAGGCAATGATAACCTAACTAAATATACAGTTGATGTTACTATAAAGGATGATGTTAAAAATTCATTTAGAGCCAAAGGTGATATAAGTGTTATTGGAAAACAATCAAATATTGATGTGGATTTGGAATTAAATGACTTTAACTTACTACCAATAAACCCATTTTTACATGATGTTTTAACAGATATTAGAGGACTGGCCTCTGGAAATGTAAATGTGGTAGGGAGCCTTAAACGTCCTGATATAAATGGGGAACTTAGTTTAGATAAATCGGGTTTTGGTATTCCGTATCTTAATGTAGATTATCAGTTCGGAAACAAATCATCTGTAACTTTAAAAAATCAAAGTTTCATTTTTAATAAATTACAATTAACAGATACAAAGTATAAAACTAAAGCACAATTAAATGGCTCATTAAGTCATATAAATTTCTCAAAATGGAGTTTAGATTTAAACTTAAGCACATCGAAATTTTTGGTTTTAGACACTAAAGATGATGAAGATGTGTTGTATTATGGTACTGGTTTTATAAGTGGGAGAGCAAGTATTCTGGGACCTGCAGACCAATTAGTTATTAGTGTAGAGGGCGAAACAAAACCTGGAACTATTTTTAAAATTCCTTTAAGTGATACCCAGTCTTTTGGCGACAATACCTATATTCATTTTATTACTAAAGAAGAAAAAGAAGCAAGAAAAAAAGGTGCAGAATTTGTTTTTAATGAGGTAAAAGGACTGGAGTTAGATTTTGATTTAGATATTACCGAAGATGCCGAAGTTGAAATTATTATAGATAAAAATTCGGGACATTCTTTAAAAGGAAGGGGACGCGGTGGATTGTTGGTTGAAATAAACACCAACGGAAAATTTAATATGTGGGGTGATTTTTCGGTATTTGAAGGTGTTTATAATTTTGCTTATGGTGGCTTAATTCAAAAAGAATTTACAGTACAACCTGGAGGCACTATTGCTTGGGATGGTGCGCCATTAAAAGCTACTATTAACATGAACGCCATATATAAAACGCAAGCAAATCCATCGCCATTATTAGACAATCCAATAAACAGAAGTATTCCTGTGGAATTGAATATTAATTTAATAGGAAATTTAGAACGGCCCGATCAAATTTACGATTTTAAATTTCCAAATGTAAACTCTACTATAAAGTCTGAACTCCAATATCGATTAGAATCTGAAAATGACAGACAAAACCAGGCGCTTTATTTGTTAACAACAGGTGCTTTTTCAAGAGGTTTAAATGAACTTAATTTTTCGGGCACTATTGCCGAACGTCTTAATGGAATTATTGGTGGTATTTTAACAACTGGAGATAGTAAAGTAAATATTGGGATAAACTATGAAGCTGCAGAAAACAGGCCCGATTATCAAACTAGTAACCGTGTTGGAGTTACTTTACAAACACAAATTAGCGACAGAGTATTAATTAACGGAAAAGTAGGAGTACCAATTGGTACAGCCGATGCGTCTAATGCTGTAATTGCTGGTGATGTAGAAATAGATTTCTTACTTAATGAAGAAGGCACCTTAACAGCCAAAGTTTTTAATAGAGAAAATAGCATCCGAAATTTTGGTGAAGCTATAGGTTATACTCAAGGTCTCGGACTTTCATATAATGTAGATTTTGATACTTTTAAAGAACTCATTAGAAGTTTATTCAAAAAAGCAAAAAAGGAAGAAGAAATTACCATTGAAAAAGAAGAGGTTAAAGACTCGAATTCTTTGCCAGAATTTATCACAATAAAGGCTCCTTCTAAAGAATAAATAGCCAATTTTCTGCATAAAAAGATTAAAATTCAAATTTATAAGCTATTTTTTTGTTAACTAAAACGTTATAGTTTGTTAAGTCCAATTAAAATAGAATAAATGCGATAGATATATGACATTTGTTTAGTAATTTCACCTCTTAAAAAATTAAATTTTAATGTCAAATACGATAAAAAGAATAGCAGTTTTAACATCAGGTGGAGATGCTCCTGGAATGAATGCAGCCATTCGTTCGGTAGTTAGAACCTGCGCTTATCACAATTTAGAATGTGTCGGGGTATATCGCGGGTACGAAGGACTAATTGAAGGCGATTTTAAAGAAATGAATGCCCGCAGTGTTAGGGGCATTATTAATAAAGGAGGGACCGTATTAAAATCGGCTCGATCAAAAGAATTTAGAACAAAAGAAGGGAGGCAACAAGCTTATAAAATGCTTGTTGATGCCAATATAGATGCCTTAATAGTTATAGGAGGAGATGGAAGCTTTACTGGTGCCATGATTTTTAATGAAGAATTCGACTTTCCGGTTATGGGTATTCCTGGAACTATAGATAATGATATTGTTGGAACTTCACACACCCTTGGTTTTGATACAGCTCTTAATACGGTTGTAGATGCCATAGATAAAATTAGAGATACGGCAAGTTCGCATAACAGACTTTTCTTTGTTGAAGTAATGGGCCGCGATGTTGGTCATATTGCTTTAAATGTAGGAATTGCTGGTGGTGCTGAAGAGATTTTAATTCCTGAAGAAGATTTAGGTTTAGATAGACTTGTGGAGTCTTTAAACAGAAGTAAAAAATCTGGAAAAACTTCAAGTATTGTGGTGGTTGCTGAAGGTGATAAAATAGGTAAAAATATTTTTGAACTAAAAGATTATGTAGACCAAAATATGGAAGGTTACGATGTTCGCGTATCTGTGTTAGGGCACATGCAACGTGGTGGTTCTCCTTCTTGTTTTGATCGTGTTTTAGCTAGCCGAATGGGAGTAAAAGCTGTAGAGTCTTTATTAGAAGGTAAAACTAATTATATGGTGGGTTTAATGAATAACAAAATGGAATTAACACCTTTAGAGAGGGCTATTAAAGGTAAAACAAAAATAAATTTAGAATTATTGCGTGTCTCAGATATTATGAGCATATAACATTTATAAACAAGATTATGTCAAAATTAAAATTAGGAATTAACGGATTTGGAAGAATAGGTAGAATTGCATTTAGAGTAGCAGTCGCTAGACCCGATATTGAAGTAGTAGGAATCAACGATTTGTTGGATGTTGAACATTTAGCCTATTTATTAAAATATGATTCAACACACGGTCGTTTTAATGGAACAGTTGAAGTTAAAAATGGACATTTAATAGTAAATGGAAAAGAAATAAGAATTACAGCAGAGCGTAACCCAGAAGATTTAAAATGGGATGCTGTACAAGCAGAGGTCGTGTTAGATTGTACTGGTATTTTTACAACTTTAGAAGGAGCACAAAAACACATTACCGCTGGAGCTAAAAAAGTAGCAATTTCTGCGCCATCAGCAGATGCGCCTATGTTTGTTATGGGAGTAAACCATAATAAAATTACAGCTGCAGATACCATTGTTTCAAACGCTTCATGTACAACAAACTGTTTAGCGCCTTTGGCTAAAGTTATTAATGATAACTTCGGTATCATTGAAGGATTAATGACTACTGTTCACGCTACTACTGCAACACAATTAACTGTTGATGGGCCTTCTAAAAAAGATTGGAGAGGGGGAAGAAGTGCTTTATTAAACATTATCCCTTCGTCAACTGGTGCTGCGAAAGCAGTTGGAAAAGTAATTCCAGAACTAAACGGAAAATTAACAGGTATGGCTTTTAGAGTGCCAACAGCAGATGTGTCGGTGGTAGATTTAACAGTTAGAACTGAAAAATCAGCTACTTGGGCAGAAGTTAAAGCGGTATTGAAAAAAGCATCTGAGAACGAATTAAAAGGTGTTTTAGGATATACTGAAGAAGCTGTTGTTTCTCAAGATTTTGTTTCTGAAGCTATGACCAGTGTCTTTGATGCCGATGCAAGTATTGCATTAAATGATAATTTTTTTAAATTAGTATCTTGGTACGATAATGAATTTGGTTATTCAACAAAATTAGTTGACCTTGCTCAATACATTAGTAAAGTATAATTTAAAAGGAATATAGTTATTAACCGCTCCACAAATTTATTGTATTTCGAACTACAGTAGTTTGTGGGGTTTTTATTTCAAAACACATGATTTTAATTGTTGATAGTGGCTCTACAAAAAGTGATTGGATAGCTATAGATACTAATGGAAAACAACTTTTAGAAAAGTTGCGTACAAAAGGTCTTAATCCCGAAATTTTAAAGGAAGGAAAACTAAAGAAACTAATTAAAAAAAATCCAGATTTAAAAGCCAATAGACACGAGGTTAGTCATATTTTCTTTTATGGTGCTGGATGTGGTACAGATAGAGGAAAAGAATTGGTATATAATGTACTAAAAGGTGTGTTTGTAAATGCTGTTGTAAAAGTTGAAGAAGATACAATGGCGGCCGTTTATGGTACAATTAATCACGATAACGAAGCTGCAGTAGTATGTATTTTAGGAACAGGTTCTAATTGTAGTTATTTTGATGGTACTCAATTGCATCAACGCGTTCAGTCCTTAGGCTATATTTTAATGGATGATGCCGCAGGAAACTATTATGGCAAGGAATTAATTAGGGATTATTATTTTAATAATATGCCTGAAAATATTAAAGTGTCTTTTGCCAGTAAATATAATTTAGAAGCCGATTATATAAAATACAATATTTATAAACAACCAAACCCAAATGCATATTTAGCTAATTTTGCCGAATTTATGTTTTTAAATAAAGATTCAGAATATATTCTTGAGCTTATTAAAAAAGGAATCCGAATATTTGTGAAAAACTATATTATGCAATACAAAGAAGAACTTAAAACGGTTCCTGTTCACTTTGCAGGTTCTATTGCCTATTTTTCTCAAGATCAAATAAAAGAAGTGGCTAACGAAATGGGCTTTACTGTTGGGAATTTTGAGCGTAGACCTATTGAAGGTCTAGTTGCTTTTCATACAAAAAATTTAAAAAAATAATATTTGGTTAGGCATATAGCCATTTATATCTCTAATAACGATGATAAGTCCCAACTTATTGAGGACCTTGTTTCTGGGAATAGTTTTGACTATTATTTAAACTTAAAAGGTTCTGTTTTTTCTGAAACAACTTTAAACTCTTTTATTGAAGAAGAAATTCGCCATGGCCATTTTAATGTTCATACCGACCACAAAAATAGTCTCGAGAAATCTTCTGAAGGAGAACGAAAAAAAGCCTTATTAGAACATCTTATTTCTGCAAATCCTGAATATTTAATTGTGGATAATGTGTTTGGTAATCTAGACATTAATTCACAAGACGCCATTGTAAAAACTTTAAGGTCTTTAAGTAAAAAAACACCAATTATTCAAATCACCAATAGAAAGGGAGAAATTTTAGACTTTATAAACAAAACGTATCAGGTACAAGGTAAAGACCTAGTTTTATTTGATAATATTCTTAAACAAAAAATCAAGAAAACGTTTATGGAATCTTTACCACGGCCCTACAAACCAATTACTACAAAGTTTAACCCTTTAATTAAATTTAATAATGTCAATGTTATTTACGGAGACAGAACGATTATTAAAGATATTTGCTGGGAAATTAAGGCTGGTGAGTTTTGGCAATTAGTTGGACCTAATGGGTCTGGAAAAAGCACTATTTTATCTTTGATTTCGGGCGACAATCCTAAAGCTTTTTTGCAAGATATTACGTTGTTTGGAGTAAAAAAGGGGAGTGGAGAGAGCGTTTGGGATATTAAAAAAAAGATTGGTTATTTTTCATCGGAATTGATGCGAGGTTTTAAGCGTTCTGATTCCATTGAAAACATGGTGCTTTCTGGTTTTTATGATTCTATTGGTTTATATAAATTCCCAACCGACACTCAAATTATTTTAGCACATCAATGGTTGCATTTATTGGGCATGTTCGGTATAAAGGACAAAAGTTTTTTGTCGTTATCAATTGGTCATCAGCGTTTAGTATTAATCTCCAGAGCTATGGTTAAACATCCACCTCTTCTTATTTTAGATGAACCGACCAATGGACTTGATGACAACAACGTAGAATTGTTTTCAGAGTTAATAAATAAAATAGCTGCAGAAACTGAAACAGCTATTTTGTATGTATCCCACAGAAAAGAAGCAGGAGTTTTAAAGCCAGATTTTATTTATGAACTTACTCCAAATGTTAATGGTTCCAAAGGAAGTATTGCAAAAAATTGATTAGTCTTACTTTTTTATTTACGTAGTAGGTCTTATGTCAACAGAAACTTTCATTTTATTTTTACCTGTACTATATATAACACCTTTTAACGGCGGAACATCATAATAATCTCTGCCCCAAGATACTGTAATATGTTGATTTTTTGGTATTTGATTATTGGTTGGATCAAAATCTATCCACCCAAATAATGGTATAAAAACAGAAAACCAAGCGTGTGATGCATCTGTTCCAACCAATTTTATTTTGCCGGGAGGTGGTAATGTTTCAATATAACCGCTAACATATCTGGCGGGTAAGCCAACAGCGCGAACACAAGCAATAGCAATTTGGGCAAAATCCTGACAAACACCTTTTTTCTCTTTCATAACTTCATGAATTGGCGTTGCAACGGTGCTAAATTCTGGGTCAAATTCAAAATCGGTGTAAATGCGATGCATTAATTCAAAAGCAGCTTCAAAAATTGGTCTGTTGCCTTTAAATGACACTTCGGCATACGCTTTTATCTCTCGTGTTATTCCGGCAATTAAAATGGAATCTAAAATAAACTGTCGTACTTCTATAAATTCTGGGTCAATGGACTTTAAAGCAACAAGCGCTTGTTCTAAAGTTATGGTTTTACCAATTTCAGAATGTTCAATATTAGGTTGTAACTGATAATTTCTCAATACTTTACTGATTGCAGAAACTTTTAATTCCGTATGGTTTTTTTGAATTGAAAAACGAGTAACCGTATTTCCAAAAAAGTCTAATCGTTCTGAGATTTCAGCAGGAGTAGGACTGATTTCAAGTTTATAGTCTAACAAGGTTTGTCCTAAAATAGTTTTAGGTTTTAATGTTGCTATATTATGACAAAAGGTAACCCCGCTTTCATAATTATAACTTGTGGTATGTGATAATTGGAATTCCATAGTTATAACGGAAAGTTTTGGGAAACCAACTGTTTTTGTTGGTAAGCATGATTAAAATAAGTATCTGAAACAGATAAGGATGTTTCATGAAGTAAATCGCTTAATTCGGCAAGTATATCATCAAGTTTTTGCCTTATTACATTATCCTGAGATAATTCTAAAAGAGAGTCAATTTGTAAACTTCTAATTTTAAAATTTGCTTCAGAAATATATATTTGACATTCTGTAGCCTTACCTGTAATTTCAGAATGCGGTAATCTATCTATATCCTTTTGTATTCTCCGAAGTTGATAAGTTAAAGATTTAGGATATTCTTTATCCAGCAAAATAAGATTTATAACGTTTTCGATGTTCAAATAAGATCGGTAGCTATATCGGTAAATATTTAAACTTTCATGACTTGTTAACAACGATTCTAATATTTCATATTGAGTTTGAACATTGTAATTAATTACCAAAAGCGATCTACATTTAGCAATGTTCATCATAGCTTGTTCGGTTTGTAAACCAATAAAGTACAAAAGCAAGCCTTGATCAACTAAAATACTTTCTTCAATAAGCCCCATAAATGCAATTAATCGTGTAATAATACGATCCAATAATTTTGTTAGTATTGAAATGGTATAATTTTCATCATCTTGAAATTTCGACCATAATTTTTGAATACTATCAAAAACCCGCCACATATCTTTAGACCATAAATTTCTTAACGAATAATAAGAATTATTAAAGCTAGACATGGTTTGAGCAAAACTTCCTATTCGATCTCTATCAATCATTAATGAGGTGATTTCTTTTATAGGATTTTTTAAAAGATCTTCACTTCCTTCGCCAACAAACCCCGGAAAGGTTGATGTTATATTGGTAAGTGATTGAAACAGAATTTGTAAATTTTCAGAGTCAGATTTACGTTCATTGTATTGAACGCTTCCCATTCTGTTTAGCACCACTCTTAAAAACCTAGCAGTAACTAAAGCGCGACCTAAATACCTTCCAGACCAAAATAAATTTTCTGCGGTGTTACTAGGTAAATCGTTTATATTGGAAATTGATATTTTACAAGATTTATCCCAAGCGTAATTTTGAATATTAGTTTGTTGTTCGTCAGTAATAATCCAAAAATCTTTACTCACACCCCCTCTTTGGTTCGAAACAAATAAATTTTCACGTTCCGCAGCAACCCGAACTAAACCACCTGGCATCACCGTATAACTATCTTTTTTGGCGATGGCAAAAGTTCTGCACATCACTTTTCTGGGTTCTAACTTGTCTTGAGCAAAATCTGGTGCTGTTGAAAAAGATATTTTTTCTTGCGCTACAAAGCTATATGGATTCGATAAAATTTCTTTTTTTAAATTCTCGAGTTGTTTCGGTTTTAAAAATTCACAGAAAAAAATACTTTCTCTATTAGTGCGGTCTATACGCTTTACTACCAAATTTGGAAGATTGTTTAAAACATGATTTTTTTCTTTTTCTTGTCCGCACCACCAAGAGGCAATTTGCGGTAAAATTAATTCTTCCTTAAAAAAGTATTTACAAATAGCATTCATAAAAGGAATTAACCCCGAATTTTCTAAAACCCCGCTTCCTATAGGGTTAATGATTGTTACATTTTGTTGCCTAACAACATCCAGTAAGCCCGCCACCCCTAAATAGGAGTCTTCACGTAGTTCTAAAGGATCCATAAACACGTCATCCACACGTCTTAAAATAACATCAACTTGTTTAAGTTCTTTTAAAGATTTCATCCAAACTTTTCCGTTGCGAACTACCAAATCGTTACCGTTAACTAAGGGGTAACCTAAAAATGATGACATATAAGCATGCTCAAAATACGTTTCATTTAAAGGACCCGGAGTAAGAATAACAATATTTGGGTTATCTTTATTTTGATGTGCCGCTTCAATAAGCATTTGGTTAAATTCGAAAAAGAATTGAGATGGTTGCTTTACGTTAATATCTTTAAAAATACCCGGTAGTATTCTGCTGGTAGAATATCTGTTTTCTAAGGCGTAACCCATACCTGAAGGCGCTTGTGTTCTATCGTTCACAACCCACATACGGCCATCTGGACCTCTGGCAAGATCCGCAGAATAAATTAATAAATTTTTAGCTGTTTTATATTGAATTTGATCGCATTGCCTTAAAAAACCACGGTGAGCATAAATAACTTCAGGCGGTATAATACCGTTTTTTATTAGCTCTCGTTCCCCGTAAATATCTTTTAAAATTAAGTTTAATAATTCGGCACGTTGTTTAATTCCTTTTTCTACAGTTTCCCATTCTTTTTGATGAATAAGAAAGGGTACAATATTTAATTCCCAGGGACGGTGCATCCCTTTTGGGTCGTTGTAAACATTATAGGTGACACCATTTTCGTCCATTAACCAATCCATCTCATTTTGTTTTGAGATTAGGGTATCGGTACCCATTTCAGTCAGATTACTAAGTAATTTTTCCCAATTTGGATTAATGGTCATATTAGATTTTAGAACTTCATCATAATCCCTAAAATCAGAAAAGTAATTTTTAAATAATTTATTTTCAGCAATCAGCATGTATCGTCCTAATTATTTTTTTCTTAAATCTAAGGTATAAGGAAATTCGAAATTTATTGGTAATTCTTTATATTTAAATTTTTTAGTACTTCCCTGTGGTTGCACATTTTTAATTGAATTTCTTTCGTCTTGAGAAATGTTTTCAACATCAAAAACTTCACCTTGGGTAAACCCTAATTCCCAAAAACGATTGATTCTTCTAGATTCTGCTTCATAACTGTTTATAGGATAGGTTTCGTAAGATCTGCCTCCTGGATGTGCCACGAAATAAGTGCAACCTCCAATAGAACGTTTATTCCAGGTATCTATAATATCAAAAACCAAAGGAGTGTCAACGCCTATAGTTGGGTGTAGGGATGAATGTGGATTCCAAGCTTTATAGCGTATTCCCGCCACGTATTCGCCTTTAGTTCCGGTATTATTTAATTGTACTTTTACGCCATTACAGGTAAGCACATAGCGTTCTTCAATAAAATGAGATACTTTTACTTGAATACGTTCTAAGGACGAATCTACATAACGAGCTGTACCACCTCCAGTCATTTCTTCACCTAAAACATTCCAAGGTTCAATGGCGGCACGCAATTCTAAATGAATATTGTTAATCTCAACCATGCCATGAAGTGGAAATCTGAATTCAAAAAATGGGTTAAACCATGCTTCTTTAAAACGATATCCAGCTTTATTTAATTGGGTAACTATGTCTTTAATATCTTCTCGAACATAATGCTCAATTAAAAACTTGTCATGTAATTCGGTTCCCCAGCGCACCAATTCGTGCTCATAAGGTTTTTTCCAAAACCATGCCACTAAGGTTCTTACCAGCAGATTTTGCATCAAACTCATTTGAGGATGCGGAGGCATATCAAAGGCCCGTAATTCCAAAATACCCAATCTTCCTGACGAGGAGTCGGGTGAATATAATTTATCGATACAGAATTCAGCGCGATGTGTATTTCCTGTTAAATCGGTTAATAAATGGCGAAATAATCTATCTGTTAACCAAAAAGGAACTTTACCATTTTTAGGAATTTGGCTGAATGCAATTTCAAGCTCATATAAATTTTCCATTCTGGCCTCATCTATTCTTGGAGCTTGACTGGTTGCACCCACGAATGCCCCTGAAAATAAATACGAAAGCCCTGGATGATGCTGCCAAAATGTGAGTAAACTTCGCAATAAACTAGGTTTTCGCAATAATGGGCTATCGGCAGGAGTAATGCCTCCTAATGTTACATGATTTCCGCCACCAGTCCCGGTGTGTTTACCATCTAGCATAAATTTTTCAGTACCTAAACGTGATTTTTTAGCATGCTCATATATGGTTAATGTGTTATGAGTGAGTTCTTCCCAGTTTTTAGCTGGTTGCACATTTACTTCTATTACTCCAGGATCTGGTGTTACCTTAAGCGACTCCAGTCGACTATCTTTTGGCGGATCGTAACCTTCCATGATTACAGGAACAGCAAGTTCTTTAGCAGTAGCTTCTATAGATGCTACTAAATCCAAAAAGATTTCTGCAGAATCTACGGGAGGTAAAAACAAGTGTAATTTTCCGTCTCTAATTTCTGAACAAAGTGCAGTTCTTATAAAATAGTTAGGCTTATTTTCTTTTATTCCATCAATTTTTATGCCTTTAAACCTTTTAGAAACAACATTTTTATAACTAGGAAGTTTTTTCTTTTTTATAAAATTATCTGGCTCATATTTGGGAAACTCTCCATGTTCAGCTTTTTTAATAAGTGAATCTAATGGTAACCTTAAACCAATGGGTGAATTACCTGGAATTAAAAATAAATGGTTTCTTCGGAACTCCCAATCGCTAGTGTACCAAACGCCTTGTGAATTATTTAAAGGAAGCACATAACCTACAGGTTTTGAAGTGCCATTATTTAAAATTTCTTTTAATTTATTTTTAACCAATAAATTACCATCTTCTTTTGTTGGGTCGATATCAATAGGTAATTTACCTTCTTCCCATAGGAAATAAAAAGAATCTTCGAATGTTGGGATTACATTTTTATCTGAAACGCCTAAATATTTAGTAAGTGTATTTAAGAATTTAACATCGGTATTTTCCGGAATTTTAGGATTCTCTGAAAATAATGATAATAGCTTTTTATTATGCCAAATGGCTTTTCCGTCTTTTCTCCAACATATTTCAATTTGCCAACGTGGTAGTGGCTCACCCGGATACCATTTGCCTTGAGCTTGGTGCAATACACCCCCTTGCCCAAATTCATCATACAATCTGGCGGCTAAATTTTTAGCAAGTTCACGTTTATGGGGTCCATCGGCATCGGTATTCCATTCAGGCGATTCCATATCATCAATTGAAACAAAGGTGGGTTCGCCCCCCATGGTTAATCGCACATCACCTTTTTCTAATTCCTTTTCAACTTTAAAACCTAGATTGTAAATGGCTTTCCATTGGTCATCTGTATATGGTTTGGTTACCCTTGGAGATTCAAAGATTCGTTTCACGGAGTTTTCAAAAAAGAACTCCGTTTCACAAACATCCGACATTCCTGAAACTGGTGCAGCACTTTCAAAAGAGGGCGTACAAGCCAGTGGAATATGCCCTTCACCAGCTAATAAGCCAGAAGTAGCATCAAAACCAATCCATCCAGCACCAGGTAAATAAACTTCTGCCCAAGCATGTAAATCTGTAAAATCTTCTGCAGGTCCAGAAGGACCATCAAGCGATTTTTCATCGGATTTTAATTGTACTAAATAACCAGATACAAAGCGAGCTCCAAAACCTAGATGCCGTAAGGTCTGGACAAATAACCAAGCATAATCTCTGCAGGACCCATTTTTTTGGTTAAGGGTTTCATCACAGGTCTGTACTCCTGGTTCCATACGAATATTGTAGTTTAAATATTCATATATTTTTTTATTGATATCTATTAAAAAATAAATGGTTTTTCTTGGAGTATAATCGATAGTTTTAATAAAATCTTGAAGTAACTTCCCATTCTCTGTAATTTCTAAATAGGGTAGCAGTTCCTTTTTCGTTGTTTCATCGTATTTAAAGGGGAACTCTTCTGCATATTCTTCAACAAAAAAATCAAAAGGGTTGATGGTTTTTAAGTCGGCAATAATTTCTACCTCAATAGATAATTCTTTTGTTTTCTCAGGAAAAATTAAACGCGCTAAATAGTTTCCAAAAGGGTCTTGTTGCCAATTAAAAAACTGGTTTTCTGGTTTTATTTTTATGGAATACGCTTCAATAGGTGTGCGACTATGAGGTGCAGGGCGTAATCTAAAAATATGAGGTGATAATGATACTGAACGATCATATTTATATAGAGTTTTATGTGAAATTACGATTTTTAAAGCCATATGCATTTTTTAAAAGAAAGTACAATTTAAGTGATTTTTCTATGGAATAATAAACAAACATATTAAATAAACAAAAGAATATAAATTGTTTATATTTTCACATTTATATTAGCATTTTAATAATAGTAATATCTGTTTATGTAATAAAAAAAAATGAATTAAATTAACTATTAAAATTTTCTTCTAAAACACACACAACTTCAGCTACTGATGCCTAATTTCTACAAACCGTTACGATAAGTTGCGAATTCAGAAATGATAATTCTTTTTTCTTTAGCTCATATTAAATACCTAAACATGGTTATAACCAACAAGGCAATTTCTCCAAAGGGTATAAATTGGTTCCTATACTTTTTTGTTGCGGTTGAAACTATTTGAGCTATTTTGGATAGGTTCTGTTTTCTTGTTCGTTAACTCTAATAAATGTGGTACGTTTAGTAAGTTCTTTTAATCGTTGTGCCCCCACATAGGTACACGTGCTTCTCAGACCTCCTAAAATATCCAGTATCGTGTTTTCAACATCACCTTTATATGGAACTTCTACTGTTTTACCTTCACTGGCTCTGTATTCGGCAACACCGCCCACGTGTTTATTCATGGCAGTGGATGAACTCATGCCATAAAATTTTCTGAATGGTTTACCATGCTTTTCAATAATTTCGCCACCACTTTCGGTATGGCCAGAAAGCATACCACCAAGCATTACAAAATCAGCTCCGGCACCAAATGCTTTAGCAATATCACCTGGGGAAGAACAGCCACCATCACTAATTATTTGTCCACCCAAACCATGGGCTGCATCGGCACATTCTATAATAGCCGAAAGCTGTGGGTACCCAACACCCGTTTTTACTCGGGTTGTGCAAACGGAACCAGGGCCTATACCAACTTTAACAATATCGGCTCCCGATAATAAAAGTTCTTCAACCATTTCACCTGTAACAACATTACCCGCTATTATAACTTTATCGGGATAAAGTTTTCTAGTTCGTTTTACAAAATCAGCGAAATGCTCAGAATAGCCATTGGCTACATCAATACAAATAAACTTTAAGTACGGGTTGAATTTAAAAATTGAAGCCAGTATTTCGGAATCTTTTTTACTTATACCTGAACTTACAGCTATATTGTTTTCTATACCTTGTGGTAAATTTGACGAAAACACGTTCCAATCAGCTATGGAGTAATGTTTATGAATTGCCGTAAATAATTTTTTCTCTGAAAGAGCGCGAGCCATTTCAAAAGTGCCAACCGTATCCATGTTTGCTCCCATAATAGGGATGCCTGTCCATGTAAATGGGCTGTGTAAAAATTTAAATTCACGGGCTAAATTTACTTCAGACCTGCTTTTTAAAGTAGAACGTTTGGGACGAATCATAACATCTTTAAAACCTAATTTTATATCGTATTCTATTCGCATTAGTTATTAGATTATCTTTACTTTGCAATCGCAATATACATTCATTGTAAAGTTAAAAAACAAAATATAATATAAGAACTAAATACTTATAATACTTTTGCTGATTATTACAATATAAATAAGTTTCTTAAAACGAGTATTAAATAAATGAGATTTCCTCCACAGTTTATAAAATCTATTAAAGTAAGAAAAATATTGTCGATTATTATTTTTACTTCAATAGCAACTATTCTTTTGTTAGCCTATTTTTTTATTGAGAATAAAGTAGAAATAAGGAATATAGCATTGGTTTTATTTATTTTTGGTATCGCTCAAGTTCTTGTTTTACAGTATTTTTTTAAGAATCAATTAAAAAATGATGTTATAAAGCGAAATTTTAAAAATAGAATTAATGAATTAAAGCTAAGTCTTGAAGAATCCAATACACTAGCCGACTATAAATCAATCTATTTGGCGAACATGAGTTACGAAATTCGGACGCCACTAAGTACTGTATTAGGTATGTTAAACATGCTGAATCTAACCGATTTAGACCCAGACCAAAAGGCGCAAGTTGAAATAGCAGATTATTCATCTAAACATTTATTACAACTGGTGAATATGGTCACCAATAATGCTGATGTTGATACTGGAGAGGTTCAGCTGAATTTATCGGCAATGGATTTAAGATCTGATTTGTCGCATCTTTTTAAAGTATTTGAGTATCAAGCCTGGGAAAAAGGCTTACAGTTCGATTTCAAGTTTTTATTAGATGAAAAACGCAAATTTTACCTTTTGGGAGACTCCATACGCATACAACAGGTATTAATAAATTTAATTAATAACGCCATTAAGTTTACAAACTCTGGAAAAATATCAGTTATAATAGACCAGACTATAGGTATTGAAGACGAGCAAATTGTAACATTTTATATAAAAGATACCGGTATTGGTTTGCGGCCAAGTGAAGTAAAACAAGTTTTTGAGGATTCTAAAGAGTTTGATATTTCTTTAAGAAGAGATTATAGAGTTGGGGGTATAGGACTTTCAATTTCTCATCAGTTAGTAAAATTAATGGGAAGTGAATTAAAATTGGAAAGTAAAGAAAATGAAGGTTCTACATTTTATTTTAGCTTACAGCTTAAAAAAACATTAAATATTAAAGCAGAAGAAGAAGAAGTTCCTGAACCTATTTTGTTAGATAAATTCAGTGTTTTGGTGGCTGAGGATAATAGAATGAATCAAAAAGTAATTAAATTTTTATTAGAGCAGCAAGGTGCCGATTGTACCTTTGTTAAAAACGGATTAGAAGCTGTTGAACTTTACAAAATATTGGATTTTGATATGATTTTCATGGATATTTATATGCCAGATATGGATGGATATGAAGCTACCCAGGCTATTATGAACACAGAAAAATATATTGAGCACACCACGCCAATTATTGCAGTTTCTGCAAGTGCTTTTGAAGAAGATATAGCCAAAGCTAAGCGCGTGGGAATAAACGATTTTTTAGCAAAACCAATAGAAGTAGAAAAACTAAAAGATCTTTTAATAAAATATTCTAAAAAATAATAACACGATTAGCGATTTTCTTATAATTACTTAACTGCAATCACACTAATTTCTACATTCACGTTTTTAGGTAATCTAGCCACTTGAACAGTTTCTCTGGCAGGCGCATTAGTATCAACAAAATAACTACCGTAAATCTCGTTTATTTGAGCAAAATCGTCCATGTTACTAATAAATATGGAGGACTTTACAATATGCTCAAAACTCATATTAGCAGCATCTAACACTGCCTTTAAATTATTCATTACTTGGGTTGTCTCCGTTTTTATATCATCTAAAACAAGAGCCCCGGTTTCTGGATTAATTGCAATTTGACCAGACGTATACAAAGTGTTTCCGGTTAAAATCGCTTGATTGTATGGGCCAATAGGTTCAGGCGCATTTGGTGTAGTAATGATTTTTTTCATAGGTTGATATTTATTGATTTTTATCTATCATTTGTAATTAGCATACCATCATTGGTATTTGCGCCCAATTAACAGTTATGCCCATTTCATATTTGTTTTGTGTTTAGTGCCAAGAATACACTAATATTTATTTGTGAATTAGTTGCCTGTATTTAATTTTCAATAACCTAAAGCCCAATGTCGGGTTGATTTCTTTTTTCGTATTTTAAATCTTTTAACATGTTTGATTTAATCCCAATAAAGAAATTCCACGAACTTCTTGCGCTAAAAGGGACCCAACTAAAATTCATTCTCCAACTCATTAAATCACGTTCAAAACGTAATTGTGTATAGGTGAAACCGGCATCCTTTAAGTCATAACCAGATGAAGCTCCAATAGTCCATTTATCAGAAAGCTGAATATCGCCTGAAAACATTAAGGAGTGTGATGATATCTGATTTTCACGTCTATTATTGGAATAATTTAAGGCATAAGCTATTCGCAAACTCCAAGGGATGCTATAATTGTAATAAGCACTTTCATCATTTTTATCCTTTCCGTCGTCTTCCTTATTGTTATTTATTTGTTGATTTGCGAAATCTTCAGAAACTCCAAATAAATCATCGTCACGACCACCACTTCGTAAATTTTCTTCAATACTTCTTTCGCGTTCATCTTTTTTGTCTCCTTTTTTGTCTCCTTTTTCGCTTGATAGGGACCAGCTCGTAGTTAAATTTGCACTGGTTAATCTAAAAAGACTTCCCCCGTTATCAATATTAAATTTATTTATTCTATTATTATTGTTGTCGAGTGCATAAGGGTCTAAAGTAGCTCCAAAATTAATACTCATTTTGTTGTTGAAAATCTGAGTTCCACCAGTCATTCTAACAGGACTCCATTGTAATGAATCTCCAGCAAAATTATAAGAAGTAGAAAAGTTTAAATTATTTAATAAAATAATCTTTTTTGCTTCTGTTGCCGTACTGTCTTTATCGCGTACTTTGGCTTCAATATTATTAGATACCGATAGGCCCATTGAACTAGAAAAACTGTTGCCTGGTGTGCCAAAAATACCCTGTTCAAATCGGGTGTATTCTACATCACTTGAAGTAGTTCCATCTGCACTTACAACCTCATAAGTGTCGTAATATTTGTCAAAAGCTGGATTTATATTATAACTTATGGATGGCCGAATAATGTGGCGAATCGCTTTAATTTTGCGATCTTCACCTTCTTTTTCAAAGTTGAACATACCATAAACAGTGGTTCCTAAACTGGTACTAAAATTGTATGTTCGAAAGGAATCAAAGCCATTAACATCTTCTGTAACTACTTCTCTTTCTATTGGATCGAACGATTTTTCAATAGTTTTAAAGGTCCAGACTTCATTAAAATTACTACTGGCACTTATACTAAAGTATTTAAATAATTTAAAATTTGTGGTTAAAGGTATTGTGTGTTGAAACCCTGCCTTGGCATCATTAAACATTTCTTTTTTAAAGAAAAGGGAGTCGGTAGTTTGAATTCTGTTTTCTCCTCTAATATTATATTGTAAATTAATGTTTTGGATAACACCTTTTTTGGCACCCGTTTTTGGAGCAAATGGATACATTCTTCCTAAACTTCCTTGAAATGTTGGAAGCGTCATATTAATTTGCTGTGTATTTGTGTTTTGCGAATGTGTTGCCGTTAAACTAAAGTTCGCTTGTGGTTCTCCTTGAAATGTTTTAGAATAGGATACAGAAGAAGATAAAGTGTTATTTAAAAAGGCCCCGGTATTGATTTGATTTACAGAAGTTTGGTAGTACCTACTGCTACCTAAGTTTACCGATGCTGAAAAACGTGAGCTTGGGTTAGCTTTTCCATCTTGACTGTGTGACCAACGTAAGTTATAAACGGTAGATTTTGAATAATCTGGAAAACCTTTTTCGCTATTAATTAAACTTTCGTATCTAAAACCTAAATTACCCCTAAATTTATAGCGCTTCGCATAGGTGCTTTCTAATCGCATACCATAACTACCGTTGGTAAAGTAATCTCCAAGTATTGCTAAATCAATATGGTCACTAATGGAAAAATAATACCCGAAGTTTTGTAAAAAATAACCACGATCGTTTTGTTCACCAAAACTAGGTATTATAATGCCTGAAGTTTGTTTTTCAGATTGTGGAAAAAAACTAAAAGGCAACCAAATAGGTGTTGGTATATCATATATATATAAACCAGCGGCTCCGGTTACTATTTTTTTGCCAGGTACAATTTTAGCCTTTAAAAGTCTTATATAATACTCGGGGTCATCAATATTTTCAGCAGTTGTATACTTGGCATTTTTTAAAAAGTAAACCGAATCATTCTCTTTTTTGGTAAGACTGGCAATCACGGTCCCATCACCTTGTTCGGTTTTAGAATTAAAAATAAGTGCTTTTTTACTTTTAGTATTAAAAATAATAGAGTCGGGCTCTACCACATTACTTCCTTGTGTAAAAACAGGTTTTTGTAAATACACTCCGGTAGAATCGGTGATCCCCTTTGCATAAACTGTGTTTTTTGTATAATCAATAGTAATGTTACCCGCTTCAATTTTCATGTCGCCATAATCAATAGTGGCTTCATTGTACAAATAGAGTTTGTGTTGTTTCTGGTTGAACTTAGTATAATCGGTTGCATGATATTTTACAATATGCTCTAAAAGTTGCTTTTTAGGTTTAATAGAATCTGTTAAAATGGAATCTTGCGGTTTTTCCTGTACCGTTGGAATAAGTAAGCTGTCTATTTTTACAACAACACTGTCTTTAACACTCCGGTTAATAGCAGTTCCTCTTTTTGGGATATCTTGAGCGAAGCTTAACGTGTTAATAAACACTGTAAAACTTAATGCAAAAAGTATTTTAAAGATGTTTGTGTGCAACGCTTTTAAATGTATTTTTGTAAAAGAATGGCTCGATTTTTGAAAAGTCAAAATTACATATATTTTTCTCTGTGACTGATTTATTATTCAATTAAATTTTAAATTAAACTTTGGTTAAATGTGAATATGTAATAAACCGAGTTTTTTTATCGTTAAGCCCATATGAACGGTGGTGTCAACAAGATTATTAAAGAGATGACTTTTGCTTATAGCATGTGCCGCCTTCTTAAAACAAAATGAATTATAACATGAAAACGAATAGAGTATTAATTTTCGTATCAATTTTATCAGTATTAACATTTTCTTCATTCATTAAGCCATATAAGGCAGAAACTACAGAAAAATTTGTTGTGGTTTTAGATGCTGGTCATGGAGGACACGACCCTGGAAATATGGGGAATGGATATAAAGAAAAAGAAATTGCTTTAAAAATTGTTTTAGACGTTGGAAGACAACTTGAGAAAAACCCAAATATTAAAGTAGTTTATACACGAGAAAAAGATGTTTTTGTTGATTTGTTTGTAAGAGGTCAAATCGCAAATAAAGCAAAAGCAGACCTATTTGTCTCAGTACATTGTAATTCACATCATTCTGAAGCACATGGTACAGAGACCTTTGTTTTAGGAACCCATAGAAATCAAACTAATTTTGAAGTTGCTAAAAAAGAAAACTCGGTAATTTTTCTTGAAAGTGATTATAAAAGTAAATATGGTGGCTTCAATCCAAACTCTCCTGAATCCGTTATGAGCATTTTAATTAGTCAAGAAGAATACTTAGACCAAAGTATTATGTTGGCGAGTTTAATTCAAAATAGATTTACGAATAAGTTAAAAAGAAACAGTAGAGGTGTTAAGCAGGCTGGTTTTATTGTATTGCATCAAACGGTAATGCCTAGTGTGTTAATAGAAGTAGGTTTTTTAACCTATAAGGAAGAAGGCGCTTATTTAAATTCCCCAGAGGGGCAAAAAGATATGTCTAAATCTATTACTAGTGCTGTTTTGGAATACAAGCATAATTTAGATGGTAACGTTGGAAATTTTGAGTTTATAGAAGATGATGATATTCCTGCAATTGCAGAAACGATAGAACCTGAAAAAACAACCGATACAACAAAGTCAATCGAAGATTTAAAGACAACTAATACGTCTATCATTTATAAAATACAAATTGCAGCAAGTTCAAAAGCCATTGAGACTAAGCCCTCTAATTTTAAAGGTTTAAGTACTATTTCCAGAGAAAAAGAAGATGGTTTGTTTAAATATTTTTATGGAAATACTTCCGATTTTAATATTACAAAAATACTTGAAGAAGAGGCTATAAAAAAAGGCTATAAATCTAGTTTTATTGTTGCTTTTAGAGATGGCAAAAAAATCAGCTTAAACGAAGCGTTAAAAACAACTGCAAATTAAGACAGTTCTTTTTAAATTTATTTTAAATTTGTGCTTCTAAAACATAAATTTGCAATGAGCATAATTAAAAATTTTGATAGTCACCAAAATTGCTTTTATGTAAATTACACTTTACTTTTAAAAGCAAATAACTCATATAAATGAAAATATCAAAAGAAGTTAAAACAGGCATATTAGTATTATCAGGGATTTTGCTTTTTATTTTTGGGTATAATTACTTAAAGGGAATAAACCTATTCGAATCAACCAACGTTTATTACACGGAGTTTGATTATAATGCCCTTAACAAATCTTCGCCTATAACTGTAAATGGTAATAATGTTGGGAAAATACAAGATATTATTTACGACTATAATTCAGGTAAAACCCGCGTGTCATTTACTGTAGATGACGCCTTAAAGTTTTCAAAAAACAGCATTATTAAAATGTATGAAACAGGTTTAATGGGTGGTAACGGCTTAGCAATTCTTATAAGCAATGACGGTGAATTAGCGAAACCTGGCGATGAATTAAAATCTGAAGTTGAATTAGGACTTGTTACAAGTCTTTCAAAAAACTTCTCGGGCCTTAGTGATGATTTAGATTCTACAATAAAATCTACCGATACCCTTATGGTTAGTTTAAACAAATTGGTTAATGATAATTCTGAATCCGGTTTAAAACGTACTATTGAAGAATTGAATTACACATTAAAATCATTTAAAAACACTTCAAATTCTGTAAATTCTGTAATTTCAAAAAACGAGGCCAATATTACTGCGATACTTGATAAGTTTAAAACCATGAGTAATGATTTGTCGGTACTTACTGCCGATTTAAAACAAGCTAACATAGGTGCTACTATAGAGTCTTTAAATAAAACATTAGGTAGCATGAATAATATATTAGCCACTATTGATAAAGGCGAAGGTACTTTAGGAAAATTACTTAAAGACGAAGGTTTGTATAATAACATGGAAGGGGCTACTAAAGAAATGGAAGCTTTGTTGAAAGACATCAAACTTCACCCAAAACGTTATTTTAGAGTGTTGTCTAAAAAAGAAATCCCATATAAGGAGGAAGAAACTAAATAATTACCAATGGAATATTTGCCTAATATACTTTTTGCAATCATACTTGTAGTTGGGATTGGATTTTTTGCTAAAAATGTAAAAACACTGGTTCGAAATATTAAGTTAGGTCACGATGTTAATGTGAGTGACAACAAACCCCAACGTTGGAAAAACTTGGCGATGATAGCTTTAGGGCAAAGTAAAATGGTGCGTCGTCCCATTGCAGGTTTTCTACACATTATAGTTTATGTGGGTTTCATTATTATTAATATTGAAGTATTAGAAATTATTATTGACGGTCTTTTTGGTACACACAGAATAGGTTTAACCGTATTGCCAACATCAATTTATGGATTTTTAATTGGCTCGTTCGAAATTTTAGCGCTTTTAGTATTTATTGCAGTTATTGTTTTTTGGGTACGAAGAAATGTTTTAAAACTGGCGCGTTTTTGGAAAAGTGAAATGACAAGTTGGCCAAAAAATGATGCTAATTACATTTTATATTTCGAAATGGTTTTAATGACGCTGTTTTTACTAATGAATGCGACCGATATTCATTTTCAAACCATAATAAATTCAGGAAATGTAATCAGTCAGTTTTTAGCACCTTTATTTAGTGATTTACCAGAAACTACGCTCCATATTATTGAAAGAACAGCATGGTGGATTCATATTACTGGTATTTTAGTATTCTTAAATTACCTATATTTTTCAAAACACCTTCATATTTTATTAGCCTTTCCAAATACATTTTATGGAAAACTTACTCCAAATGGGAAATTCAACAACCTTGAAGCAGTGACCAAAGAAGTAAAGATGATGATGGATCCAAATATCGATCCATTTGCAGCACCTGCCGAAGGAACAGCAAATGATATTCCAGCGAAATTCGGAGCCAGCGATGTACAAGATTTAAACTGGGTACAATTACTAAACGCTTACACCTGTACAGAGTGCGGACGTTGTACCAGCGAATGTCCTGCAAACCAAACTGGTAAAAAACTATCACCGCGAAAAATCATGATGGATACCCGTGATCGTTTGGAAGAAGTTGGTAAAAACATGGATGTTAATAACGGGGAGTTTAAAGATGACGGCAAACAATTACTTGATGATTATATATCGAGAGAAGAATTGTGGGCGTGTACGTCTTGTAATGCTTGCGTAGAGGCATGCCCCATAAGTATCGACCCGCTCTCTATTATTTTAGAAATGCGTCGGTATTTAGTTATGGAACAGTCTGCGGCCCCATTAGAGTTAAATAATATGATGGCCAATATAGAAAACAATGGCGCACCATGGCCATATAATCAAATGGATAGGTTAAATTGGAAAAACGAATAGTTTATATGATGCTTAAATTTATGAAATCAAAAAATCTAAATAGAAAATGAGCGAATTACTAAAAGTGCCTACTATGGCAGAATTTATGGCTCAGGGCAAACAACCAGAAGTGTTATTTTGGGTGGGTTGCGCAGGAAGTTTTGATGACAGAGCAAAAAAAATAACAAAAGCTTTTGTTAAATTATTGAACAAAGCTAAGGTTGAATTTGCAGTATTAGGAACTGAAGAAAGTTGTACTGGAGACCCGGCAAAAAGGGCAGGAAATGAGTTTTTATTTCAAATGCAAGCAGTAACAAATATTGAGGTGCTTAATGCTTATGAAGTAAAGAAAATTGTAACGGCTTGTCCACATTGTTTTAATACCATAAAAAATGAGTATCCGGAATTAGGTGGTAATTATGAAGTCATGCATCACACTCAATTTTTAAAAACCTTACTTGATGAAGGCCGTTTAACAATTGAAGGAGGTATCTTTAAAGGCAAACGCATCACCTTTCACGACCCTTGTTATTTAGGTCGTGCTAATAATGTGTATGAGGCTCCAAGAGAATTAATTAGAAAGCTTGAAGCCGAATTGGTAGAAATGAAAAACTGCAAAAGCACCGGGTTATGCTGTGGTGCTGGTGGGGCTCAAATGTTTAAGGACGCTGAAAAAGGTGATAAGGAAGTGAATGTAGAGCGAACCGAACAGGCTTTAGATGTGAAACCAGAAATTATTGCAGCAGGTTGCCCATTTTGTAACACCATGATGACTGATGGTGTTAAGACCAAAGACAAAGAATCAGAAATAACAGTAATGGACATAGCTGAGTTAATTGCCAAGGCCCAAGACTTATAGATTTTTCATTCCTGTAAATGCAGGAATCAACTTTTATCCTATTTTATAAAAAATGCTAGTAGATTTTAATACATTACCAGAAGAATCTCGTGTTTGGATTTACCAAGCTAATCGTTCATTTTCAGAACAAGAGCTTGAAGAAATTCAATCTAAATTAAATGTCTTTATAGAAAACTGGACTGCCCATGGCAGCGATTTGCAATCCGGATATCTTATTAAATATAAGCGATTTATAGTGATTAGTTTAAATCAAAATTTAAACAAAGCTACAGGATGTTCTATTGACGCATCTGTACATTTCATTCAACAATTAGAAAAGGAATATAATGTAGATTTAATGGACAAAATGAATGTTTCTTATAAACAGGGAGATTTTGTAGCCTATAAAACACTTATCGATTTTAAAAAAATGGCAAAAGATAAAGCCGTTTCTAAAAACACCATCGTCTTTAATAATCTTGTTACCAGCATTGCAGAATTTAACGAAAACTGGGAGGTGCCAGCAAGCGAAAGTTGGCACAGTAGGTTTGTTAAATAGGTTGTTTGTAATTTGAAAACTTCACAATAAAAAGTCAATAAAGGAATCTATTTCAAAATTTTTATAAGATAGTATATGGTTAATGAAATTATTTTATTAAATATTTCGGGACAAGATAAACCAGGATTGACTTCTAGCTTAACAAGAGTTTTAGCACAATACGATGCTAAGGTATTAGATATTGGGCAAGCAAACATTCATGACACCTTATCTTTAGGAATATTATTTCAAATACAAGCTGGTGAAAATTCTGCAGCGGTTTTAAAAGACTTGCTTTTTAAGTCTTACGAGCTTGGTATTAAAGCTAAATTCAAGTCAATTTCGCTTGAAAACTATGAAAATTGGGTTGGTCTTCAAGGTAAAAATCGATACATTATTACAATTTTAGGAGAAAAACTTGCAGCCGAACAAATATCGGAAGTAACTAAATTAATTTCAGAAAAGAATTTAAATATAGATTCTATAAAAAGACTTACAGGGCGTACATCGCTTAATAAAGAAGAAGAATATCCCAGAGCGTGCATAGAACTCTCAATTAGAGGCGAAATAGCTGATAAAGCTGAATTCACTGAAAAATTCATGCAAATTTCAAGAGATTTAAATGTAGATATAGCGTTTCAAGAAGACAATATATTCAGGCGCAATAGACGCTTGGTGTGTTTCGATATGGACTCTACACTAATACAAGCCGAAGTTATTGATAAATTGGCTGAATTAGCAGGAGTAGGCGATCAAGTGAAAGCCATTACAGAATCGGCAATGCAGGGGGAAATAGATTTTAATGAAAGCTTTATTAGTCGCATGAAACTCTTAAAAGGTTTGAGTGAAGACGTACTTCATGATGTTGCTGTTAATCTGCCTTTAACAAAAGGAGCAAGAAGGCTCATAGATACTTTAAAAAGCTATGGATTTAAAACCGCTATTTTATCTGGGGGGTTTACATACTTTGGGCACTATTTGCAAAAAGAATTGGGTATAGATTATGTATATGCAAATCAATTAGAAATTAAAGATGGTGTTTTAACCGGTGGCTATCTTGGTGATATTATTGATGGAAATAGAAAAGCAGAGTACCTTAAAGAAATTGCGCAAAAAGAAGGTATAGATATTAATCAAACCATTGCCATTGGAGATGGCGCAAACGATTTGCCTATGCTTAATCTTGCAGGCTTAGGAATCGCATTTCATGCAAAGCCAACAGTAAAAGATAATGCACAAAGTTCTATATCCAGCATAGGGTTAGATGGTGTTTTATATTTGTTGGGGTATCATGACAG
>JBNMNO010000026.1:0-28573 GCA_051275695.1 Mariniflexile sp.
AGCTGGGTTTAAATCATTCAACACGATATCTAGAACTATACAAATCCATTATGAAACAATATTGAACTATTTCAACAACAGAAGCACTAATGCTTCAGCAGAATCTTTCAATGCTAAAATAAAAGCCTTTAGAACGCAGTTCAGAGGCGTCAGAGATATTCCTTTTTTTTTATACAGACTAACTAAAATTTTTGCTTAATTTTTCGATCGTCCCCAATAATATTGCTTGATCCATAAACATGGTGTTTTTGATGATATTGTATTGGGGTTTTCAAACTTGGAGGGTTATAAAACTTCAAAAGGAAATTATTTTGGGGCTACTATTGGCAGATATGGAAACAGAATTGCTAATGGCGAATTCTTTATTGCTGGCGAAACCTATAAACTGGCCATTAACAATGGAAAAAATCATCTCCACGGGGGGATTAATGGATTCAATAATGTTGTTTGGGATGTTAGAAAGCGTAATAATAATGAAATTGAATTCACCAGAATATCACCTGATATGGAGGAAGGGTACCCCGGCAATTTGAGAATAACAGTATATTATACTTTAACAGATGACGACGCCCTTCAAATTAATTATACTGCTACCACAGATAAGCCAACAATAGTAAATTTAACAAATCATTCTTTCTTTAATCTTGCAGGAGAAGGAAACGGAGATGTCGGCAATCATCTGCTTATGATTAATGCTGATTTTTATACACCTGTCAACCAAGATTTAATTCCAACCGGAGCTATTGTAAAAGTTGAAGGGACATCATTTGATTTTACAAACTTAAAACCTATAGGACAAGACCTTGATGCAGATAACGAGCAACTTCAATATGCTAAAGGGTACGATCAAAATTATGTCTTAAATAAAACTCCCAAAAACAAACAAGGGCTTGTCTTGGCAGCTAAAGTAATGAAGCCCAATAGTGGCAGAGTGATGGAGGTTTAAACCAATGAACCAGGTATTCAATTTTATCAAGGTAATTTTCTAGATGGAGGCGCTATAGGTAAAAGCGGTAAACCTTATGTTTACAAAGGAGCCTTTTGTTTAGAGACGCAACATTTTCCAAATTCTCCAAACCAAACCAACTTTCCATCAACATTACTGCGACCTAATCAGGTTTATTTATCTATGTGTGTTTATAAATTCGAAATAAATAATTAAATAAAAAATGCCTAAAAGGAAGTATGTAATATAAAATACGGTGCTATTTTATGGATGGCGTTATCTGCATTTTCATTAGTTTGATCATAAATATCTGTGATCCCAAAAACTGATAGTTTTTTAATCTTTTAAGTCTTAATAAATATAATGGTTACAGTGTAAAGGACTAAATCGAATGGTAATTGATATTATCATTTAATTAAAGCAATAACTAAGATTGCCCCTTGAACCAATTGCTGTTGCGCACATGTATCTCATGTGAGAGCATATTTCTGAGCACTAACGAAAAAACCCTTGAAAATCAAATGATAATCAAGGGTTTCTAATGTTTTGAAGTGGTACCTCCAGGAATCGAACCAGGGACACAAGGATTTTCAGTCCTTTGCTCTACCAACTGAGCTAAGGTACCTCGCCAAAGCGGTTGCAAATATATATTCATTTTTGCTATTCACCAAGATAAAGTTAAAAAAAATTGCATCATTGCACAGTTATTTTACTGAATGGTCTTTATGTGTTTTATAATCAATATTATAAGTTAAATTAGAATATTTATTATAGTTCATTTTGTAGTTTTATAGCTTTAATGAGTTTTATGAATTTAATTATAGACGTTGGGAATTCTTTTGTTAAGCTTGCTGTTTTTAATGGTGATAAGATTAAATATAAGAAAGTAGTTGGACTGGATTTGATTTTAGAGGAAATTAAGGCTATGAAACAAAAGGATCATACCATAAATAAAGCTATTATATCGTCTGTAGGACGATTGAATGACGAAGCTGTTGATGAAATTAAAAATGGTGTTGATTTGTTAGTTTTAAGTTCAAAAACAAAATTACCATTTAAAAACTTGTATAAAACGCCTAAAACTTTAGGAGTAGACAGAATAGCACTTGTTAGTGCTTCTGTAAAGCAGTTTCCAGAATGTAATGTGCTTATTATTGATGCAGGAACCTGTATTACCTACGATTTTGTAACGGCTAAAAAGGAGTACTTGGGAGGTGCTATTTCACCTGGTTTGAATATGAGGTATAAAGCCCTACATAATTTAACTGCAAATTTACCGCTATTAATACCGGACACGCCAAAAAGCATTACTGGAAATACAACTAAAGAATCTATTCACTCTGGTGTAGCATATGGCGTTATAATGGAAATTGAAGGAGTAATTTGTAATTATCAAGAAAAATATTCAGATTTAACAGTTATTTTAACAGGAGGAGATGGTAATTTCTTGTCTAAACAATTAAAAAGTAGCATATTTGCGTCTTCTAATTTTCTTTTAGAAGGATTGAACTCTATTTTACAATTTAATTCAAAAGAATGATAAAAAAACTTGTATTAGTTTTTATTGCGGTATTTACAATGAGTAGTTATGGGCAAGAGGGTACTGCCTCTCCGTATTCTTTTTACGGTATAGGGAGCTTGAAATTTAAAGGAACTGTAGAAAACAGAAGCATGGGTGGATTAAGTATTTATACAGATAGTATACATGTTAATTTGCGTAATCCGGCTTCCTATGCAGGAAAAAATCTTGATATTTTAAACAATGAAAGCAGACCTGTTAAGTTTACGGTTGGAGGAAGTTATTCAAGCATAAATTTAAAAAGTGATTCAGGCAGTGCTAATGCGTCGTCTAGTACATTTGATTATTTGGCTATGTCGGTACCAATGGGTAAATTTGGTTTTGGTTTTGGTTTACTGCCTTTTACATCGGTGGGTTATAAATTAGAATCCCTTGATGGAGATCAGGTTTCTAATAGATTTAAAGGTCAGGGAGGAGTTAATAAAGCATTTCTTGGATTGGGTTATCAAATTAATAAGGAAATTAGCATAGGTATCGATGCCAATTATAACTTTGGAAATATTCAGAATAATACAGTTGCGTTTTCTTATGACTCAGATGGGAATTTAACGCAATATCAATCTAGAGAAAATAATAGATCTGATTTAAGTGGATTGAATTTAAATTTAGGAGTGACTTATAAAACCATGTTAAGTAAGAGTTTAGAACTGGTTTCTGGGATAACTTATACACCTGAAAGTAAATTAGTGTCAAAAAATGAAAGATCGTTTTCTACAATTACAATTAATTCAAGTACAGGCCAGGAGTTTGTGCTTAATACTATAGAAGCCGATTTAGAGGCATCTGGACTATTAGAAACCGATTTAGTAATGCCTTCAAAATTCTCAATAGGTGTTGGAATAGGAGAGCCAATGAAGTGGTTTGTTGGAGTGGAATCAGTGTTTCAAAAAACCGGGAATTTTTCAAATCCATTATATGCCAGCAGTGAAACAAAATATGAAGATGCATCTACATTTTCTGTTGGAGGATTTTTTATTCCACAATATAATTCTTTCACAAGTTTCTTTAAACGTGCAGTATATAGAGCCGGTTTACACTTCGAAAAAACAGGTTTAAATATAAAAGACGAATCTATAAATGAGTTTGGCATATCTTTTGGAGTAGGCTTACCAGTTGGAACTTTTTTCTCAAATGTTAATTTAGGATTTGAATTAGGAAAAAGAGGAACTACTAGCAGTAATTTATTGCAAGAGAATTTTGTTAATTTCCAATTAAGTTTATCTTTGAATGATAGATGGTTCCAGAAACGAAAATATGATTAACAGCTTATAAAATTATTATCATGAAAACAAAAATTACTTTAGTGCTTACTTTATTATTTATTGGGTTAAATATTGGGTTTGCACAGCAAGATGAGGAGTGTATGACTAAACTGTCTATATTCCATGAGTATGTTAAGGCAAAAAATTATGACGCGGCCTACCAACCTTGGATGGATGTTAGAAACAAATGCCCAAAATTTAATAATGCTATTTATGTTGATGGAGAAAAGATTTTAAATGATAAAATTGAAAGAGCTGTAGGGCCAGATAAAGTAACCTTTTTAAATGACTTATTAACGCTTTGGGAGGAAAGAGGAGAGCATTTTCCTAACAAAACCCCAAAAGGAGAATATGCAGCACAATCTTGTCAATTAAAGTACGATAACAAGGCTATTTTAAATAAGACTAATATGGAGCTATATGAATGTTTCGATGCAGCTTATAAAGCTGATAAAGAAACGTTTACAAATCCTCAAAGTTTATACACCTATTTTTCGTTAATGGTGGATTTATATGATGCTGGTGAAAAACCTGCTAAAGATTTATTTAATAAATATGATGATATTGTAGAGAAAGTTGAAGGTGAAGTGAAAAACTATTCTGAAAAACTGAATGCGCTTATTGAAAAAGTAGAAGAAGGAACTGAATTAACCAACAGAGAAAATAGCTATAAATTATATTTTGAAAGTTATTTAACTAATTATGATTTGATTTCTTCTGGTATCGATCAAAAATTGGGTGAAAGAGCAAATTGTGAAAACCTAATTCCTTTGTATCAAAGAGATTTTGAGGCGAATAAAGAAAATTCGATTTGGTTACAAAGAGCTGCTGGGAAAATGTCTCAAAAAGAGTGTACAGACGACCCATTATTCTTTAAGTTAGTACATGCATACCATGCTTTGAGTCCATCAGCTAATTCTGCATATTACTTGGGGATATTAAAAGATAAAGAAGGAAAATCTAATGAGGCTATATCGTTTTATGAAGAATCAATTAAATTAGAAACTAATAATTTTAAGAAAGCTAGTCTAAATAATAGAATTGGGTTAAAGTTAAAAGCTGCAGGTAACTACGGAAGAGCAAGAAGCTTTTTCAGGGAGTCTTTAAGGTTAAATCCATCAAACGGTCGTCCTTACTTATCAATAGCAGCTATGTATGCATCAAGTGCTAATAGTTGTGGCGATACCAACTTTAATAAGAGAGCTGTATATTGGTTAGCTGCTGATGAAGCTAAAAAAGCAGGTCGAGTTGACCCAACGCAACAATCAAATTCAAACCAGTCAGTTGCAAGTTATACAGCTAAAGCACCATCAAAATCTGAGATTTTTAGCGCCGGAAACTCAGGGGAAACCATAGCTATTGGGTGTTGGATTGGGGCTTCTGTTACGGTGCCACAAATTTAATGAAAAGAACAGTTTTAAATAATATACTTAACATAGTCACCATAATTATGGTGACTATGTTTTTTTCATGTAGCGACAGTTTTAATCAGGTGCAAAAAATAGGAATTTCAGAAAATGAACCCATAGGTATTGCTGAAAACATTAATTTAAAATATACCGATTCTGGTAGAGTTACAGCAAACCTGATTAGTCCTAAAATGTTAGACTTTACGAATCGAGATTTTCCTTATAATGAGTTTCCCAAAGGGATAACCCTAGATATCTTTGATGATGAAAACAAAAAAAGTGTTGTTGTTGCTAATTATGCTATAATTTATAAAGAAACTAATCTTATAGATTTACAAGGCAAGGTCATTATTACTACAAACGATAAAAGAGTTTTAAAAACGGAGCAATTATTTTACGATCAAAAAAGGGAATGGTTATTTACAAATAAGCCAGTAACATTTATTAGTGAAACAGATATAATACATGGCAATGGTTTCGATTCGAACTCAAAGTTCACAAATGCAGAAGTTTTAGAAGTAACAGGTATTGTGACAGTAGAAGATTAATTAAATTTTATTCTCATTAATTTAAATAGAGGGCTTCTTCAATTTTAATTATCTTTACAGTAAAAGTAATAAATATTAACAGGTAAAACATCAGTGACTAAAAATTAAGTCATATAGAAGAATTATTGTATGGATGTTACATCTGGCAGATAAAAAACAAAAAATATAAACAGATGAAATATTATAAGATTTTTCAATATGCCTATTTAGTTTTTGCGGTCTTATTTTTATATGATGCTATAACAAAATACTTAAATAATGGGTTGGTTGCATATGCTTCAATTTTGCTTTCTGGTTTGGCCGTTTTTATGTTTTTCTTTCGTAGAAAGTTTACTAAAAAACATGAAAATGGAGATAATTCAAACTAAATGAGTAGTGTTGTTTTAATTATTATAGTTTCATTAATACTTTCGGCTTTCTTTTCGGGTATGGAGATTGCTTACATATCTTCAAATAAAATTCATATAGAAATAGAAAAAAAGCAAGAAGGAATTCTTTCAAAAGTATTAACAAAACTTACTTCAAAGCCTTCAAAATTTATTGCAACTATGCTTATTGGTAACAATATAGCTTTAGTGATTTATGGATTTTTTATGGGCGATTTGTTGGTGGAATGGTTTAAGTCTATTGTGCCTAGTTCGTACAATTTTATAGATTTAATGTTTACCGATTTTAGTTTGCTAACTCAAACGGTTTTATCTACATTACTTATATTAATTACTGCCGAATTTTTACCCAAAGTATTTTTTCAAATATATTCTAACACCTTTATTAAAGCATTGGCAATTCCTGCATATGGGTTCTATTTACTGTTTTCATTTATTTCAGATTTTGTAATTTGGATTTCAGATTTTGTTTTGAAGCATGTTTTTAAAACCGAAGGCGATCAAATTCAGTTAGCTTTTACTAAAGTAGAATTGGGTAATTATATAAGTGAGCAAATGGAATCGGTTGAAGCTCATGACGATGTAGATTCTGAAATACAAATTTTTCAAAATGCTTTAGAGTTCTCTGAAGTAAAAGCCCGCGAAGTCATGGTGCCTCGTACTGAAATTACGGCCATTGAGATTAATGATTCTATTAAGTTACTGAATGCGCTTTTTACAAAAACAGGATTTACTAAAATTTTAGTGTATAAAGAAACCATGGACGATATTCTTGGTTATGTACATTCTTTTGAGTTGTTTAAAAAACCCAAAAATATTAAGGCCATGATACTTCCCGTTGAATATGTTCCCGAAACGGTTTTGGTAAAAGACGTGCTAAGCGTACTTATAAAAAAACGTAAAAGTATAGCTGTTATTTTAGATGAATATGGTGGTACTTCAGGGATTATGACCATTGAAGATATTGTTGAAGAATTATTTGGTGAAATTGAAGACGAGCATGATACTGTAGATTTAATTGAAGAAAAAATTGATGACAACACCTATACATTTTCAGCTAGATTAGAAGTTGATTATATTAATGAAACTTATAAATTGAACCTTCCCGAAAACGAAAATTACGAGACACTTGGAGGATTGATAGTAAATGATACTGAAGAAATTCCTGAACAACATGAAATTGTAAAAATTGATACGTTTCAATTTACTATTCTCGATGTTTCAACTACTAAAATAAACCTTGTTGAACTTAAACTTTTAGATGAAAATTAATAAAAGCAATTAAACATCTAAGTGCTTTTATTATTAAATAGAAAATAGTATTTTCGCGCACGATATTTGGTCAATAAAATTGACAAACCAACTTAACAAGCTAAATCCTAACATAGGGTTTTTTTAAAAAACAATTTCAAATGGCAGTTTTAAATAAGATTAGACAACGCTCACTTTTTTTAATAATAGTTATAGCCTTAGCGTTATTTTCTTTTGTATTAGCAGATTTATTTAAAAGCGGTAATTCGTTTTCAGGGAAATCACAAAACATTGTTGGAACAGTTAACGGGAAAGATATTACCCGCGAAGATTTTTTGCAAAAAGTAGAAGCAGCACAGCGTCAAGCCGGACCAAATGCAACCAATTCACAGGTAATGAACCAAGTTTGGGAGCAAGAAGTTAGACAGGCAATTATGGAAAACCAATATGGGAAGCTAGGAATTACTGTAGAAAAAGACCAAATGAGAGACCTGTTAAAAACGGCTTTGGCTACAAGCCCCGAGTTTTTAAATGCAGCAGGTTTGTTTGACGAAAATAAGTTAAATGAATACATTGCTAACTTAAAAGAAACTTCACCACAAGGTTATGATGGTTGGATTAATTACGAAAATTCTATAGCATCAAATGCTTTGCAACAGAACTATTTTAACATGGTTAAAGCTGGTTTAACAGGTACACTTGTAGAAGGTGAATTGGAGCATAAGTTAGAAGGTAATAAAGTTGATATTAAATTTGTACAAATACCTTATAGTTCTATTGCAGATAGTATTGTAAAAGTTGCGAAGTCTGATATTTCTGGTTATATAAGCAAGCATAAAAAACAATTTGAAGTAGAAGCTTCAAGAGATATTAAATTTGTTCAGTTTAACGAAGTAGCTTCATTAGAAGATGAAAACGCCATTAAGGCAGATTTACAGAGTTTGTTAAATGACAACGTTGAGTACAATGAGGTTAGTAAAGCAAACGAATCTGTTGTTGGGTTTTTAAATACAACTAATAATGAGGATTTTATAAATTCACATTCAGATATTAAATTTGACAAACGTTTTGTTTTTCAATCTAGTTTGCCAGTAGTTGCTGCGGATAGTATTTTTAATCTCAATATAGGAGAAGTTTACGGTCCTTATAAAGATAATGGGAATTATAAAATATCTAAAGTTATTGCGGTTAAGCAAATTCCAGATTCAGTAAAAGTAAGACATATTTTAATTCCTTTTTTAGGGTCTCAAAGTGCAGATGCAACGGTTGCACAAACTGAGGTTCAAGCACAAGTAACCGCCGATAGTTTGTTGGCAGTCATAAAATCCGACCGTGCTAAATTCCCAGAATTAGTAAAAGCATTTTCATCAGATAAAGGAAGTGTTGTAAAAGAAGGACGCTATGATTGGCATGCTTATAACTCTATGGTTCCAGAATTTAACGATTTTGAATTTGAAGGTAATGTTGGAGACTTAGGTATTGTTAAAACAATTTTTGGATTCCATATTATCGAAATTGAAGGTCAGAAAGCTAAAAATAAAGCAGTACAAGTAGGAACAATTGCTAGGACAATAGAGCCTTCTGAAGCTTCAGTAGATAAACTTTTTAGAGATGCTTCTAATTTTGAAATCGCAATTGGAAAAAAAGATTTTGAAGCGGTTGCCAAAGAAAAGAACTTTGTAGTTCGCCCAGTAAATGCCATGAAAGAGTTGGATGAAAATATTCCAGGTGTAGGCAATCAAAGACCTATTGTTCGTTGGGCTTTTGAGGATGGAGCCGAAACTGGAGATATCAAACGTTTTAATATTCCTAATGGTTATATTATTGCACAGTTGGTAGCTAAACATGCAAAGGGACTAATGCCTGTTGAAGAAGCTAAAATTACTGTTATACCAATTATTCGTAAAGAAAAGAAAGCAGAAATGATTAGAAAAAGAGTATCTGCAACTACTTTAGATGCTTTAGCTAAAGCAGAGAACACAACTGTAAGAACGGCTACTGGTATTGACATGAAGAATCCAACTGTTACAGGAGCTGGAAGAGAACCATTAGTTGTTGGTTCTGCATTCGGATTGAAAAATGGACAAACTTCAAAATTAATAGATGGAGCTAATGGCGTGTACATGATTCAAGTAACCAAAGTTGATTCTGCGGTTAAATTGGATAATTACCAAGCTGCTGCAAATAGAGTAGAGCAACAAAAAATAAATGTTGTTACGTCTAAACTATACAATGCTTTGAAAGAAGCTGCAGAAATAGAAGACAGCAGAGCTAAAAATCAAATACAATAGATAAACTATTTATTGAATAAAAGAATGCCTCTATTAACGGGGCATTTTTTTGTTTTAATATACCATATCTGCAAAAGGAACTATTGTATTATAGCCTTTGTTTTTAAAATAAGTGGACGGATTTTCTACAGAAGAAGCCAAAATAAAATCGCCACCCCAAGCGCCAAGACTTTTTATGGAGCCATTAAAATCGTTAAATAAAAGATGTTTAACAGGTTCTTGTTTGATGATTTTTGAAATGATGGTTTCGTGTTGAGTAATTAAAGAGTCAAAATCTTTTAAGGTTATACAATCAATTATTTTAGAAGTAATATCGTTTATTTCAGAAATGGCAGAAGTACTATTTTCTTTATTAGCTTTATAACTTGCAATACCATCACGGCTATTTTGTTTTTTGTTTAAATAAACAAAGTATAAATGCTCTTGAAATTCGGGATTGAAGTCGGCCTGAGTTATAATGGGTTTGCCTTCCTGTAATTGATACGTTATGGCATGGTTGTTTTGTGCACAAGCAATGTCATAACCGCTACCCCCGAAAGTTTTTTCTAATAGGTCATAGGGATTTACATGGCCCCATTGTGCTATGTTATTTATTAAAGTTGAAGACGTGCCTAACCCCCAGTTCTTTGGAAATGTTAAATAGTTTGAAATTTTTAATCCGTTTTTGGCAATTAAGAAATCTGGATTCAGGGTTTTAACAGCATTTAAAATTTGAATGATTCTTTTCGAAACGTCATTGTTAGGGTTTGAAAAGCCCGAAGCAATCTCATCCAAAACAAACTCATCATTAAACCAAACAGTTTCCTTTTCATCAAAACTTTCCCAGACAAGTTTCGGATCGTTTATAGAATCTATTTGTAAAGATTGTCCAAATTTTGTTGGCAATGCCAGTGATAAAGCCCCATCAAGCACCAAATATTCGCCTGTAATTAAAAGCTTACCGTTGCTGTAATACTTCTGCATACGTTAATTGTTAATCTTCAATCTTAAATCATTAATGGCTTCTGCCACGGCGCTATGTGTTACAATATTTGTTTTAAAATGCTCCGTTAAAGTTTGTTTTTCTATTTCGGTAGCTGCAAATTGATTTAAGATATTCATTAAATGCATTTTCATATGTCCTTGCTGGATACCTGTTGTGGTAAGTGAGCGTAATGCCGCAAAGTTTTGTGCTAAACCAGCTACTGCTACAACCTGCATTAATTCTTTAGCTGTTGGATGATGTAGTAATTCTAATGATAATTTCACCAATGGATGCAACCCTGTTAAGCCGCCAACAGTACCTAAAGCCAAAGGAATTTCCATCCAAAAAGTGAATATGCCATCTTCAATTTTTGCATGCGATAAACTACTGTATTTTCCGTTTCTAGAAGCATAAGCATGAACACCGGCTTCAACAGCTCTAAAGTCATTTCCTGTTGCTAAAACAACCGCATCAACGCCATTCATAATCCCTTTATTATGGGTTACAGCCCGGTAAGGTTCAACCTCGGCTATCTTAACAGCCTGAATAAATTTAGCTGCAAATTCATCGGGAGAAATGGTTTTATCCTCACTCAAATCTTCAACACTACAACTTACTTCTGCACGTACCAAACAATCTGGAATATAATTAGAAAGTATGCTCATTACAATTTGAATGTTCTTTTCTTCAGGAGAAAATTCATTAAAATCTAATGCTTCCGTTTTAAAAGTTTTAGCAAATTGTTCTAAACAAGAATTTATAAAATTGGCGCCCATAGCATCTTGGGTTTCAAACGATGCATGCAATTGGAAATAGCCTTTTATGTCTTGTGTTTTATCTCGTAATTCAATATCTAAAATACCGCCACCACGGATTTCCATGTTTTTTGTAATTGGTTTAGCGTCTTTAATAAGTTGTGGTTTAATGTAATTAAAGAAACTATTCAACATTTCAAAATCACCATGATACATAAAATGTACTTGTCCTATTTTGGTTGTAGAAATCACATTGGTTTTAAAACCGCCTCTATCCATCCAAAATTTGGCAGCTTTACTAGCTGCAGCAACCACCGAACTTTCTTCAATGGCCATGGGTATGGTGTACATTTTTCCGTTTATTAAAAAATTTGGAGCGACCCCTAATGGTAAATAATAATTGGTAATGGTGTTTTCAATAAATTCATCATGAAGCTGTTGAATATTTACGTTGGTATTCCAGTATTGTTTTAAAATACGTTTCGCATCTTCGGCATTAGAGAAATAAGTATCAGCTATCCAATCAATTTTTTTAGATTTTGATAATTTAGAAAAACCAGAAATTGAAGCACACATGAATTTTTGTTTTAAAACACAAAGATACTATAACTTGTATTTATATATACCTAACCTCATTTAATTGTAATTATATGGGGTTTTTTGAAGAATTTTTAGTAAACTTGAAAACTTTTAATAAAACTGCAACAATTGATTGAAATTTGCAAGATTATACTAAATAATAAATATTTCATCTTTCAATTTTAATAGTATTAAATAACTTTAAGTTTATGAGAAATAACACAGTAAAATCACATCAAAAAGAACTATTTGGGCATCCTATTGGATTATATATTTTATTTTTCACAGAAATGTGGGAACGTTTTTCCTATTATGGTATGCGAGCCATTTTAGTATTGTATTTAGTAGCTCAAACTAAAGCTGAAAATGGAGGGTTAGGATGGACTAATGTGGAAGCATTGTCACTTTATGGAACTTATACAATGTTGGTTTATGTTATGTCTATTCCAGGGGGTTGGATTGCAGATAAGTTCTTGGGCCAAAAAAAATCGGTGTTATATGGAGGGTTACTTTTAGTGGCAGGACATAGTATTTTAGCAGTAGAACAAATGTGGGCATTTTATACCGGTTTAGGGTTAATAATTGCTGGTGTTGGTATGTTAAAACCTAATATTTCAACAATGGTTGGAGGTTTATATAAGCAAGGAGATATTAGAAGAGATAAAGGGTTTACCATTTTCTATATTGGTATTAATGTTGGTGCATTTCTATCAAGTTTGATTGTTGGTACAGTTGGAGAAGTATATGGATGGCATTATGGTTTTGGCTTAGCAGGAATTGGAATGGCATTAGGACTGATTCAATATATGTTGGGACAAAAATATTTGAAACATGTTGGAAATTTTTTAGGAGCTTCAACAAATGAGACGGATAAAGAAGCATTAAAAAAGCCATTAACAAAAATCGAAAAAGATAGAGTTATTGTTTTATTTATTTCTTTTTTATTGGTTATTGTTTTTTGGGGAGCCTTTGAGCAGGCAGGGGGGCTAATGAATATTTACGCATCTGAAAAAACGAATAGATTGCTTTCTTTTTCTCTACCATTTATTGGTAATGAAATTCCAGCTTCTTGGTTTCAATCACTAAATGCCATGTTTATTATATTTTTAGGAACAAGTGTTGCGGCTTATTGGGCAGCCAGAAAATTAAAAGGGAAATTATCTACGTCATTATTTAAAATGATTTTAGGGCTAATAATAATGGGGACAGGTTTTTTCTTTATGAGTGCCGCAGCGGGTCAATATGAAAGCAATGGCTCTTCAGCCATGTATTGGTTGGTCCTAGCATATTTATTTCATACGGTTGGTGAATTATGTATTTCACCTGTGGCTTTATCCTATATTACAAAGCTCGCACCAGTTAAATATGCTTCGTTAATGATGGGCGTTTATTTTGCAATGACGGGTATTGGTAATAAATTGGCTGGAGTATTAGGTGAATCAGCAGAAGGTTTAGGAGAATATGTTGTGTTTACAGGAATTGCAGTATTTTGTATAGTTTTTGGGGGGCTTGTTATGATGTTTCGTAAAAAGTTAGAAATACTAACTCATGGTGCTGAAGATGACGAACATATCATTCATGATGAAGCTGAAGGCTTTGAATTAGCAGACAACTAAAATTAAATTATAAAACATGAGTGAAAATCCAACAGACCAATTTTTTAAAGACAAAGTTTTAGGTCATCCTTCGGGATTGTTTGTTCTCTTTTTTACAGAAATGTGGGAACGTTTTTCATATTACGGCATGCGAGCCATATTGGTGATATTTTTAACGGGATCGCTTTTAGGTGACAACCCTGGGTGGGAATGGAGTTCATCAGCTGCATTGTCACTTTTGGGGACTTATGCCATGTTGGTTTATCTAACGCCATTATTAGGTGGATGGTTAGCCGATAATAAAATTGGTTATCGAATGGCTGTGGTTATAGGAGCCCTACTCATGACTTTAGGGCACGCCTCAATGGCTGTTGAAACCCCTACTTTTTTATATATTGGTATTGCATTTTTAATTGTAGGGAATGGTTTTTTTAAGCCAAATATGACCTCCATTATTTCTAAGATGTATGAGGGGCATGATGAAAAGAAAGATGGAGCATATAATATTTTTTATATGGGGGTAAATGCTGGGGCGTTTATTGGTATTATGCTTTGTGGATGGGTTGGTGAAAAGATTGGTTGGAGCTTTGGTTTTGGTTTGGCTGGTATTTTTATGTTATTAGGAATGCTTCAGTTTTATTTTGCCCAACCACTTTTTGGAAATCTTGGAGACAAACCAAAGAAAGCGAAAAATGATTTGGATAATGATGGTGTTACGAATGATAATTCTAAAATGGCAGTTAAGCTTAATCATTTTTCAGTACTTGATTATTTATTAATTGGCATATTTTCAGTATCAGCAATAATTTTTATAATTAATGATCCACTTAGTAAAATTGGTGATATTCAAACTTTTAATTTTACGGTTGCAGGATTAACGGATTCCTTATTTTTTGCGCTTTTGGCGGCCATTACATTTATTCTACTTTTAATAATAAGGATTCCAAGATATGTTGCCATTGAGCGTGATAGAATGATTGCGTTTTCAATTTTTTCAATTTTCACAATCTTTTTCTGGGCAGCTTTTGAGCAAGCAGCAGGATCTTTGCCAATATACACTAGAGATTTTACCAATAGAATTTTAGAAGGTAATGCCGCCACAACTTTTAAGATAGTTGATTTGATTGTGACAATAGTTCCTCTAGGTGTTATTACTTATGTTCTGTTGAGTTTGTTTAGGAAGACTTTCAATAGAATTGGATTATCCAATATTATTTTAGGATGTAGTTTTGTTATTGTTTGGATAATTGTTTTATACAAGGTATATATTGAATTTCAATCCACAGAAACTGAAGTTCCAATTACATGGTTCGCTATATTAAATTCGTTGTTTATTATCATATTTGCACCGTTATTTACAAAGTGGTGGGATAGTAAATACAATCCACCTGCATCCGTGAAGTATTTTTTAGGACTTTTGCTTTTGGGACTTGGTTTTGGGTTTTTGGCTTTTGGAGCCAAAGATGTTGTTGCGGGAGCTCATACTGCAAGTTTAAGTATGGCATGGTTAGTATTAGCATATTTATTTCATACGCTAGGTGAAATGTGCTTGTCTCCGATGGGATTGTCTTATTTAAGTAAATTAATTCCTGCTCGTATGATAGCTTTTATGTTTGGGGTTTACTATTTGGCTATAGCCATTGGTAATAAGCTCGCGCATTATATAGGAGGGGACATTGAAAAGATTACAAATGAGCATGGCCTTTCTTTTTTCTTTTTGATTTTTACACTTATACCAATAGGGTTAGGGCTTGTCTCTTTAATGTTACATCCTCTACTTAAAAAACTAATGCATGGTATCCGTTAATCGAAAAAAGGGTTAAAAAATATTTAAAATGCTCCAAGTTTGGAGCATTTTTTGTAAGTTCGGTACAAGTTTTGCAACATAGATAATTATGAAAAGAGTAGTATATATATTTGTTTTTACCGTTTTAGCATCCGTTAGCAGTATAGCACAAGAAATTAATTGGGTAACTTTAGAAAAAGCCATGGAGCTTCAAAAGAAAACACCTAAAAAAATTATGATGGATGTTTATACCAATTGGTGTGGACCCTGTAAAATGTTAGATAAAAACACGTTTCATAACCCTGACGTTGTAAAATATGTGAATGCTAACTATTATGCCGTTAAGTTTAACGCGGAAGGGAATGACAATGTAAATTATAAAGGGAAAACATATTCTAACCCAGGTTATAACCCCGAAATGGCAAACAGACGTAATTCGTCGCACGAATTGTCTCGTTTTTTACAAATTCAAGCATTTCCCACCATTGTTTTTATGGATGAAAAAGGAGATGTAATTGCGCCAATACGAGGGTATCAAACCCCACCTCAATTAGAACTCTATTTAAAAATGTTTAAAGCAAATGAATATACTAATTTAGATACTCAAGAAAAATTTAATGCCTATTACACAGCTTTTAAACCTGAGTTTAAAGGATAATTAAAGTTTTATATGGATATCTAGAGTATTACAGCTACGGTCACTATAAACTCAAAGTAGATAGCTAATTCAATATTTTAAAATAAAAGCTCCTTTTTTACTCGTTTGGTAAAAAGGGAGTTTTCTTTTTTTACAAATAGTAGACCAATGCTCAACATATGATTTGTAATTACTCCCGTCAGCAATGATCTGTTTTGGTTGAATAGAATCAATTAACCGATTCAGATTTATTTTTGGTGATTGTCGCAATAAAACATAATCAGGTTGAAACGATTTAATGTTATAGATACCTAAACTATCAATTACTAAAAGCTTTTTATTGTTGAGTAAATAAACCGATTGAAATGAATTTTTTTCTATTGTTTTAACACCGTTCCCAACGGCGTAATCTTTAATTGTTTTATTTTTTGATATATTAATACTATCAAAATCTGATATAATAACCATTTTATTGTGAGAGGTGTTTCCTAAAAGAGAATATCTACTTTTATGAAATACAATAAATTCATTCTCTGGTTTTTTATAAGCTGTATAGATAATAGCACCCTGCCCAATTAAAATGACTATTAAAAACAGTCTTAAAGCGACATAATTTCGCTTTATATAAAAGTTAATGAGAGCGATGATAAACACATAAGAAACAAAAATATACAAAGCACTAAATGGAATATCTTTAAATAAAAAGGCTTCTTGCTTAGAAATCCATCCTACAAAATCATTCATTAAACTAATAATGTATCCGTAAAAATTTGCTAAAAAATGGGGGAGTAAGTGTAAAACAGCTAAAAGCATTACTAATATGCCAAGGCCTAAAATAAATCCTAAAAGGGGAATAATAACTAGGTTTGATAAAAAAAACAAACTAGGAAATTGATGAAAATAATAGAGACTAAGGGGGATAATTCCAAATTGAGCCGAAACCGTTACCGTTAATGTATGCCAATAAAAATTAATAATTTTATTTTTAGGCTTCCATAATTTATATAATAATGGATCTATGATAACTATGGATAAAACTGCTAAGTAACTTAATTGAAACCCAACATCGAACAAAAACATGGGCTTAAAAAGAAGAATAAAAAATATTGAAATGGCCAGTGTGTTATAAATGTTGGTTGGTCTTTTTAAATTCATGGCAATAGCTACAATACTAAACATGGTTACCGCTCTGGTTACAGAAGCTGAAAGTCCAGCAATAATGGCGAAACTCCACAGAATCGATACGAGTAAAATAGTTTTTAAAACTGTTCCATGTTTAAACCGTTCAATAGGTTTCAAAACATATTGTAATAGCAATAAGATTATACCAATATGAAGCCCTGAAATTGCTAAAATATGAATAGCCCCGGCATTGGTGTAACTGGTATAAACGGCTTCGCTAATATCTTGTCGTTGCCCTAATAAAAGTGCATTAAGAATAGCTAATTCTTCCTGTTTAAAATGGTATTGCTTTAGTTTTTCGTTGATATGATTTCTTATGTTATTCGCAATTCCAAATAGTGTTAAATTTTCTGTTTTTATTTTGAAAAGTGCCTGTTTTGAAGTGAATATTTGATGGTAAATATATTTTTTGTCTAAATAGGTTTTGTAATTGAATTGATTTGGATTTAACGGTTGTATTAAATTTTTAAAATCTGTTTTAATAATAAAAACGGCATCAACTTTTAAAGCTGATTGTTTAGAGTCTCTTTGAATGTTTAACAAAGATTTTCCAATGACTTTGGTATTATCAACTTCAAATAAATCAACTACATACTTTTCGTAGTAATCATCGGGTTTTAAAATTTCGCGTATTCTAAAAGTGATGGTTTTTATAGAGTCTTTTTCTTTTGAAATTTGATGGGTATAATGCTTCGGATTATTTTTTTCATTGTGAAGATTGGTTACGAGAATTCCAATCAATATCACAGTAATAAAGCAGAAAACACCAAACCAAATGGTTTTAAAAAATGACTTTTTGGCGACTATATAAAAGACAAATAATGATATTAAACTTATAGCAGTAGCAAAGAAAATTAAGGCAAGAGGTGTCTTAAATAAATAGCCCACAAGGATGCCTAAAATAAGGCAGAAGGTTAATTTTATTATAGTGAAATTGAGTAGTCGCATGGCTACCCTAAGATATGAAATATCTTATAAAATCCTACGGGCTTCAACAAATGCAGAATTCCAGTATTTTTCTGAAAGTTTGGATACTATTACACCGGTGCTGGTGGTGGAATGAATAAATTCAATCTCACCATTTTCAGTAGTAATAACAAGTCCAACATGGCTAATATCGTTTCTTCTATTCATGGTTCTAAAAAAAAGCAAATCACCTTCTTGGGTGTTTACTAATAAAACTTTATCACCTTTTTTTGCCATGTCTCTAGAAATTCTAGGTAAAATAATATCAAAGGCTCTAAACGATTCAAAAACTAATCCAGAACAATCCATTCCATCTCTAGTAGCACCACCAAATTTGTATTTTACACCACTGAATTGTTTAGCATAGTCTATGATTCCATAGATTTTTGAACCACTTTTACCAATATTTTCAGACTCTGGAATACTATTTAAGTCGGTAGGTTTAATATTTGACTCAATAGAAATATCTGTTTGTGGGTTTGTTTTTAAAGATTTTGATGTGCTTTTCTTTTCAATAATTTTTGATGAAGATTTGCAACTACCTAAACAGAGAATAAAAAGAAGAATAATTATTATGGGGTTTTTTATAGACAACACTATGCTTGAATAGATTTGTAAATTAATTTAGCTGTTTTTTCGCTTGCACCTTTACCTCCTAAGGTTTTTTCTAATTCATGATAATTAACGAAAATATTAGAACGCTCTCTATCATCTAAAATTATTTCAAGTTCTTTTTTTAATTTTTTTTTGTTAAAATCATTTTGAATAAGCTCGGTTACCACTTCTTTATCCATAATTAAGTTTACTAACGATATGAATTTGAGTGTTATTATTCGTTTTGCAATTTGGTACGAAATAGCACTTCCTTTATAACAAACTACTTGTGGTACTTTAAATAGTGCTGTTTCTAAAGTAGCTGTTCCCGAGGTTACTAAAGCTGCGTAAGAAATGCTTAATAAATCGTATGTTTTGTTTGAAATAAATTTAACGTTATTTGATTTTATAAAGGGTTCGTAAAAACTGTATTCCTGACTAGGAGCACCCGCAATTACAAACTGATAATCGGGAAAATATTTAACCAAACTAAGCATAACAGAAAGCATATTTTTAATTTCTTGTTTTCTGCTTCCGGGTAATAATGCAATAATTGGTTTTTCGCTTAATTCGTTTTCAGATCTAAATTCATTTTCGGCAACCTGATATCTATTAGCAATTGCATCAATTAAAGGATGCCCAACAAAAGTCACTTTGTAATCGTATTTTTTGTAAAACGCTTCTACAAAAGGCAAAATCACGAACATGGCATCAATATCGCGTTTTATATCTTTTATTCTCCCCGCTCTTGATGCCCAAACTTGTGGAGAAATGTAGTAGTTTGTTCTAAAATTTTGTTGTTTTGCCCATTTTGCTATGCGTAAATTAAAGCCGGAATTATCTATGAAAATAATAACATCAGGTTTAAATCCCTGTATGTCGGTTTTACAAAATGAGATGTCTTTAAATATGGCCGGCAGGTTCACTATTACTTCAATAAACCCCATGAAAGCACGTTCTTTATAGTGTTTAACTAAAGTGCCTCCAACTGCTTGCATAAGATCGCCACCCCAAAACCTAAAATTAGCATTTACGTCTTCTTTTAGTAATGCTTTCATTAGGTTTGAACCATGTAAATCACCCGATGCTTCTCCTGCTATGATGTAATACTTCATTTATTAAACCACTTATAAAAGGTTAAATATAAACGTGAATAAAGCAATAAATACAGTAATTAATAATACACCCCTTGCGCGATAATCTTGTCGTTTTTTTATAAATATAAAAAAAACTACTAAGTTTAAGATGGCACCTAAACTAATAAGTTTTCCTAAAAAACCTTCTTTTGCAGCAGCTTTTAAAACTGTAGTAAAATCGTCACCTTGTCCTAATAAACTGGCTGTTAAAATTAAGCCTATACCGTTGGCCAATAAACCAACAAGCATGCCTATAAAAACATTTTTTTTAATCATTTAATTTCCAAGTGTTTAAATTCTGTATATAATGATGGGCTGTTAAATCGAATTGAACGGGTACTACCGAAACATAGCCGTTTTCTAAAGCCCATTCATCGGTGTCTTCACCACCATCTAAATTAACAAATTTACCCGAAAGCCAGTAATAATCTTTGCCTTGGGGATTTTTACGTTTGTCAAATTCTTCTACCCAATTAGCTTTGGCTTGCCGGCAAATTTTTATGCCTTTTATGTTTTCTTTTGTTAGCTTAGGAAAATTAACATTTAATACAATCCCATTGGGTAAACCATGCTTTAAAACGTTTTCAGTAATAGTTTTTACAAATTGCTTAGTAGCTTCAAAATTAGCATTCCAACTATAGTCTAATAACGAAAACCCAATAGCAGGTATACCCTCAATACCCGCTTCAATAGCGGCACTCATGGTGCCCGAATATATAACGTTTATAGAGGAGTTAGAGCCATGGTTAATTCCCGAAACACAAAGGTCTGGTTTTCGGGTTAGTTTTTCCCGTATAGCAAGTTTTATGCAATCGGCAGGCGTGCCCGAGCAACTGTATTCTATTTGAGGACCATCATCAACAAAAACTTGTTCCACATAAAGAGTAGAATCTAGTGTTATGGCGTGCCCCATACCACTTTGCGGACTATCAGGCGCTACCACAACTACATCGCCAATGGTATTCATTATTGCAATTAAGAATCTAATACCCAGGGCATTAATCCCGTCGTCATTTGTAACTAATATAAGCGGCTTCTCTGTCATTTAATTCCTTAAATAATATCGCTAAAATACATAAATTCATTAGTAAACAGAGGATTTCCTAGGTTTAACAAAAAATTAGTAGCACAATGTCTATATTGGCATGGTTTTTTCTTTATTTTAGTAAAAAAAAGGAAGGGCATTTTTAGCGCCAAAGATTATTAACTGATGAAAAAAATTATGTGGAGAAATTATAAAATACTATTATTATCATTACTACTGGCCTTCGGATCTTGCAGTTTTACTTCAAAAAAATTCAGCAATCCAGATAAAGATAAATTACTAATTCAGGTAATTACTTTTGTTTTAGAACAAGGACATTTTGACCCAATTGTTTTGGACGATGCGTTTTCTGCAGAGTTGTTTAAAGATTATCTTGAAATAATTGATCCTGTTAAACGTTATTTCTATGAATCTGATTATAAGGATTTTGAAAAGTTTAAATTGACGATAGACGATCAATTGAAAGCTACTGACATTACTTTTTTTAATATTGTCCATGAACGCATGATTAAACGTATTGAGGAAGTTAAAGCTATTTATAAAGAAGTGCTTTCTGAACCTTTTGACTATTCCATGGATGAAACGTTTAATACAGATTACGAATATACTAGGTTTGTAAAAAACAGAAAAGAAATGAAAGAACGTTGGAGACAACAACTTAAATTTTCTACACTGTCTAATTTTGATGATTTAATGGGACAAGAAGCGATGATGAAAGCGAAGGATCCTTCTTATGTGATGAAAACTGAAAAAGAAATAGAAAAAGAATCACGCGAATCTACTTTAAAATCTATCGATGTCTATTTTAATGATAATATTGATGATTTTCAACGTGAAGATTGGTTTGCAATTTATGTAAATACTATTGTTGAAGAATTTGACCCACATACTTATTATTTGGCACCTAAAAATAAAGAAGATTTTGATCAGCGTATGTCTGGAAAACTAGAAGGTATTGGTGCTAGATTGCAAAAACGTATGGACTATATTAAAATTGTTGAGCTTATTTCTGGAGGTCCGGCTTGGAGAAGTAAAGAACTTGAAGTAGAAGATGTTATTTTAAAAGTGAAACAAGAAAATGAGGAGTTTCCAGTGAATATTGTTGGTATGCGTATTAATGATGCTATAAAATATATTAAAGGTCCAAAAGGAACTAAGGTTATTTTAACGATTAAAAAAGTAGATGGTACCATCAGGGATATTACTATTACCAGAGATGTTGTGGAATTGGTTGAAACCTATGCAAAATCTTCTGTAGTTAAAAAAGACGGAATGACCTTTGGAATTATTGATTTGCCTTCTTTTTATGTGGATTTTGAAGATTATAAAAACATAAATGCAGCTAAGGATGTTAGGGCAGAAATTGAACATTTAAAAGCTGAAGGCATAGATGGTTTGGTTTTAGATTTACGTAACAACGGAGGTGGCTCGTTACCAACTGTGGTTGAAATGGCAGGATTATTCATTAAGGATGGGCCTATTGTACAGGTGCGTTCAACAGGTGAAGCTAAAGAGGTTTTAAAAGATAATGATAAATCTATTACCTGGGATGGCCCCTTGGTTATTCTGGTTAACGAAATATCGGCATCTGCTTCCGAAATTATGGCTGCTGCCATGCAAGATTATAAACGCGCCGTTATTATTGGTGGTAAACAAACGTATGGTAAAGGAACGGTTCAAAATGTTATAAACCTTAATAATATGCTAAGAAATAATACGAGTGGCGATTTAGGGGCCTTAGCCTTAACCACCCAAAAGTATTATAGAATTAATGGTGGATCGGTGCAGTTAGAAGGCGTTAAAAGCGATGTAAATGTTCCTGGACGTTTTAGTTTTATTGAAGTAGGTGAGAAAGATAAGGATAACCCATTGCCTTGGGATGAGATTGATGCTGCAGATTTTACACCATGGGAAAATAATTTTGATTATAATGCCACTATTAATAGAAGTAAAGAGCGTATAAGTAATAACGAACAGTTAAAACTTATAGAAGAAAATGCACAGTGGGTAAAAACCAAAATAGATGGAACTATTGTTTCATTAAATTATAATAAATATAAAGCAGATTTGGAATTGAATGAAGAAGAAGCGAAACGATTTGATGCACTTTCAAAATATACCACCAATTTAACGTTCGATTCTACTTCTTTTGAAAAATCGCTTTTTGATAATGACACAACCGATTTAAAGGAAAAACGTACCCGTTGGCACGAAAGTTTAAGTCAGGATATTTATGTCGAAGAAGCTATCAATGTATTGGAAGATTTAAAAATATCGTATCCTAATAAAAAAATTGCGTCAGCAGTAAAAAAATAAATTTTTTATGAGTCATAAATCAAACTCATTAAAACAATTAGCGCTCCAAAAGTTTAAAAAGAACTTTTGGGGCGTTTTTAGTTTTTGTTTTATTGTGGTAGTGGGTTTGGTTTCTGTCTTCGCCTATGCTTTTGCCCCCGATAATTCACAATATGCCAATCAAATGCATTTGTCAATTCATTCAAAAAACCCTGGTTTTGAAGTAACAATGTTAACCTTGCCATCGCCGTTGCAAAACAATCAAAGTGGGTTTGATAAATTGTTCTTTGGAAAGAAGAATACCGATACCGAAATCCCTATTTCTAATTATACAATTACAGACAGTATGTTAACCTATAAAGAATATGCTTCTGATGGGTTAGAAGGTGTTGAAAAAACAATTCCCTTACATACGTTTCCAAACAATTTAGCAGAAACTTATATTAATAAAAAGACGTTTCTTTTTGGTACCGATAAATACGGAAGAGATTTGCTAAGTCGGGTGCTTGTAGGAGCCAGAATATCCTTTTTTATTGGTTTTGTGGCCGTTTTTATTTCTTTACTTATTGGCGTTTTTATGGGTAGCGTGGCAGGGTATTTTGGGGGTAAAGTAGATGCCTTAATAATGTGGATTATAAATGTAACATGGTCTATTCCAACCTTATTATTAGTGATTGCAATTACTTTAGCTTTAGGAAAAGGTTTTTGGCAAGTATTTATTGCAGTAGGACTCACTATGTGGGTTGAGGTGGCCAGAGTTGTACGCGGACAAATAATTAGCGCTAAGGAAATGCAATATGTTACGGCAGCAAGAGCACTGGGATTTAGTGATTATAGAATTATTACCAAACATATTTTGCCCAATATTATGGCACCTGTTATTGTGATTTCTGCCGCTAATTTTGCGGCAGCCATTTTAATTGAAAGCGGCCTTAGTTTTTTAGGTATTGGTGCCCAACCACCTATGGCAAGTTGGGGTGCTATGATTAAAGATCATTACAATTACATAATTTTAGGAAAACCTTATTTAGCAATTATTCCAGGACTTTGTATTATGAGTTTAGTTATGGCGTTTATGCTTATTGGGAACGCCTTGCGCGATGCTCTGGATGTGAAGAGTTAGTTTAATAATTGTTTGATTTCCAACAGCAGTATTTTTCCTTTTTGACAATTTAAAAGACTAGAACTATTGGTTATGAATTTCCTAACTGGCGAAGCATTTTTGTATGCGACCAAATAGCAGAGGCAAAACTATTTTTCACATGATATGGCATGCCATACTCTTTGGCAGTTTGATTCACTATTTTAGACAAATCTTTATAATGGACATGACAAATACCAGGTAACAGATGATGTTCTATTTGATAATTTAGTCCGCCAATTAACCAGGAAAAAAATCTATTTTTTGGTGAAAAATTACTTGTTGTTGCAAATTGATGCGTATACCAATCACCAGCAATAAGTCCATTTTCATCTGGAAGAGGGAATTCTGAACTAGGTATAATATGGGCTACTTGAAAAACGATACTAATTAGGAGGCCCGTAACGAAATGCATACTCAGAAATGCCAAAAGAATGACCCACCAAGAGAGAGGCACAACAATAAGAGGTATGATTAAGGCATATGAATAATAGAGTAATTTCCACCCCACCATTTTTATAACCTCATTTCTAAATTCATTTTTTTTACTTAAAAACCCCATTCCATGATATCTGGTCATTCGAACAAAGTCTTTTGTTGTAACCCATGATATAGTTGCTAAACCATAGAAGAACCAAATATAGATATGTTGAAATTTGTGTGACCAATATTTTTTTGCATGAGGAGAAAATCTTAGGAAAAAGGGTGCGTTTAAATCATCGTCGCCATGTTCAATATTAGTGTAAGTATGATGAAGTTGGTTATGTTGTATATTCCAAACCGTTGCATTACCTCCTATAAGATTAAACGAATAACCTAAAAGACGATTAACACTTTGTTTCTTGGAATAAGAACCGTGAATGGCATCATGCATAATACCCATGCCTATTCCTGCCATACCAAGACCACTTAAAATATATAATAAAAACAGTGAAAAGGTACTTGTAACAAAACCAATATTGATTAATATTAATGGACCAAAAAACAATGTGAGCATCAAAATGGTCTTAGTAACCATGCTGCTATTTGCATGCCTACTTATTTCTTTCGTTTTGAAATAAGAATTGACTCTTTTTCTTAGAGTCTTTGAGAATTCAACACCTGTTGCTTTATTAAATTTTGGTTTGTGGATATGGCTTTCGTTTTCGAGCATCATCATTTCTGAATATTAACCCACGCTAATGACGAATGTTTAAAGTCCGTTAATAACAACTTTGAAAGAACTTAAAAATATTCAGGAACGGGAGAAGATTAAAATATAAAATGTTTTTTGATTTTATAACGTTGGAAAGATAAGTTAAATTGCGCAGCTTTAGCCTTATTTATTATTAAATTATACTTCAGCACTTTGTTTGCTATATTTTCTCGAATACAAATCGGTAATGGTCCATGACCTCATTTTCGAAGCAAACTCTGTTCGGACTAATTTTAAAGATAGCCACTAAATGCCTGAATTCTTTATCGGTTAAATAACGAGGAATTAGCGATAAAAATAACCAATACTTTTTCAAATTAAACTTTCTAAACTTTTTCCTCCATTGTCCTATGGTTTCTATATAATCTAATCGTCCGCTGCTCTGAGAAATTAATTTGAAATGTGGTTTAGCGTTATGAATCACCATTTCTGGTCCATAAGGCAACCAGGAACCTGGGAACTGCTTTACCATTAATGCCATAATATAGGCTGTAGATTCTTTATCTGCATTCACATCTAATTGTTCAAATGGAATCATGTTTTCACTAAAGGTCATGGTTTGCATATAAAACCGTCCACCCTTAGGTAATAAATCACTAATTGTTTTAAAAAAATCACTATAAACCTTTTCCTGTTTTCCTTCTTTCCATTCTTCTACTGAACAAAAATGTTCTAAACCCCCAATACAGGTTATAGCCTCGAATGTACCAAAATCATCAGGTTTAACATCGCGACAATCTTTTACCAAGACATTGAACCCATTTTTTTGACAAGCATCAGCCTGACCCTTGGAAAGCGTTAAGCCTATACTCGATGCGCCCCTTTCTTTCACGACGTATCGGGTAAATGGCGCCCAACCACAAGCCATATCGAGCACCTTACTATCCTTTTTAATATTTAGGCTATCGGCAATGAACTTGTGTTTCGCTTTTTGGGCGTCTTCAAGAGTCATAGAAAAATCACCATCATATTTAGCACCACTATAGTCACCAGTTTCGCCCATGCTAAGACGAAAGATTTTGTCGATTGTGGTATATGTGAAATCAAGATCCTTTTTATCTGCCATAATTAAAAATATTAAATCATTCAATTAAGGCTTAAGCCCGTTCATAGTTAATGCCAGCTCATACTTTAAAGAGATGTAAGATTAAGCCAAAAACTCTTAATATTATTAGAGAAGTTATTCTTAATAAGAATAAATATAAGGAGATTAATGATAGCGACCAATTACAAATGCAGAAAAGAACAATTGGGAATTCATTTTTATTCTATTGGTAAATCTAAAAACTTTGTGGAAAGCAGATATAAATATGAGAAAATTAATTATGTTTAATGGTTATTTTTACTTGAACCATTTTTTATATGAATGTTGCACCAATACTTTTAAAAGATTAATTATAACTTATTCTGTCACCAACAGAAAGTGACCAAGCATCCACCAAACCAGCATTAACTTCTAAAACGTATTTTGAAGGTGCATTTGATGGTAACGAACTTTCATCAAAAGGTTTAGCTTTTTTTTGAAAACTTATAATCGATTTATCTTCGGCTATATAAATAATGTCTAAAGATATTTTGGTGTTCTTCATATAGAAAGAACGTTCTCTAGCATCATCAAAAACAAATAACATACCTTGATTATTTCTCATGGAATCTCGGTACATTAATCCTGTTTGAACTTCAAAAGCGGTATCAGCTATTTCAATATCCAGCTTTATTTCGGCAGAATCGGTAGCTTTAAAAATGGTAAGTTCACCTTCTTTTTTAAAAGTTACTTCGGTTTGTTTTATTCCCTTTTTTTCCTGTTTACAAGCGGATAGGTTTAATATTAGAATACCAAAAAGAACCAATAAAAATGAAGTAATTCTTTTAAAAAGCATCTTATTTTACCTCGGTTTTTGGTTTGTGAACAAACATAAAATATAGTCCGATAATGATAAAAGGTATGCTCAACCATTGCCCGGTGTTTAAACCAAACCAGTTAATATATTCATCACCTTGGGGCTCTTTTACAAATTCCACAAAGAAGCGAACGGTCCATAATAAAATTAAAAACAAGCCAAATAAAAACCCGGTCTGGTTTTTCTTTGTTGTTTTTGAATAAAAGTACCATAAAATTAAAAATACAAAAATATAACTAAACGATTCGTATAATTGAGCTGGGTGTCTGTAAGGGACCGCATTTAATAACTCTGAAAATTGTGGATTATCGGTTACAGCGGCATACGCTTTTTTAACATCATTGATACCTGTAAGTTGCACGATTTGATTTTTATAATATTCATCTTGAATAAAACGAACGCCAAAAGAAGAATCTGTTATTTTTCCAATAATTTCAGAATTTATAAAATTACCAATACGAATAAAAATCGCTCCTGAAGCCACCGAAATGACCACACGGTCTAATATCCATAGCAGCGATTTGTAATTATATTTTTTTCGGTACAAATACATACCTATTATAATTCCAATAGCCGCACCATGGCTTGCTAATCCTTGAAAACCAGTAAACTCAATGCCTCCTTTAAATCTAAATGGAAGAAAAATGCTAAAAAAATCTTCTGAAATTAATTCCGATTGATAAAATAATACATGCCCTAAACGTGCGCCTAGCATGGTGGCGACCACTGTGTAAATAAACAGAGGGTCTAAATATTCTAAAGAAACCTTTTCTTTGGTAAAAATGCGCTTCATTATATACCAACCTATTACAAATGCAGTCACCCACATAAGGCTGTAAAAATGTAGTTTAAAACCCCCAATAATATCAATACCTGTAATGGGGTTCCAGTCAATTTTTAATAGATACATATGTTTTTATTTTCAACGTAAATGTTATGTGCTTTATTTTTTATAAAATTATTTTTGAAGTTCTATTATCTCAACTTCAAAAATTAAATTAGCTTTTGGAGGAATACTTCTATTCCCTGTTTCTCCATAAGCTAAATGATACGGGATGAACAAAGTAGCTTTATCGCCAACACTTAATTGTTGTAATCCTTCTTTAAATCCTGCAATCATTCGAGCGTTA
>JBNMNO010000027.1:0-27935 GCA_051275695.1 Mariniflexile sp.
TTCTGAGCAAAGACTGAAGTAGTAAATAAAAAAAGTACTAGTCTTAAAAAATTGTTTTTCATAGTTTTTGTTGTTAATTTAATCTCTACAACCGTAATTGTAAATCGACAAAACAGGTTTAATAAAATAAATTCAAAGTTGAGCTATCTATTATTTTGTCCAGAGTTCAATTTACATTCATTAATTATAATAATAATAAAAAACACCCCAACAAAAATCATACATAATAATAAAAACTATAGTTTTATAAATAATTGTTAGTAAATCATACCTTTTATTGCAGTAATCTTTAATTATTCAAAACCTCCAAAAGACATTAAACACATTGCTGTTGTGGTAATGTATGGGTTAAATTGGGGTTTGTTGTGTCGTATCCTTCCAAAACACATCGTTTTAAACAGGATTTGTGCAGTCACATAATTTTTTTAGTCCTAATGCATCGTTTAAAATCGAAGTTTGTTTGGGGAGATTTTAGTAAGTGTAGTTTTTTTAATAACATCCATATCATTCGTTAGACACGTCATTTCCAGTTACAAGAAAGTTCTAGCTGCTCACAGACTTACTTACAATATATTTCAACTCAATGACAATAGCGTGCATGATTTAGGCTAATGCAACACTACATTAAATTATATAAAAATCGTCTAAAAAAACTTCTTTTTTAAAATTTATTGAAATACTCTTATGTAATCTATTTCCATTGTAGATTGTGTGAAATTGGTGCCTATAGCGCCTCCAAAAGAACCTCCCATTGCCACATTTAAAATTAGATATTGATTCGCGTCAAAAGGCCAGGTGTTACTATCTTTAGTAGATGGATTGTATTTATAATGTTCCACATTATCAACAGAAAATACCATTTCTTCAGAACTCCATTTAACTTTATAAATGTGAAATTCTGTAGACACAGTAGATAGGAATTGTGACCCCTTATTCATAGTGTTTCCATAACTAGACGGTGTATGCATAGCGCTTTGAATAGTGCCTTGTCTGTTACCAGCGTGCTCCATAATATCAATTTCACCACAAGCAGGCCATCCTACGGAGTTAATATTAGATCCTAATGTCCAAATAGCAGGCCAAGTACCAGCTCCACTTGGTAGTTTCGCCCTAATTTCTATTGTTCCATACTTAAAATCAAATTTTCCTTTTGTAAATATTTTTGCAGAGGTATATTGTGATCCTTGATAACTTTCCTTTTTTGCATTGATTTTTAATAATCCGTTTTCTACAATAATATTATCTGACCTACTAGTATAATATTGTGCTTCGTTATTACCCCAACCACATAAATTAGGACAACCTGTACCAATATCATAACTCCATTTAGTAATGTCCGGGACTCCATCTATATTAAACTCATCAGCCCATGTAGCGCCAGATGGATTGCCTACTAAAACAGTAACTTTTTTAAAAGTACTTATTACATTACCCGTGCTAGAATATGCGAAAATTGTAATAAGATAATCGTTTGTTCCACTTGTTCTAAATGTATGTTCAATACTACCAGAGGTGCTCTCACGTTCTATATTGCTTCCAAATCCAAAACCGTACTTTACGGCATTTGTTGCCGTAGCAATACATTTCACAACTCCCGTGCCATCTCCATATGGATTATTCGCATCCATTCCAACAACCTCTATTGTTAACGCTAAATTAGTAGGAATAATATCTTGAGGTTCTGGCACTATTGTTATAGCATCATCTCCACCACCGGAACATGATAAGATTATAGCGCAAAATACACTTGTAATAACTAACATAAAAAAATTTAACTTTTTAAACATAACGGTCTTATTTTGAATCACTATTTGAAAATAATGAACAAAAAAGGAGCCAACAAATTTAGCTCCTTTTTTGTTAATAATTAAAAGCTTTTACTCTGGAACTAATGCAAACCACCATTCAAAATCTCCATTTCCATCGGTAGTAGTAATAGTCATTTTATCAGGTCCACGCGAGAATATGCGATATTTATGATTGCCTCCGGTATAATAACCTATAAACCCTAAACCCGTTAAATTAAGTGTTTCAACACCCCCGGGGGCGGTTAAAAACCATTGGGCCGCATAATCTCCGAATACATAGTTCCATACATCGGCACCATCCTTTGTGCCTCCCGATCCGCCTAATTCATTAATCAATGGATCCCTTCCAAAAACATCTCCATTCGTTACTGAGCTAAATGTGCCATCTATATTAAAAGTGTATCGGTCATCATACATACCTGTACCTACTTTAGCATTAGTGGCATCTGATCCATTAGGATAATACTCGTAAGGCTTGATTCCACCAACAGGACCTAGTCCAAAATGGTTTGAAGCCTCATTTTCAATTCGCCATACTCTAGACGTATTAGATGTAAGCATCGTTAATAAATCTGCAGGAGGCGCGTACAATGACAAAACTTCAACTTCTATAGTTTTACTTGTAGAAATACCTCCTGTTCCAAAAGCTATTGCACTCACAGCATACTTGATAAGGCCAAGCGACGTAAAAATAATAGATTGCCTACCAGCTGGGGCAGAGGTTGTAATGTTATTATAAACAAACTGATAAGAAATGGCGTTATCAGCTGTTGCTTCAAATTTAACAACGCCAGTACCGTCTCCAGGTCCGTTGGTGACAAAGCTATCCCCATCAGCGTATAATACTTTAATATCAATATTTGAAGGCGCTGTTAAATCTCCCACCTCAATGTTATCATCTTGGCAACTGCTTAATATGATTGCAAATGAAAGGAAAATTCCTAATTTATATTTTATGTTTTTCATAATAATTTATTTTAGTTATGATAATTGAAATTATCGATATAGGCTATTACCTTGTCATTATTATTCTCACCATTGACTTGTATCACAACCTTATTTAAGTCTGTTCTATCTATAGGGTCAGGATCAATACCATTGTTGTTTAAATTTATCCAGTTATCATTTACAAAATCGAATGTTATTTCTTGCCAAGCGTCTAAAACTATTGGTTTTATAATTTCCGTTTGTGTTTGCCAAGAATTTCCACCTAATCCGCTATTTTGAAGTTTTAATGATATTTGATTCGTTTGGCTCCCTGCTATACTAGAAGATGGCACATATATTTTTAATGTAAATTTATTCTTGGCAACCAAATCAAAATTTGGTAATACCGTAAACTGAACATTAGCATAAAGTCCTGCTCCAGTGTCATTATATTCCAATACAGTAGCTGAATTATTACTAGCACCTATAAACGGGTTCGCAAAGGCTGTATTTAAACTAGCACCGTCTCCAAACCATGTTGTAATAGTTCCTTTCCCTTCAAAACCATCTCTAGCAAAAGGAGGACTGTCTGAAGGAGGTGTTGTCCCATAATTAAAATCATCAATAAACGCTTTAACCTTATCGTTATTATTTTCGCCATTAATTTGGATCACCACTTTGTCTAAATCTATTCTGTCAACTGGATCTGGATCAATACCATTATTATTTAAATTTATCCAGTTATCATTCTCAAAATCAAAACTAATTACCTGCCAAGCATCTAGAACAATTGGTTTGATAATTTCTGTTTGTGTTTGCCATGCATTTCCGCCTAAACCACTATTTTGAAGTTTTAATGAAATTTGATTTGTTTGACCCCCTGTAACACTAGAAGATGGCACGTATATTCTTAAAGAAAAAACACTTTTTCCCCCAGATAAATCGAATTTAGAATCTGTTACAAATTGAACATTGGCATATAGTCCTGCTCCTGTATCATCGTACTCCAAAACGGTATCTGAAAAATTATTTGCATTAACATACGCATTTGCAAAAGCGGTGTTTAAACCTGCACCGTCTCCAAACCATGTTGTGATATTGCCATTGCCTTCAAAATCGTCAAAAATTAATGATGTATAACCTGATGGTTCTCTCCAAAAATAGATGTTGTCTGCAAATATAGTGCCTCCAGCGGGTGCTCCGTCAAATTTAAATTGCGCAATATCGCTCATACTTAATCCTAAATTGGTAAAGTAAGAAAGAGGAATATCAAAAGATGTCCAAGTATTTGCTGTTAAGTCTAAATCAAAAGCTTTCTCGCCTGTTGAAGCACTGATAGGGGAAATTTTAGCATTATTATCATCGGCAGTCCAAATATCCAAATGCAGAAATTCCATTCCAGAAGCATCGATATTAGCTCCCAATTGAATTCCTTGATATGTTAATCCCGTATATCGAAGGATTTTATCAACACCAATCAAAAATTCTCCAACATTCCAAGCAGCTCCTTGTTCCCAATATGGGAAAAAATCATTGCTTGGGTTATACTCATAATTTGTTTTGTCACTAAAAACCCCTATAACATCCGATGCTTGTCTGAATGGTGGTGTTTGTGCAGAAGTTAAAGGTTGCAGTATAGCGGTTACTACAAAGTCTTCCGTATATTCTGTAGTCTCTATTGCGGCACTCATAGCAACGATTCTAATAGTATATGTCCCCGCATTCTCATAAATATAATTTATGGTTTCTCCTATATTGGCCGAAACCGGATCGTCTTTTCCTGGCTCTCCAAAATAAACATCATATGACATCGCAAAGTCCGCGTTTGAAGTTACATTTACTTGTTTTGATATAGCCGGATCATTTTCAATAGAAACCACTAAATTTTCTGGAGCTCTAAACGAAACTTCCAGGTTCTTTGAAGCCTCACTTTTTAACCCAGTTATCCCTATAGCCTCAATTTTTACCACATACGTCCCCTCGGCGTACACATTTTCTATGCTCTCTCCTTGTTTTAATGTAATCACAGGGGCGTCATCGCCTAAAGTAATGTGAAAGGAAACAGCGCCGTCTGCGTTTGGCGTAATGGTAACCAACCCCGTATTATCTTGGGTAACCTGAAATAATGCTGAAATGTTTGTTGGAGCTACAGCGCTATTTAAATAATCAAAATTATCATCCTCATTAGTACAACTAAAAAGTATCAATAGTGCTAAACAATAGCTTAATTTATATTTTAATTTTTTCATAATTCTAATTTTTTAGTTATAACCCGGATTCTGTGCCCATCTATTTCCTGACAGTTGAATTTCTTCAATTGGTATCGGAAATAATTCATTCTTACCGGCAGTAAATCCATCTATTTCTTGAGCAGCTCTGCCTGTTCTTACTAAGTCGAAGAAACGATGCCCTTCGCCAACTAGTTCTACCCGTCGTTCTTTGTAAATAGAATTAGTTAAGTTAATTCCTGTAAAGTTAACAGCCGCCAGCATCGCTCTAGAGCGCACTCTATTAAGATATATTGTGGCGGTTGCATCGTCTGGAGATGGTTTTCTATTTAAAGCTTCTGCTGCCATTAATAACACATCTGCAAACCTAATGGCTCTATAATTATCAGGATTTGTTAAGGCAGCATCACCTATGTTTAAATCGCCTTTCCGAGCTATATACTTCCTATTAAAATAACCCGTTTGTTCGTATCCAGCAGTAGCATCGTAGGACGACCCTGGGTTATCTGCAATATATTGTTCGATATCTAATATAGACGTTTCATCACGTAAATCTCCAGGTTCAAAGGCATCTACCGCTTCTTGAGTGATTACATTAAAACTGTAGCCCGCATCAAATTTTCCGGTAGAATCAACGAAACCCCTCGGACCGTTGAAATATACAGAATAGTTACCTTCAAGACATTGAAAACAATCAAAACTTCCTCCATCAGAATCAGAATACTGAACTTCAAAAATAGATTCAATATTATTTTCCCAATCACGTTCAAACATATTAGGATATTCTGCCGATGTTAATAAACGGTATGGGCCATTATTTATTAAATCTTGTAAAACAGTTGCAGATTCAGAAAATTTATCTTGATATAAATAGGCTTTACCAAGTAATGCCTGGGCGGCCCCTTTAGTAACTCTACCTGTTTCATTTTGAATATAAGGTAAATTTGCAGCCGCAAATATTAAATCGGCTTCAATTAACCCGTAAACATCTTCTTTAGGTGTTCTTTCAATAGAAAATTGATCTCCAAAGCGAATACGTTTATCTATTAGCATAGGCACATCTCCCCACCATTTTACCAATATAAAATTATAATACGCACGTAAAAACCTGGTTTGAGCGATGACGCTTGTTTTATTTGGAAAATCTGTTTTATCTTGAAATTCCATAATGTAATTACAGCGGTTTACAGCTTCGTACATCCATTGCCACATAGTTCTTAAACCCCCATCGCTTTGACCAACTGGTGAATGAATCATATCGTCAATTTGTTGAAGGTATGGAGAATCTATTGCGCTTTCTCCGCCACACAAAGTGTTATCTGAGGCAATTTCTGCAAATTGATAAAATTTGGATGTTGTTTGTAAATAATCATAAGCAGCCACTAAAGCGAGTTGATAATCTGTTTCTGAATTAAAGAAGTCCTCAGAATTTTCGTCTGGAGAAGCCACGTTTACAAAATCGTCACTACATGAAAACACAAAAAGTAGCACAAAAAGGGTATTTATAATTTTTAAATTTTTCATAATACTTAAATTAAAATTTTACGTTAACACCTAATAAAAAGGTAGCCGCACTAGGATAAAACCCATTATCAATTCCACCGCCAATTGGAGCGCCATTTCCTATTGTTGGATCATAGCCCCTATACTCGGTTAATGTAAACAAATTACTAGCTGTTACATATATTCGGAATTTATCAAACATAGAATTTTCTAAATTATCATTTGAAAATGTATATCCTAACTGCACATTTTGTAAGCGAACAAAAGATCCGTCTTCCACATAATAATCGGAAAACACCGTGTTTCCATTAGCTCCAATTGTTTGTCTTGGTGCAGAATTGGTTGAGCCCGGACCTGTCCAACGATCTAAATACCAGAGAGGCTTATTTACTAATTGTTGGTTACGTTCATAATTGCGTACAATTTCATTTCCAAGTGAAGCAAAAGCATAAGCTGCAAAGTCAAAATTTTTGTAGTCAAAAGAGAAACTGAGCCCCATAGTAGCGTCTGGAAGTGGATTTCCAAGATCTACACGATCATCTAAATCAATAACCCCATCATTATTTTGATCTATATATTTAAAATCGCCAGGTTGTGGCGCCACATCTCCAACTGCAGAATTGTCTATTTCGTCTTGGCTTTGGAAAATACCATTAGTTTTGTAGCCTACAAAATACCCTAACGGGAAACCGGCTTCCATTCTTGAAATTGCGGGCTGGGATATACCAAATCCGCCTCCTTCAAGATATTCTCCTTCACCGCTTACTGAGATTACCTCGTTTTTAATAGCTGTTACATTGTATTTAATACTAAATTTAAAATCATCACTCAAACGATCAGAATAGCCAATAGCAAATTCAATACCCGTATTTTCAACAATTCCAGCATTAACCACTGGTGGAGCTCCTGTACCCAGTAAACCTGAGATTAGTGGTGACACTAATAAATCTTCCGTTCTCCTTTTAAAATAATCGGTTGTAATATCAATTTTATTATTTAGGATACGCATGTCTAAACCGATATCGACGGTTTTTTGTTTTTCCCATTTAATTTGAGGATTTGAAATTCCACCACTCGCTTTTCCAATAACTTCATTCTCTAAATCATTACCTCCAAAGAAATAAGTGCCTTCCCCTGTTAAAAGCGATACAAACCTGTAATCTCCAATTCTATCATTACCCAGAATACCATAAGACGCTCTTAATTTTAATAAATCGAAAACCTTATTGTCTTTCATAAATTCTTCATCAGATGCCACCCAACCGATAGATCCTGATGGAAAATAACCAAATTTATTAGCTGGTCCAAACTTGGTAGAACCATCTCTACGTATTACCGCAGATAATAAATATTTACCTTTATAATCATATTGAAGTCGGGCAAAATAGGATAACAACCTAGAATCAAAAGTAACGTTTCTTCCTAGAGTTCTAAACCTATCTTCAACATCAAAAGCTCGTTCTATAGATGCATTCTCTATGCTATTATCAACAATATCATATCCTTTTTTACCCGAGAATTCACCAATAGATTTAACAACAGAGGTTCCTAAAAGGATATTAACTTTATGAGTGTTATTAAAAGTATTTTCATATTTAATAAAAGCATCAAAGGTGTAATCTTTATAAATATCAAAATTTTCAACCACACTATTTGTAAGGGTATTAAAAACTTTCCCTACGCCATAAAAATCTAGCGGGTCAAACAAAAAGCTTGATACTTCGGAATAATTAAATTGAATATTTGTTTCGGCAGTAAAATGGTCTAAAAAATTATAAGATAGACCTGCAAAACCATTAAGCTTCATTATTTTGTTCCTATTGTAAGTATTCGCCATTTGTGCTAACGGATTAACAACCTCGGCACCTAAGCCTTCTGCAAGTGAAAACTCACCATCTAAATCTCTAACAGGAAGATTTGGCGCCATATTTAAGGCATTAAATAGTACCGATCCTAAAGCGTTTTCCGGAAGTCCTTTGCTATTAGTTCTTGTAAGGGTAAGCCCAGACTTTAGTTTAAAGTTCTTTAAAAAATCTAAATTATAACTCGCGCTATTTGTAAAACGTGAAAAATTTGATTTCTTTCCTCCAACAATACCATCTTGAGTTATATAAGAAGCACTGTAAGAATATGATGATTTCTCTTGACCTCCTCTTAAAGAGATATTATGGCTAAAAATAGGAGCAGATTCAAAAACTTGATCTTGCCAATCTGTACCAGCCCCTAAGGCTGATAAATCAGTAAAAGGTGGCGTGCTACCAGCAGCAGCATAACCTTCGTTAACTATAATGGCGTATTCTGTAGCATTCAATACTGGTATTTTGCGTGTAGTTTGTTGAAAGCCTCCGTACGCATTATATTCAATAGTTAATGGCATTTCTTTGCGCCCGGTTTTTGTTGTTATTAAAATAACCCCGTTTGCAGCTCTTACTCCATAAATACCAGCTGTGGCATCCTTAAGAATGTTCATGCTTTCAATGTCGCTTGGATTTATAACACTAAGGTCTTCCACAATATTTCCATCCACTAAAATTAATGGACGGCTATCACCGTTAGTAGATACCCCTCTAATACTTATAGTTGAGCCCCCGCCCGGTGATCCGGAATTTGCTGTAATATTTACCCCAGCAACTTGCCCCTGAAGAGCCTGTTCAATACGCGTTGGTTTAAGCGCCTCTATTGTTTCGGAACTTATGACACTCACTGCTCCTGTGATTTCCTTTTTAGTTTGTGTTCCATATCCAATCACAACAACTTCGTCTAGTAGCGCAAGGTCTTCTGTTAATTGGATAGTTAATTTAGCATTGTTGGTTATAACAATTTCCTTTGTTACGTAACCGATGAAGCTAAAAGATAGTGTTGAACCTATTTTAACATCTGTAACCGTAAAATTACCATCAAAATCTGTTACTGCTCCTTTGCTTGAGTTTTTGACAAGTACATTAACCCCCGGTATAGGGAAGCCTGTGTTATCTTGAACGTTTCCGCTTATGTCAATATTTTGCGCACCAGAGTATGCAAAAAAGAATAAGCATAGAATTTTAAATAGAGTTTGTCTCATATTAGTTTTGTTTAGTTTTTTTAAATATAACAAGGCTATTTTTAAAAATTAACAATTAATACCTCAACAAAAAACATACAAGGCAAAAAAAACTGTGTGTTTTTGTAAATTTATACTTAATACCGAAGTTGATTTCTTATATATGTATACTGCTAACCTATTCTAAAGATGCACAAAAACCAACAATGTTGTAGTAATGTATAGGTGAAATCAATAGACTAAAGGGTTTATGTTTCTAAAATATAGTCTGTTAAACTAGCGTCGTGAGCTAAATTCATCTTTTTTCGCAACCTGTATCGTTTAACTTCTACACTTCTTGACGATATATTAAGTAGTGGTGCTATTTCTTTGGAAGATAGATTTAATCGAAGATAAGCACAAAGACGTAAATCGTTTGAAGTAAGTGAAGGGTGTTGCAATTTAATCTTTTTAAGGAAATCTTGATCAGCATTATTAAAGGCTTCTTCAAATAAATTCCAATCATCGGTGTTATTTAAATTTCTATCAATAATTTTTATAACCTGTTTTAACTGCTGACCCCCTTCGTCCCTGTTAAGTTCTTTCTTTATGTTATTTAGGAATTCATTCTTTTTTATTAAACTCATTGTTGAAATTCCTAATTCCCTGTTTTTGTTTTCAATATCTTGTCTAAGCTTGTCGTTATTAAAACGCATAAGTTGTTGCTTGTTTTCTAGCTCTTTTAACTCCAACTTGCGAAAGGCCTCTTGCGCGAACTTTTCACGTTGTTTTTTGTAATATATCTTATATACATTATGCATAATAAACGAAAATAAAAGCAAAAGAAAAGAATAGAAAATAATCATTAAGCTTGAAAGGTGCCAGGGTTTTTCTATTTTAAAGTTATAAGACGACACATTATTGGTAATACTATTACCAACTCTTGCTCTAACATTAAAAACATAATCACCAAATGCTAAATTTTTAAATAGTATGGTTGAATTTGTTGTCCAATCGCTCCAATCTGGATACATACCCTTTAATTGATATTGATATTCGGTATGTGCATACTTATCAAATTGAGCAACGCTATATGACAATTCTATATTATTATATTCGTTTTCAAAAACACCTTTGTCCGACATTGTCACGTTTTCACGAGCAGAATTTAATTTATTTTTAATGATAGAATTAATAGATATGGAATAATTTTTTTTGTAAAATTTATCTAAATCAACAACAACATAGCCGGTAGATGCGCCAATTAAATATTGATGAGTATTTAAATGAGATATGTTTTCATAGCCTGTTAAACCCCTTGGTAAAGACTCCGGAAAAGCGATACTGGTTAATTGAGGTTTATTGCTAAGTTTTCCTGGCGCCACATAATTCAAATCATTTTTTGAAAACAACCAAAGTATATTGTTTTTGCTATCCGAAATTAACTTGCCTGAACTATATTCTTTATTAGTGAATAACTTGCTTAAAAGAGAATCTCTTTTAAACTGTTTATTTGTTTCATTATATTTAAAAACCCCTTCTTTGTAGGTATAAAATAATTCATTATTATGTTTAACAAGACTAGACTTAAGACCTTTGCCTACATCTAAGTTTTTTGTAAAATTGATAGCCTTAGTATAACCACTATCAATTTTCACGACATAAACACCATCATACTCGTGGCTAACCAATATCTCGTTATCCTTCGTTATTTCAAAAAACCTGCTAGAAGCATTAAACCCATCAATTTTATTTCTTAATGTCCAGCTCCCGTTTTTTTTCTCAATTATGTTTAATCCTTTGTAACCGCCTTGAAGCAACAGGTTTTTTTTATTCTTTATTGGAATAATATTCCACGTGCCCTCAATATCAATGGCTAATTCGGCGCTATTATTATTAACGATAAAGGTCCCTATATTGTGGCCACAAAACAAGGTGTTGTCGTACCCCACCAAACACCGCACAACACCTTCTGTCCCTTTAATTAATTGAAAATCATCATTTGAGTTTAGTGATTTAAAAAACAATCCTTGATTAGTACCTAAATAAAGGTAATTATTAAAAACAGCTGAGGCATAGACAGTACCAATTTTTCCGTTTTTATCGTTATAAACACTAAACGCAGAAGTTATGTTTACACAGTTTATTCCGTTTTCTAATGCAAGCCAAATGTTTTTGTCTACATCCTCATAGATATAGTGGATGGTATTATTGCTTAAACCGTTTGTAATATTGATAGACTGAAGAATTTGTCCTTCTAAAGATATTTGAAAAATTCCATCAGATCGCGTTCCAATAACAATACTCTTATCGCTTAGTTGAATACTTCGATACACGCTAACCCCTTCGAGTTTTTTATTAATTTCATTATTCCATACTTTAATAACACCTTTATTTAGTAAATAAAATCCGTTATTCTCAGTTTCAACCAGTAAGCTATTTCCATAATTAAAAATATTAACCAATAAATTATCCTTAAATTCGGGTGCATTTGAAACCAATATAGTTTCTCCGTTTTCAATTTTGTAAAGACCATCCTTTGCTTTCTGAAAATAAATGCTCTCATTAATCTTGAATATTTTATAAATATCAGTTTTAGAGTTTATGATAGCGTATGTGTTGTCTTTTTTATTGTAAATATAAATTCTTTTTAAAGATTGAAACAATATCCAATCATCTATCGCAACAATGCCCCAAAACTCCTCATCGTCTAAAAATTCTACTTTTAATTTGGTTGATAACGAACTATATGATAAAGCTCCAAATTCATCTTTTTTCCAAAAACCAAATTCTCTGTAAGAACCTGAATAAATAAGATTATCAATTACATTAATAGCTCTTATAATTCCACTGGGAGACGTGTGTAATTTCCATTTAGCCCCATTAAATTCCAGCAAGCCTAAATTATTGGCCACATAAATAAATTTTTCTTTAGATTGGGAAATGGACCAGTTTTGATTGTCACCTTCGTAAATTTCTGGTGAATATACTTGTATAGGCGGCAATACCTGAGCTTTTAAACCTAAAGGAGTTAAGAAAGAAAGAAATATAATAAATACAATTATCCTAGTCATTAAAAATGATGATTGTTCAGTTAACAATGTCGCTTAAATGCGTCTAATATACACTTTATTTGTGTTTTGTATGGTTTTTTTGGTTTCTGTATGGGTTTTTTTTATTTTTAAAAATACTACATCAAATACTAATTTATGAATTACATATAAAAAAGAAACCCGCTGCAAGCAGTGGGTTTTAATTGTAAGTAATCAAAATTTATTACTCATTCATTCGTTTAATTCTACCTCCTAAAACTCTACTTTCGTTTACCGTTTCCGGGTCGCCATAAATATATACATCGCCACCTGCTCTAATTTTTACATCAACTAAGGATGTTGCTTTTACATGCGCTTCACCTGCGGCGTTAATGGAAACTTCTGTTTTTTCTGTTTCAAGTTCTTCGCCATTATAAATTCCTCCTGTTGAAATTGATATTTTTTGAGATTTAGATTCGCCTGAAGTTTTAATTCTCCCACCTGAAACCGCTTTAATATTTATGTAAGTAACATTTACTGGTACTGCAATACTTCCCCCTTCTTGGGTTCTTAAATCTATTTCAAATTGCTTAATCATATCTTTTCCATAAACTTTAGATCCTTCATTAGCATCAATAACGTCCACTGCTCTGTAATGTAATTCTACCTTTGTTTTGTTGCCGTCAAAAATTTTCTCCAAATTCATTTTTATTTTTAGAGTACCATTTTTATTATTAATTAAAACATCTTCGTTATTATTTCCTGTGATAACGACTTTGTCTTCGTTTGATTTTACCAATTCAACTTCTATTAAATCGTAAACTTTAAGTTCGTTAAACTCTCCAATAGATTTTTCTATTGGTTTTTGAGCGATTGAAAATCCTGAGATTAAAATTGTAAGCACTAAAATTATACGTTTCATTTGATTTTATATTTGATTTTTAATTACAACGTAAGTAATCAATAATTATTCCCTTTTTTTAGTAATACTAACTGCTGTACCTGTAACAGAAACAGCAACATAATTACTTGTTGTTAATTCAATATCTACTTTAATGCCCACAACGGCATTGGCATTTAGTTGCTTAGCATTATCCTTTAGCTGTAAAAACGCAGCATCTTTAACTTCAGAAATACTATCGCCAATTGATTTATAATATTTTTGCATATTAAAAGTCATTTTCATTTTTTGACTGTTTACAGCAACCCCTGAAACAATACCTTTATATTCAATAATTCTAAAATCTTCAATAGAATTTGTAGTAGTTAAAATCATAATTAAGTTTTACTCTTAGTAGAACTATTTAAAGAATTGTTACAATACTTATTCATATTTACTAATTAAATTAAAATCTAGATGCTTTTTAACTAAATCGGCATTCTTAACTTTAACAACAACTTCATCTCCAAGCTGATACATGATTTTATTATTTCTACCAATCATAGCATATTGTTCTTGATCGAAAGCGTAATGGTCATCTTTCATATCACGTACACTTACCATGCCTTCACATTTATTTGATATAATTTCAATATAAATACCCCAATCGGTAACTCCTGAAATAACACCCACAAAATTTTCATCTTTATGGTCTTGCATAAATTTAATCTGCATATATTTTATAGAATCGCGCTCTGCTTTCGTGGCTAAGTTTTCCATGTTACTGGAATGATTGCATTTGTCTTCGTAAACATCTTCGTTTACCGATTTTCCACCATCTAAATACTGTTGTAAAAGACGATGTGCAATCACATCAGGATACCTACGAATAGGAGATGTAAAGTGACTGTAATAATCGAACGCCAACCCATAGTGCCCAATATTATGGGTTGAATATTCCGCTTTACTCATGCTTCTAATAGCCAGTGTATCTACTAAATTTTGTTCCTTTTTACCATTTACTTCTTTAAGTAAATAGTTTAGGGATGCTGATGTTGTTTTGCGGTCCTTAAAATTTAATTTATAACCAAATTTAGATACAATTCCTTGTAAATTAGCAAGTTTACTATCGTCCGGTTCATCATGCACGCGGTACACAAAGGTTTTCTTTGGGTCTTTTTTACCAACAAATTCTGATACTTTTCGGTTGGCTAATAACATAAATTCTTCAATTAATTTATTAGCGTCTTTACTGGTTTTAAAGAATACTCCAATTGGATTAGCGTGTTCATCTAAATTAAATTTTACCTCCACTTTATCGAATGAAATAGCACCTGCACTCATACGTTTACTGCGCATTTTTTTTGCTAATGCATCCATTTTTAAAATAGCTTGTGCAATTTCTGGTGTGGTATTATATTCTTTATCTGTAATAGAAATTTCTTTTGGAATAATTGTGTTCATTGATGATATTCCTTCCTTCTCAGTACTGACCGTGTTATTCTCAATGATAACCTGAGCTTCTTCATATGCAAAACGCGCGTCGCTGTAAGTTACTGTTCTGCCAAACCATTCGTTTTTTATTTCACATTTTTCATTCATTTGAAACACTGCAGAAAAAGTTAACTTTTCTTCATGTGGTCTCAATGAGCACGCACTATTTGATAACACTTCAGGAAGCATGGGTACCACTCTATCTACCAAATAAATAGAAGTTGCCCGCTCGTAAGCTTCATCGTCTAAAACAGTGCCTTCCTGTAAATAATGGGATACATCGGCAATATGAATTCCTATTTCATATAAACCATTATCTAAAATTTTAAAAGATAAGGCATCATCAAAATCTTTCGCATCTTTTGGGTCAATGGTAAAAGTTAAATCTTTACGCATATCTCTACGTTTCGAAATTTCTTCAGAAGTAATAGAGGTATCTATTTTATTAGCAAATTCTTCTACTTCATGAGGAAATTCATAAGGCAAGCCATACTCAGCTAAAATGGAATGAATCTCAGTATTGTGATCCCCTGGTTTACCAAGTACTTGAATCACTTTTCCATTTGGAGAATCGGCATTTTCTGGCCAATCTTCAAGTTTTACTAATACTTTATCGCCATCTTCAGCTTTTAATGTTTTGTTTATTGGTACAAAAATATCTTTGTACATTTTATTACTATCAGCCACGACAAATGCAAAATTATTGTTTTTTTGCATTTGGATAACTCCAACATATTCGCTTTTATCGCGTTTTAATACTTGAGTTATTTCACCTTCTAACTTACCTCTGTGGCGACGTTTATAAACGTAAAATTCTACTTCATCTTTATTTAAGGCTTTATTTATATTATTTGATGTTATAAAAACATCATCATCAAAATCTTCACAAATAATATAACCTGTTCCTTTTCCAGATAAATCTAGAATTCCAGTATGATATTCTGTATTTATAACCGCTTTAAACTTGCCGCGTTCAATTTCTTCAATTTCTTTATTAATTAGTAATTCTTGAAGTTTTTTTATAATTTGATTTCTGCTACTAGCATCATTTACACCAAGTTTTGCAGCAATTTGTTTATAGTTAAAGTGTTGATTTCTATCTTTTTTTAAAATACTTAGAATGGTATTTGTAAGGTTGGAAATACCTTTTTTGGATTTCCCTTTTTTATTTTTTGTCATTTATTTTTTGTAATCATTTTAATTTCCTAAGATACTGGAAATCTATTTATTTATAACTTAATAAACGGAGAAGATTTTTTATTAAGCTTTTACAAAGTTACGTTTTAAATAATTAATCATATTTATTTAAGGTTAAATTAACCAAAACTAAGTTATCCACAATATATATAACATAATTATTTTCTTTTTAAAATTTAAAAAATTAAATAGTGGTTATTATAGTGTGTTAATAGTTGCTATAACTTTTTTGGATTTTATTTTGATTATAATTTATTTACGTTCTATTAATAGTTAATTAACATGTTATATTATTTTAAAAGCTTCATTTTTAAGTGATTTATAAATTCTATTAACAGGTGTTAACAACTTATAAATCCTATTTATAACTAACAACTTTTTTACTTTGAGTGTTTATATTTATCTATATATAGGTTTATAATTATACTAAAAAAAGTGAGTTAAATTTTTGGTTATATAATATTGGTTTTTGATTGTAAAAATAATTGGATAAACATAATTTTACTTTTAAAAAATTATAAACACTTATTAACAAGTAATGAATATACCTATACACATTATTTAAAATCAACATTAAGTATTACCTTTGTATTAAGGTAAAAGTAAATAAAAACTAATGAAAATATCTATAGGAAACGACCACGCGGGTACCGATTATAAATTCGCTATTTTAAAACATTTAGAAGCGAAAGGATATACTGTAAATAACCATGGAACCGATAGTAACTCCAGTGTAGATTATCCAGATTTTGTACATCCAGTAGCTGAAGATGTTGAAACTAATAAAGTTAATTTTGGTATTTTAATTTGTGGTAGTGGTAACGGGGTAGCTATGACAGCTAATAAGTATAAAAAAATAAGAGCTGGATTATGTTGGAATACCGAAATTGTTGCCTTAACAAGACAACATAATAATGCAAACATTTTATGTCTTCCTGCAAGATTTACTACTATCCACCAAGCTATTGAAATGGTTGATGTATTTTTAAATACTGAGTTTGAAGGCGGGCGCCATCAAAATAGAATAGATAAAATTACTTTATCTTGTTAAATGAGTCATTCGCGTACTTATAAACATTCACATACCCATAACGATCTAAAAGGACGAAACCTTTTTATTTCTATCTTTTTAAACATTCTTATTACAGCTTCACAAGTAGTAGGTGGTTTAGTTTCTGGTAGTTTAGCACTTTTAAGCGATGCGCTTCATAATTTTAGCGATGTGATATCTCTGGTTGTTAGTTATACTGCTAACAAACTCTCTAAAAAAAAAGCCTCCATACACAGAACTTTTGGTTATAAACGTGCCGAAATTTTAGCAGCATTTATTAATGCATCTACTTTAATAATTGTTGCGGTTTTATTAATTATTGAAGCCGTAAAACGATTTCAAAATCCTGAAGAAATAAAGACAGGCTTAGTTATTTGGTTATCTCTTTTAGGTATTATAGCTAATGGTTTAAGTGTTCTTTTACTTAAAAAAGACGCTAATGCTAATATGAATATGCGCAGCGCTTATTTACATTTATTAACCGATATGATGGCTAGTGTCGCCGTACTTATTGGCGGTTTGTTAATGAAATTTTATCAGGTTTATTGGGTAGATAGCGCTTTAACATTAGCTATTGCTTTATATTTAATTTGGATGGGTTTCGATTTATTAAAAACTTCTACCAAAGTTCTTATGTTGTTTACGCCCGAAGCGGTTCCTATAAAACAAATTGTTGACGAAATAAATGCATTTGAAACTATAAAAAATATACACCATGTACATGTCTGGCAATTGAATGAAGAAGAAATTCACATGGAAGCTCATGTCGACTTTAATGAAGATATTACCTTGTCTCAGTTTGATGCCATTTTACACGATATTGAAGAATTAGTATTTCATAAATACGATATTAATCATGTTAACATTCAACCAGAGTTTGGTAAATGTGATATTAAAGACGTGATTGTACAGGATTAGCAGGAAGCGTCATCGCGAGTGAAACGAAGCAATCTATTTAATTTTTAGTTTCATATTAAAAGATTAGTTTAGATACATATGGTATTATAAATAAAAACCTCATGATAAAAAATGATAGAAACCCAAGTAAAAACCTTTTGTGAATTAAGTCTTAAAGAACTTTATAGAATCTTACAGTTACGAAGTGAAGTGTTTGTAGTTGAACAAAATTGTGTGTATCAAGATATTGATGGAAAAGACGAAAAAGCACTTCATGTTTTAGGAATAAAAAACAATCAAATTATAGCTTACACACGTATTTTTAAACCGGGTGATTATTTTGAAAATGCCAGTATAGGTAGGGTCGTGGTGGCTAAAAACCAACGCGCCTTTAAATATGGCTATGATATTATGAAAGTTTCAATAGAAGCTATTAATAACGAGTTTAAGGCGCATAAAATTAAAATTTCTGCACAAGCGTATTTAAAATCATTTTATAATACTTGTGGCTTTAAAGAAATTGGAGAGGAATATTTGGAAGACGATATTCCACATATTGCTATGATTATGGATTGTTTATAGAATCCTTATTCTATACTAAGTTAATTAACTGAATTTTATTTAAATTTCTTAACGTTTACCAAGGAGACCTAATAGGGTTTACAAAAACACTTTTTTAGTTCGTTTCATCTTTTTAAAGCAAAATAACCCTTGATAGTTTCTCCTGTATTCAAGGCAATAACATACCAATACGTATTCGTTTCCATAAGGACTCCATTAAAAACACCGTTCCAACCAGTTGAATTCGCTGGTAGAAATTTTAAAAGCTTACCGTATCGGTCAAAAATAGTAATGGTATTAATAGCATTTTTAAAATCCTGTACTTTCCAAAAGTCGTGAGCACCATCGTTATTAGGAGTGAAGTATTTTGGAATGTAATAGTCTTCAGTGGTTATTAACACCTTAAAACTACTTTCGTTTGTAGCACAAACGGATTCATTATAAATATAAATGGTTTGTGATGTTGAAATAATAGCACCAACCGATAATTGGCTTCCATTTCCCCCAGACAACGTAAAATAATAACCATAAGTAAGCGCTGGTAATGTGTAGGATGTGTTAGTAATTACACTTTCTAAAGTATCTATATTAACAAAAGTATTACAGTCGTTTTGCGTAGATACATAATTTGAAAAAGACGAAGGCATCCAGGCTGCATGATTATTTGAAGGATTATCAACCACCACACAATTCAAATTAATATTAGCTCTAAAATCTGCTACCGTGTTGGTGTTATTACCGTTTTTAAGGTTCAATGTACACAAGGCGTTATTGCTACAATTTAATTGAGCTAGCGTATTGTTTTTTGAGGCATCTAATTCTGATAATTGATTAAATTGACAATTTAAAGTAATTAAAAGCGGATTAAAACGAACATCTAAGCTAGATAATACATTGCTCTCGCACGACAGAAAACTTAAATTAGAATTTTTTGAAACATCCAAATTTGACAATAAATTAGTACCACATTGAAATCTATTTAGTGTTGGGTTTTTACTCACATCAATAGTTGATAATTGATTATTATCTATAACTAAAACATTTAACTGTATATTATTCGTAACTATTAAGTTTGAAAGGTTGTTATCGTTGCAAACAAGTGAAATTAAACTAATGTTTTTTGTCACATCTAAACTTAAAAACCGATTGTTAAAACACCAAAAAATGTTCAAATCTAAATTTTTAGAAACATCGATGCTTGATAATTGGTTGTTGCTACAAAACAACTGTACTAATTTAGTGTTTTGGGTAATATTTAAGCCGGCAAGTTGATTGTCATCACAATTTAGAATTTCTAATGCAGCAAAGTCTTCAATACCCGTAAGGTTTGATATGTTTTTTAAAGAAACATCTAAATTGGTTACCGCACTAATATTCGCTGTTAACACAAAGCCATTTAAAGGCGGAGCGTCGTATCCTAAATCAATTAAACTTTGTTCAAAATTAGCATCTGGAATAGTGGTGGTTTGAGAGTTGCAAACAAAACCCATTAATGTTAAAAAAAGACAAAAACAGTTTTTATTATTTACCCACATAGGTTATCAATATTTCTACGCGTCTATCAAATTTCGGGTCCCCACCAAGGGGAAATTTTCTCCGTAAACCTATATGTTTCATTCGTTTTTTATCGACTCCTTTTTTAACAAAATAGTCATAAATATATTGAGCACGGGCTTCAGAAAGGTTGCGGAGTTTTGTTTTCCTGTCTATAGCATCCCGAGCATTTTGTGTACAGCATACGTGACCCTGTATAGTGAAGTAAATATCTTTTCGCTCTATTAAAATTTTTGCGATAGTTTCTAAAATTTTTTTTGATTCCGGCATCACCACTCTATAGCCGGTTTTAAACAAAATATTTTCAAATACTATTTTATCCCCTACTTTAAGATCGCCTTTTAACAACTCTGGAGCATCCTTCTTTTTAACCTCAACAACAGCTTCTTTCTTTTCTTCGACTAAGGGTTTTGGAGGCTTTGCTTTTACTATAATTTCTACTTTTCGGTTTAAACCCCTAATTTTAAGGACGTTTTTTTCATTTACTATTTTTAGTAAAATCGCACCTTTACCATCAACATTGGTAATTAAGTCTTCACTAATTTCGTTATTGGAAAAAATTACTTTTATCGCATCGGCACGTTGCTGCGAAAGTTTTAAATTGTACGAATTAGCACCAATATCATCACAAAATCCAAATATGGAAATGGATTCTATATCTATATCTGATAAGTTTGAAATAAAAAGAAGTAAACGGTTTTCTTCGGTTGATGGAATATCGTATTTATCGGTTTCAAAATAAACCTCTTGTGTTAATTCTTGTTGCGAAAAAACAAAGGAGCCATGAAGCGTTAGTAGTAGTAAAATTAATAATTTGTTCATAGTAGGATAATAGAACTGGATATAAATATACTGTTTTTAATGAATTCTTGTAAACACTGCAATCTTTTTAGGTTTAACTACCAGTTCAAAAGGTTGAAACACAACTAATCTATCTTAAATAGTCCAAATAAGTAGATGGATTACCTAGTATATCTGTTGCTTTTTTTATTTTAAGGTCGTGTATTTTATAGTAATCGTACAAGCCTTCTCTATAGACATAGCGTTTCACTATTTCTTCAGTTAATAATTCTAATAAATAGGCTTTATTTTCGTCTATTACTACTGTTTTCGATTTGTTTAAATTAGCCATTAACGTGTTGTAATCTGCCTCAATATTATCGTCTAACTCTTCTTGTGTAGCAGCTTCAAAAGCCTTTTTAAGTGCTTTTTCGGTGTCTGTTTCAAAAGTAAAATTATTGATTTTTAAATAGGATTTAAAGCTCGTAAAATCAGAATCGATAAGTTTTAAAGCAGCAACATCTTTTATATCATGTTTATAATAATAATCTGTGGCGTAATTAAAAATTAAATCATTGTTAACAATAGCATTAGTAATAGCTGTGTTTTTTGAAGCATCGAAATTGGCATCCGGCAGTACACCGCCACCATCAAACACCTTTCTACCGTTTTTGGTTTTAAATTCGTTGTAATTTTCTTTTTTTACACGCAGCGCTTCGCCTTTTTCGTCTCTATGCCAATAGTCTAAGGCCTGTATACATCTTCCGGAGGGTGTGTAATAGCGCGAAATAGTAATTTTAACCTGCGTACCGTAAGTAAGTTGTTTTGGGCGCTGTACCAAGCCTTTTCCAAAACTTCTGGAGCCAACTACAACAGCGCGGTCTAAATCTTGTAATGCGCCTGAAACAATTTCGCTTGCCGATGCGCTTCCGCCATCAATTATAACCACCAAAGGTATTTCGGTATCTATAGGTTCGTTTTGGGTATAATAGGTTTTGTTGTATTTTTTAACTTTCGATTTTGTGGTTACGACTAGCTGCCCTTTTGGAACAAAAAGGTTTACAATGTTAATGGCTTCATTAAGCAAGCCTCCTGGGTTACCACGTAAATCTAAAATAATACGTTGGGCACCTTGTGCTTTTAAGTCGCGTAAGGCATAATTAGTTTCAGCCGATGCTTTATCATTAAACTTGCTTAAAACAATATACCCTGTTTTGCTATTAACCATCGAGAAATACGGAACTGCATTAATTTCAACTTCAGCACGCTTTATGGTGGCCGTTTGTGTTTTTCCTTGGCGCCTATAAGTCACCTCCACCTGTGTGTCGGTAGCGCCTTTAAGTAGTTCGCCAGCATCTTCTTTATAGGTTTCAATAATGGTGTTCCCTACTTTTATAATTTCGTCACCCGCTTTTAAACCAGCTTTATCTGCAGGGTAACTTTTGTAAGGCTCCACAATTACCAATTTATCTTTTAAGGTTTTTACTTTCGCACCAATACCAGTATAATCGCCTGTATTATTAATTCTGGCAGCCTCTACATCTTGCTCATTCATAAAATTGGTGTAGGGATCTAAATCTGCCAACATACTTTTAATGGCTGTGTCCATCAAATCGCCGGGATTGGTTTCGTCCACATAATTCATGTTGATTTCTTTAAAAAGCGTGGTGAAAATCTCTATTTGTTTGGCTATTTCAAAGAAATCATTTTTAAAGGCGGTGGTGGTTAAAAACAAAGCACCTACTACAATGGGGATTATGATTTTCTTTTTAAATATATGTTTCATTGTAAAACGATTTTATTGCTTTCAAAAATAATTAAAACGATGTTACTTAATGTATTTCGATTTAACTCCTGATTTTTGTCACACGAATTGCACTAATCCGCACAAACTATATAAACACATTGTTTTAAACTTATAAACACAAGTTAAACAGATTTTCAACCTGTTTTAAAAACTGATGGATCTAATTTATAATTTATTTTCAACATCCGAAACCTGGCTTAAAAACTTATCAAACAAGTGTTTCATTCGGGCTTCAACCTGGGTTAATGTGGGTTTATCTTTGCCAATGTACAAAATCATAAACGCATATTGTGTTGTAATGTTGTTAAAATATACAGCTTTGTTTAATCGGTAAACCTCTCGCATCAAACGTTTTATTCGATTTCTGTCAACAGCTGCTTTAAAATATTTTTTACTTACCGAAACGCCTGTTTTTGCTATAACATCATCATCAAAGGTAGTAGGCAAATAAACTAAGCGCAACGGAAACGCAGAAATCGACTTCCCTTCCGCAAATAATTGCCCAATAAGCTTTTTGCTTTTTAGTTTTTCTTTTTTGGAATAGGTTGCAGGCATAGGTGATTTTGTAAACACAAAAGTAATAATAACAATTAACACCACGAGCGTATTATACCTACATGATAAAAATCATATAAAAATTGAGCTATCCACAGTAATTTAGCTCTATTAAGACATAATAATTTAGTTATGGGAGATTTAAATGTTTTAAAACTAAAAACAAAAAAAGACAGAGCTAATTATATTCACCATTTATTAAACGACATAAAAGCGCTTGATATAATGATTGATAAAGGTATGTTTAAAGAAGGGCCGCTTCGTGTTGGCGCAGAACAAGAATTTTGTTTGGTTAATAGAATTTTTTTACCAGAGAGTAAATCTATGGAGCTATTAAAAGCTATTGATGACACGCATTTTACCACCGAAATGGGGAACTATAATCTGGAAATTAATTTAGACCCTTTAAAGCTTCAAAAGGATTGTTTTTCAAAATTACACAAACAGTTAGATACCTTATTAGCAATAGCCAAAAAAGCCGCGACCAAAAAAGGCGTTAAGATAGTGTTAACAGGCATTTTACCAACACTTTCAGTAAACAATGTTGACGAGCAAAATCTAACCAATATTGAACGCTATTCAATTTTAAACCAAGTGATAAAAAGCCACAGAAAACAAAGTTTCAATATTCATATAAAAGGAGTTGATGAGTTAAATTTATTGCACGATTCTGTAATGTTAGAAAGCTGTAATACCAGCTTTCAAATGCATTTACAGCTTAATCCTAAAGGTTTTGTTGATAATTATAACTGGGCTCAAGCTATTGCGGGCCCCATTTTAAGTGTTTGTGCTAATTCGCCAATATTGTTTGGAAAAGAGTTGTGGAGCGAAACGCGTATTGCCTTATTTACCCAAAGCATAGATACCCGGGCCAACTCATATTTATTAAACGAAAAACAATCGCGAGTAAGTTTCGGTAATAGCTGGCAAACAGGCACTGTAACCGATATTTTTAAAGATAATATTGCCAGATTCAGAAGTTTTATTACCACTGATTTCACAAAAGATAGTGTGGATATGATACAGAATAACCAAACACCAAGATTACACGCTTTACGTCTTCATAATGGAACCGTGTACCCTTGGAATCGGGTTTGTTATGGTGAAATAAACGGCAAGCCTAATTTAAGAATTGAAAACCGTTACATTCCTTCTGGACCAACGACTACCGATGAAATCGCAAATATGATGTTTTGGGTAGGTGTTATGTTGGGAAAACCTAAAAAATATAACAATATCCATACTTTATGGGATTTTAAAGACGTAAAAACCAACTTTTTTAATGCAGCGCGATATGGCATGGCAACACAGTTCTATTGGAATGGCGGCTATATTTCCAGTTACAATCTTATTTTAAACGAGTTATTGCCCATGGCTTATAAAGGCTTGTACAAGGCAGGTATATATCCTAAAGACGCCGAATACTATTTAAAAGTATTAAAAGACAGAGCAAAAGGGACTAACGGATCGGAATGGATAATTCGTAACTACCGCCAATTACAAAAAACACACAGACCTTTCGAGGCGGCGCAAGTACTAACTGCTAATATGTATGAAAAACAAGAAAAAGGGTATCCGGTTTCTATTTGGGGTAAGGTTAACGAAGGAGATGAGTGGCTATTAAAAAAACAACGTGTTGTTAAGCATATTATGAGTTCTGATATTTTTTCAGTAAGTAAAAATGACAGTATCGAGCTTGTTGTAAATATTATGAAATGGAAAAACATTCATCATATGCCAGTTATTAGTAGTGATCGTGAACTATTAGGTTTAATAAGCTGGACCGATGTTAAAGTCTTTTTAAACACCATTAAGCAAAATACAAGTGTTCAACACATTATGAAAACAGATATTATAACAGTTGATGAGTACACCCCGCTTGATGAAGCTAAAAAAATTATGTCAGACAACGCTATTGGAAGTCTTCCAGTGGTAAACCAAAACAAATTGGTAGGCCTTATTACACATAACGATTTTTAATATATGATAGATATTTATAGTCAAGCCCTGGATAATAAGATCACCGTAAACAGAATACTTGGTCATATAAAAGGCTTCAAATCAGGACCTACAGTAGTTTTTTTTGGTGGGATTCATGGTAACGAAACCGCAGGTGTTTTAGCTCTAAAAGACGCTTTAGACGGTATTAATGTTGCACATGTAAAAGGGTCTATTTATGGGCTAGCAGGAAATTGTAAAGCACTAAAATTGCAACAACGCTATGTAGATGAAGATTTAAATCGACTTTGGACCAAGGAACGCATTGCAGAAATTAAGAGCAAAACCATTTTAAACACCGAAGAAGAAGAGCTGTTAATAGTTTTAAACATTTTAAATGGAATACTAAAAAACAATCAGCCTCCTTTTTATTTTATAGACCTCCACACAACCTCCAGTAAAACGCTCCCCTTTATAACCATTAATGATGCATTAATAAATCGGAAGTTTTCCAGACTATTTCCTGTGCCCGCGGTGTTAGGTATTGAAGAATACTTACACGGGCCCTTGTTAAGCTATATAAACGAAATGGGCTATGTAAGTCTGGGTTTTGAATCGGGTCAACACAACGATTTACGCTCTATTACCAACAACATCGCTTTTATACACCTAGCACTCGTATATTCGGGGGTTTTAGAAGAAAATGGTGTTGCTCAATTTTCTAGTTATTACCAGCAATTACAAACCCAAGCCGCTAAGATGGTAGATGTGTTCGAGGTAATTTACATGCACACGATAAACCCCAACCATACCTTTAAAATGCACGAAGGCTTTAAAAGTTTCCAGCCCATAAAAAAAGGAACACCACTTGCTACCGGTAATAATTTAGAAGTAAAAGCAAATCACACAGGGGTTATGTTTATGCCTTTATACCAAAAACGAGGTGCCGAAGGTTTTTTTATTATTAAACCCATCCATCCGCTTATATTAAAACTATCAACCATTTTGCGACGTATTAAAATTGATGGGTTGTTGGTGGCTTTACCAGGAGTGTCGTGGTTAAACAAACAAGAAGGTGTTTTGCAGGTAAACTTAAAAGTAGCCAAGTTTTTTGCAAAATCGCTGTTTCATTTATTGGGGTACCGAAACAAACATCTTACACCCACACATTTAAAGCTTAATAACCGCGAACGGGTTGCAAAAACTGAGATTTATAGGGGCGAGCTTTGGTATTGAAGATGATTAATTAATCTATAATTTGGGCGTTCCCTAAAGGTCAGGCTGTACGTTATATCTTTTTAAAACGTCATAACGAGGAGTGAGCGACGTGGCTATCCATTAATTATTAGCGCTCAGTAAACTTTAATATTACTAAGTTTTAAAAAGGATACCACTTCCATCCTTAACGCAAAAAAGGAAGATATATAATATTTTTATCTAACAAAGTGAAGTTGTTTTGACGCAATAAAAAACCTCTTCATTTTCACAAAGAGGTCTTTTCAAAATTTTATAAAAGAAAAAAAGAAATTTACTTTTTATTATTCTCTTGATTGATATCGGCCATCCATCCACTTGGGTCTATTTGTACACTTTTAACCGCTTTTTTAGTTTCAAAGGCATAGGTTGGATATGCCCAAGCCCAATCTTTTATTAGGGTTGCGGTGCTTGGTTTTTCACCACGCATCATTTGTAAGGGTATGTAAAAATCTTCAGTTGTGTTATCACTATAGGTTACCGTTACGTCTATGGGCATGGGCATTAAGCCAATGCGCTCCAAAGTTACCGTATTGCCATCAATAGATGTAACCCCATAATCAATGGTGTTGGTGGTTTGAGCAAAATCCATTAAATACCAATCTAATTCTAATCCCGATACTTTTTCAGCAGAACGAATAATACTATTTGGTGTTGGATGTGTAAAGGAATAATCAGCAAAATATTTTTTAATGGTATTTTTTAGGTTTTCTTCTCCAATAACATACCCCAATTGAGCCAAAAACACCTCCCCTTTACTATAGGCCGAAATACTGTGTGCTCTATTAAAATTAAAACGATCGGCATGGGTGGTTAAAGACTGTTCTTTGCCAGACTTCGCTAAATAAATATAACTAGTGTAAGCCCCAGAAGTAGGGTTTGAAAGTCCTTTTTTCATAATCTCATTTTCTGCTAAATCACTAATGTAACTGGTAAAACCTTCGTCCATCCAATAGTGTTTTAACTCATTAGTAGCCAATAAAAACTGAAACCAAGTATGGGCCATTTCGTGAGCAGTAACCCCAAATAAACCATCAAAACTACCTTCACCCAGAATAAGTGTGCACATGGCATATTCCATACCACCATCACCACCTTGAATCACCGAATATTGTTTGTAAGGATACTGCCCCACATTTTCGCTGTAATATTGCATTAATTCAATAGTTTTTGGTTGTAGATTTTTCCAGTTATCTAGTTTATCACTAGGCATGGTTTTTTTATAAAAGAAATGCAAAAGCGGGCCATTTGGCACTTGCTTAGTATCGTGAATATAATCTGGGTCGGCAGCCCAGGTAAAATCGTGAACATTAGGCGCAATAAAATGCCAGGTGAGTTTATCGGTGTTTGGTCGGTTTACAGGTCCGGTTTCATAGCCGTAACCTATGTTGTTGGGGTTTTGTAAATAGCCAGTGCCACCAATAATATAATTTTTATCGATGGTAATTTT
>JBNMNO010000028.1:0-27249 GCA_051275695.1 Mariniflexile sp.
ATCAATGATACAGTGCTAGGACAATGGAATTGGGTGTTAATTTTTATAATCCCTTTTTCACAATAAACAATGGCTTCAGTTGGTAACACTTCTAACAGCGAGCTTTTTAAATGTGCTTTTATATTGTTAGGATAATTAAAGGTCATGGAGCAGGATGAGTCGGAACCATTCTCAAAAAAGGTAGCAGAGGCTTCTATATTACGGGGTACACCTAACATGGATAGTGAAGCAAAAACAGGGTAGATACCAATATCTAACAAGCTTCCGCCTCCTAGGGATTTTTCAAAAAGTCTTGAATTGGTATTGTATTCGCGAAAAAATCCAAAATTGGCTTCCAGTTTTAAAACTTTACCAAATTTTTCATTTTTAATTTCTTTTAAAACATATTGATAATGTGGAAGAAAACGAGTCCAAAGCGCTTCCATAAGCAGCACATTTTTTTCTTTGGCTTTGTCTATCATTTCTTCTACTTCACCGGCATCCATAGCGAAAGGCTTTTCACCTAACATGGCAATGCCATTTTCTAAACACATGAGCGCATTTTCTTTATGTAAAGTGTGTGGCGTTGCTATATAAACCGCATCAACATTGGGGTCGTTTGCCAAGGCTTCATAACTATTGTAAGCTTTTGTAGCAGCATATTTTTTAGCGAAGTCATTCGCTTTTTCTTGAGATCTGGAGGCTACTGCATAGAGTTCTGCATCTTGAATGGTTAAAAGATCGGATGCAAATTTGTTAGCGATCGATCCCAAACCAATAATGCCCCAACGGATGTTTCTATTTGATAATGCTTTTGTCACTGGTTTTATAAATTATTTGAAGGGTTACGAATAGTTAGTTATTCAAAATTAAATAACTAAAATATGATAAAATTGCAATTAATAAAATTAAAACACTTTTGTCTATTACTCTTATTTTTTTATAATCGATAAGCAATCCTAATATTATTACTAAAACACAGCCGACAAAATTCAGCCATAAAAACGGAAGATTAATAACGTCGTAAACATTTAAAAGATAGAGTCCGAAAATGATAGCCTGGGTAATTAAAGCCCCAATAAACACGGCATTTCCTTTTACAAACTTGAAGAAAAATGCCAATAGGAAAATACCCAATACATTGCCGTAAAAAATAGAACCAATAATATTAACCAATTGAATTAAATTTTCGGCAAGGTATGCGAAACAGGCAACACAAATGGCCATAATGCCCCAGGCAAACGTAAACCATTTAGATGCTTTTACCATATGCTCTTCGGTTTTTTCACTGGTGTTTCGTTTGTACAAATCGATGGTGGTTGTAGAGCCTAAAGCATTTAATTCGCTCGATGTACTCGACATGGCAGCACTTAAAATAACTGCCAGTAATAAACCGATGAGTCCCCGAGGTAAATTGTTTAATATAAAATGAATAAACACATAATCTTTATCATTGCTTTCAATTTTTACATTTTGTTTTGTAGCAGCTCTATCAATGAGGCTTCTGGCTATGTTTCTAATAGAATCACTTGCTTTATTAGATTGAGAAATAGAAATTGAAGTATTTGAATTTTCAGAATTTAAAAAGGAATTTATAAGAGTTTGTTTTTCATTAAAAAGGTCTTGTTGTTCTTTTTGAAGCGCTTTATATTCATTTGAATATTCAGAATTTAAAACCAGTTCGGTCGCCGTTGGATTAAAATTTATAGGAGCTTCATTAAACTGATAAAACACAAAAACCATAACACCAACAAGTAGAATAAAAAACTGCATTGGTACTTTTAACAAACCATTAAAAATTAAACCTAATTGCATTTCTTTTACCGATTTACCAGAAAGGTAACGCTGAACCTGACTTTGGTCTGTCCCAAAATAGGAGAGCATTAAAAACGTTCCTCCAATAATACCGCTCCAAAAGGTGTAACGATTATTTAAATCGAACGAAAAGTCCAAAATATCCATTTTCCCATTGGCCCCGGCGATACTTAATGCTTTACTGAAGGTAATGTCCTGTGGAAGCTTACCAACAATTAAAAAGAAAGCTACAAACATGCCAATAAAAATAATCACCATTTGATGCTTTTGAGTCACATTCACAGCGCGCGTGCCACCTGAAACAGTGTAGATAATAACCAAAAGACCAATAATAATGTTTAGGGTTAATAAGTCCCAACCCAAAACAACCGATAAAATAATTGCTGGAGCAAAAATGGTGATACCTGCTGCTAAACCACGTTGTATTAAAAATAAAATAGCTGTAAGCGTTCTGGTTTTTAAATCGAATCTGTTTTCTAAAAACTCGTAGGCAGTATAAACTTGTAAACGGTGGTATAATGGAATAAACACCATACAAATAACCACCATGGCTAAGGGTAAGCCAAAATAAAATTGCACAAACCCCATTCCATCATGAAAGGCTTGCCCGGGTGTTGATAAAAAGGTGATGGCACTGGCTTGAGTTGCCATAACTGATAGCCCGATAGTCCACCATTTTGAAGTGTTACCACCTTTTAAATAATCTTTAACATTTTTACTCCCTCTTGTTTTCCAAGTGCCATAAACAACAATCGCTAACAAAGTAACCCCTAATACCACCCAATCTACCCAGTTTAGTGCTTGCATATTAAAAGGCTTGCATGATTAGATAAAAGATTATAACATAAATGGCATTGGCTATTAAAACAATGGAGTAAAGTTTTAGCCAAGGGCGTTTCGTCTGTTTTTCATCGCTCATAACTAATTATTTAGTTTCGTACTGGCTTTTAAATCTTCTTTTCCAATCGACAACATATTAGCGAACAGTCTATAGGCTCCCGAAACACCTTCTGGGAACTCTCTAAAAAAGCTTAAACCTGTGTATATATAATACCCTTTGCCATATTTTGCGACTAATAAACTACCGTCTTTTGGTGTTTCGTTTTTATCGTTCATGGATAGGATGGGGGTAAATTCGTTAGACCATGAACTTGGAAAATATAAACCGCGTTCTTGGGTCCAACCTTCAAAATCTTTTTGGGTAATTTTATTAGGATAGTTTAAAAGTTCATGCTCCGGGTTTAAAAAACGAACCTCTGCGTTTTCGTCGGTTACTCTATCGCTAGATAACTTTATGTCAAAGGGAGCAAGTTTATCAACTTTTAAACCTCTGCTTGTATTGTATTGAACAATCATATTGCCACCGCTGGCAACAAAATCGAATAGTAATTGTTGTTTATAATCCAGGTTTTCAACGGTATTATAAGCTCTAATACCTACAACAACAGCATCAAATCTGCTTAAAGTTTCAGTACTAATATCTTCTGGTTTTATGGTTAAAACGTTGTAACCAATTTGCTGTAAACTTTCAGGTACTACATCGCCGGCACCAGCAATATAACCAATATTCTCACCTTTCATTTTAATATCTAAACGTACAATTTTGCTTTCACTGGGTAACAAAACGGTTTGAAATGGAATGTGGGTATAATTAATTTCGATTAATTCTTTTGTATAATCTTTATCGCCCACATGAACAATCGAGCTGAGATAACCTTCACTTTGATTTTTTGGAGGAATTATTGTAAATGTAACTGTTTGCTCTTCGCCTTTATGGGCCATGAATACTTTTTGTTTTTCAGGAAATACATTCCAATCGTTTGGGTGGTTAACTTCCACAAAACCTTCTAAATTATCCCGACCTGCCTTCACTTTAACTGTAATATCACGCTGTTTGTCATTTTCAAAAATGATAACCGTTTCAGTGATTTTAGCAGACACTTCAGGTACAATTTCAAAAGGGTTGTATAATTCGCCTTTATCTGGTTTTGAATATCTGTAAACAACATCTTTTGTAAAAGTGATGGGTGTGTTATTTATTTTTAAATTAAAGTTAATTATAACGTTTCTAGGTGTTTCAGGTAAACCTATGAGTTGTTTGTTTTCAACTTCATACATGCCTAAAGTACCTTTATTGGTTAGCCAATAGGGCGATGTATAGTTTTCGTTAGCTGAGATAAAATAGTCTGTATCAAATTTCTCAGAATCATTATTTTTCAACTCTAAATTCTTTGTGATTACTTCTTGGTCACCTTGAGATATGCTTTCTAATAGCACGTTTTGATTGCTTCTGTTTAAGGCTTCAATGCTGATTTTTATAGTCTGATTCAAGGTGCTTGAAGGGGCATTAGCGGAAGCTTCTAAGTATAATCCAGCACACATTTCAATTATCGATTTTAGTTCTTGGGTTTTTTGTGTTTTCCAATGCGCATTTTCTATATTCTGAAGCAATTTATAAGCTTCCATTAACGGTGGGATGTGTATTGATGGGTCTTTAAAGTTGAAGTTATTCTCAACAGCATACAAGATGTCTCCAATAGCTTTTCCACCTTTTATACGATTCCAAGAGGTGTCTATACCCTCAAAAATATTTTTGTTATTGTTTAATGGTTCACCTTTTAAAAACTCAATATATTCGCTTTGGGTACCACGTTGGGATAATCGACCGAAGCCTTGACTTAAATGTTGACTACTGGCCAGCGAAGCAATTTCGTTGTTAGAGACTCCTTTCAAAGGATAATAGGTTCCAATATCAAAAGTTATCATATTACTTTTGTCGGCTTTATCAAAATCTTCCTGACTGCGATAAAACCACGAATTGGTATTAAAAAACAAACGTTTAGGTTGCCAGACGTCAGCGTATTTTAATAAATCGGGATATGCAGACTTATTATTGGCAAGATCAAAAGCCTCTACACTTAACATGGCAGAACTTGTGTGATGTCCATGAGTACTTCCTGGGGTTCTATGGTCAAATCTATTTATTATAATATCTGGTTGAAATTTTCTAATGGCTAAAACCACATCGCTTAAAACGGCTTCCTTGTTCCAAATCGCTAAGGTTTCATCTGGGTGTTTAGAAAAGCCAAAATCGTTCGCTCTTGTAAATAATTGTTCGCCACCATCAATCCGTCTTGCGGCTAATAATTCTTGAGTTCTTATTACACCTAATAATTCTCGTATTTCCGAACCAATTAGGTTTTGTCCTCCATCGCCACGAGTTAATGATAAATAAGCGGTTCTCGCTTTTACGTGATTAGACATGTAAGAAATTAATCGGGTATTTTCATCATCTGGATGGGCAGCTATATACAATACAGCACCTAAGAAATTGAGTTTTTGAACGGATTCAAAAATCTCGGAAGTAGCGGTTGTTATAGGTTTTTGGGCTAGTGAAATTGAAAAGGGAAGGAGTGTTAGTAAAAAGGAAAATATTATTTTTTGCATGTTAATTAAGTTAGCTAATTATCAAATATAACAAAGTAAACCAGGGAAAAGGGGCTTTTAATGTTTCTTTAACGTTGTTGCCGGTTGTTAGTTTAAATAGCGACTAATACCTAAATCCGATCGACTAGATTACAGCCACTTTTTTCGTTTAAAGTAAAATAACATACCTATAAAAAGCGCAATCATGACACCCCATAAAATATGGTAAGAGTATCTGTAATGTAATTCTGGGATGTTATCGAAGTTCATACCATAAATACCAGCAATAAAAGTTAATGGGATAAAAATGGAAGCCATTATGGTGAGCACCTTCATGACTTCATTCATTTTGTTGCTAATGGTGGTCATGTACATATCCATTAAACTCCAAATCATTTCGCGGTAAATATCTATATTTTCAGAAACTTGAATTAAATGATCGTAAATATCTCTATAAAATGGCTTTGTTTTGACCTGAATAAGCGGACTTTCATGTTTTTCAATTCTATTTATAACTTCGCGCAGGGGAAAAATAGCACGACGTACTTTAAGAATTTCTCGTTTTAAGTCTTGAATATCCTTATTAATGGTGTTGTTTACATTTCCAGAGAATATATCTGTTTCAAAATCTTCAATTTTATCGCCTAATGTTTCAATAATTGTAAAGTAATGGTCTACAACGGCATCTATTAAAATGCAAAGTAAATAATCAGATTGCATGGTGCGCACTCTCCCTTTTCCGTGTCGAATGCGTTCTCTAACCGAATCAAAAACATCGCCTTCTGCCTCTTGAAAAGAAAGCACATAGTTTTTGCCCAATATAAAACTAACCTGTTCGGCTACTATATCTTCGTTTTTATCGTAATAAAGCATCTTAAGTACAACAAACAAATAATCGTCATGTTCGTCAATTTTTGGGCGCTGTGAGATGCTTACAATATCTTCTAAAACTAAGGGGTGTAAATTAAAGTGATTTCCTAATTTCTCTATTTCAGCTACATGGTTTAAACCGTTAAGGTTTATCCAGGTTATAGAATCGGTAAGCTTAAAATTAAAGGTTTCTTCAACAGTATTTAATTCTTTCTCAATACATTGTTCAACATTATAATCGAAAATGTCAATAAATAATTTTTTTGATGATTTATTCCCAGTATAAATTACACTGCCAGGAGCTTTCCCTAACTTTTTATGATGGTTTTTTATTCTAGTTCTACCCATTTTATAAATATATGGAATATTTAAACAGTGTGACCTTCGTCGTCAAAATCATGTTCAATAGCATCTTTTTCAATTAAAGTGACTCCTTTTTGAAGCATTAAATTGTTTGGGTAAGTTACCAAATCACCATTATCTAAACGCAAATGAAGTTGAAACGCTCTAATATCTTCTATAATCCCTTCAAGTGGGAAATCTTTATCATGTATTTGAATTTTATCACCAACTTTATAAGGGAACGAGAAAAACATAATAATACCCGATGTAATATTGCTTAAAATAGACCAAACAGCAAATAAACCAATACCAATTACTGCAAAAACTGAAGAGAAAAGAAATACCAAATCATGTACATCGGTACCAAAAACAAACGGAATAATGATAAGTGCTATTAAAAACAATGAAACTGACACATATCTGTTAATTAGATGAATACGCGCTAAGTTAATACCGTTTTTTCTGGATATTTTAGTTATGAGGAATGTTAAAATGAATCTGACAATTAGCAGAAAAAGAAGAACAAATCCTGTTATTATGAATTCGCTTTGATATGATTTAAAAAACATTTATTTTTCTATTTAGATTGAATCATAAACAAAGATACGTTAGAAAATAAAATTGTTTTATAGTTTTTAAAATTCATTAACAATATCATTCAATGTTTTGTAAACAATATGCGTTGGTAACCCCATAACATTAAAATACGAACCCTCAACTTTAGTTACACCAATTTGTCCAATCCACTCTTGTATACCATAAGCTCCAGCTTTATCAAAAGGTTTACAGGTTTTGATATAATATAAAATTTCTTCGTCGCTTAAATTTTTAAAAGTAACTTTTGTAATGGCGTTTAATGTTTTTTCAAAGGTTATTGTTGTAAAACAAACCGACGTAATAACTTCATGCGTAGCATTACTTAACGATTTTAAGATATTGAACGCATCAACTTCATTTTTTGGTTTCCCAAGGGCTTGGTTATTGTGCCAAACAATGGTGTCACTTGTAATAAGAATATCAGCATTTTTAAGCTCATTTTTAAAAGGCAATGCTTTTAATTGCGCTAAATAATCGCTTATTTCAAAATGTTTTAAGCGGGTAGGATAGTCTTCTACGACCGGTTTTAAACGAATTTCGAAATCTAGATCTAATGTTTTGAAAAACTCTTGCCTTCTGGGAGAACTAGATGCTAGAATGATGTGATAATTTTTTAGTTTTTCGTTCAGCATTTTTTAATAATATGTGGTTATTTTATTCAAAAATAAAAATCGCTGTTCATTAATTTTTAAACTATTATGGAATAAACTTATCTTTTCAAAATAAGCAAATAAAGTAATAACGACAGCATTCCAAAAAGCATTACTAATTTAAGTATATTACTAATGTGATGATATTCTTTTTTTGTATGAGCAGTAAAGGTTTTAATACTAATATAGAGTAGTGGGCCTATTATAAAAATTAAAAAGTAGAGTACGGCATTTTGATTTTTATAAAGTGAATGTATTACATAATACGCTACAGCAAATAATGGAATAAAAGATAAAGCAAATAATACTTTAGAAGCCCGTTCTCTCCCTATTACAATAGGTAAAGTGTTCATTCCAGCTTTATGGTCGCCATCAATATCTTCAATATCTTTGGTTATTTCGCGAAGCAAATTAATCAGGAATGCAAAAACTGCATAGTCAAAAATAATCTTGAAAAACGTTAATTGGGTTTGCTGATTTAAACTGGTAATTGATGGGAGTAATTCGAAAATACCCACGATAATCAGACTCAAAGCAACTAAAATTGAAACAACAATATTGCCGATTATGGGCATTTGCTTTAAATAACTTGCATACACATAAAGTAAGGCTGAAATTATAACAAAGATGGCGAAGAAAGCACTTTTACCAACTGAATTTGATAAATAAAACCCAACACCAACACCAACAATATTAAAAATTACAAACAGATTATAAGCAGTTTTTTCAGAAATTGATTTCCCAACTATAAGTGTGTCTGGTTTGTTTATAAAATCGGTTTCAACATCATAAATATCATTAATAATATTACCAGCTGCCGCAATACAAAGGGTAGCAATAATTAAAAGCGTAATTCCTAAGGTATTTAAACTAGTTTCAACCCCAAATGGTTCTAAAAGTGCATATTTTATTAATAATTGCACCATAGCAATCATTATTAAATTTTTCCAGCGGATTAGGTTAAGAAAGTTCAATATAATAGTTTAATGTTTTAAAGTGTAAAAATTGATTTTTTTGACATGTTAGATTGTTTGACAGTTAGTGTTTCTAAACAACTATCAATCATACTTAGCATCAAAATTACCTTGCCATTTTCCTTGTACTTTTAATACTTGCTCAATAACATCACGTACAGCACCTTCGCCACCTTTTTTATGCGATATGTATTTTGAAATCGTTTTAATTTCTGCTACAGCATCTTGCGGGCAACACGGTAAACCTGCCATTTTCATAACTTCTAGATCAGGAATATCGTCGCCCATATAAAGTACATTTTTATATTTGATATTGTACTTCTTTAAAAATTCATCTAAATGTTTAACCTTATTATGGGTTCCTAAATAAATGTCTTTAATCCCCAAACCTTCTAAACGAAGTTTTACACCTTCGTTAGACCCACCAGAAATGATACAAATATTATAATTATGGTCGACGGCCGTTTTAAGGGCAAACCCGTCTTTAATATTCATCTTCCTTAGTAATTCACCCGAAGTTGTTACTATAATTGTACCGTCTGTTAGTACGCCGTCCACATCAAAAACAAAAGTGGTAATATGATTTAAATATTCTTTATAACTTTTTTCTTCCATGGGTACGTTGTATAGAGGTTGTTAATAAATCATAAATTTCTTTATGGTGAGGGTCTTTTAAAAGTTTTAAATGCTTTTTTAAGGTTTTTTTGTCGTTACGTTTAGCAGGTCCTGTTTGTGCTATGTATGGCGAAAGGTCTTGAACTTTTTTAGCAGTTTCTAAAATAAGGGGTTTTAATACATCAAATTCTGCGCCTTCACTTTCGGTTATTTCATGAGCAATACGATAGAGCTGATTTGTAAAATTATTTACAAAAACAGCAGCTAAATGCAATACTTTACGTTGGTCGCTATTTACTTTCTTAGTATGGCTTCCTATTGAACTGCCTAATTCCTTTAAAACCTGGTAATCTTCATTTCGAAGAGCTTCAATACAAATGGGCACATTCACAAAATCTATGTCGGCAGTTTTGCTAAACGTTTGTAAGGGGTAAAATACGCCACGTTTTTGTTTTTTGTCAATATCATATAAACTAACACCACCAGATGTATGAACAACCAATCTGTTTTCAAAAGGCAGAAGTGAAGCAAGTGGCTTTATGGCATCATCACTTACAGCCAAAATATATAAATTGGCAAGTTTAAGTTGGGTGATATCATCAGTAATATCCACTTCATTTTTATAGGACTTTATAGAGTTTATATTGCGGTTGTACCACTGAACAACGGATACATGTTCTGCTTTACTAAAAGCCCTAAATAAATGCGTTGCAACGTTGCCAGCTCCAAGAAGTACTACTGAAATCATATAGCAAAAATAAGTAATATTAGCTTAATAATGTATCTTTGTTTATTATGAAAAAAAAAGATATTCAAACCAGAGACGATGTCTATTTATTGGTGTCTTCATTTTATAAGAAAGTGAAAATAGATGCTGTTTTAGGCCCGTTTTTTAATGACGTTATTAAAGATTGGGATGTGCATTTAAATAGATTAACCTCTTTTTGGGAATCGAGTTTGTTTTTAAAAACCAAATACTTAGGAAATCCTCTTGAAGCACATATTCAAGTAGATAAAGAAAATAATAATACGATTACCGAATTTCATTTTGGGCTATGGATAAACTTGTGGGTTCAAACCATAGATGAACTTTTTGAAGGCGATTATGCAAACAATGCCAAAGAACGCGCCAGAAAAATGGGTACGTTTTTGTATTTAAAAATTTTTGAAGCTAGGAGTGTCAAAAAATAAACGTTTTTACGAATGAGGAACAACAGCAGCAATCTGTTGAGAAGTAGTTTCAAATAAAGTTTCACTGTGTTATCATAAGATTTCTTTGTTCCTCGAAATGACTTTACATTTTATTATTACGTAAATTTTAATAAATTTAAACACACTTAAATAAACTTAAATACTTAAATTTGCATGACCCAAAAAAAGGGTTCTTATTATGCTAAATAGACTCACCAAAATTCTTTTTTCTACACGACTTACAGGTATTTTATTTTTAGTGTTTGCTGCTGCTATGGCTACCGGAACCTTTTTGGATGCTGGACAAAACACATCGCCAACAGCGTACACAAGAAATTTAATTTATAATGCATGGTGGTTTGAGGCTATCATGGTGTTTTTTGTGATTAATTTTGTTGGAAATATTTTTAAATTCAGATTATTTAGAAAAGAAAAATGGGCAACTTTAATTTTGCATTTGGCATTTATTTTTATTCTTCTAGGGGCTTTTATTACACGATATATTAGTTATGAGGGTATGATGGCCATTCGTGAGGGGGCAACTGAAAACACCTTTCTTTCTCAAAAAACATATATATCTACCTATATTGATGGTGATTATGAAGTAGATGGTGTACCGCAGCGATTGTCAGTTGAAAGGGCGGTTGATTTTTCGGAAAGGTTAAACAACAAATTTAAAATTGAAACGAAGTACAACCAACAACCCGTTTCTATTGAGTTAGAAAAATTTATTTTTGGAGCAGAGGAAGATATTGTTCCCAATGAGAATGGAGAATCTTATTTAAAGATTGTAGAAGCTGGTTCGAACGGACCCCATAATCACTTTCTAAAAGTGGGTACGGTACAAAATATTCACAATATGTTGATTGCACTTAACAAACCTACCAATGGCGCAGTCAATATCACATACAATAACGACGAACTTACCATACAGTCACCTTTTGAAGGTGAATTTTTAACTATGGCTACCATGACGCAGGGTAAATTGGTAAAGGATAGCATACAACCTCTGGTGTTACGTTCGCGTTACATTATTGGCAATATGCAAATGGTACTTCCAAAGCCAGTTATAAAAGGAGTGTTTGATATTGTGCAAAAATCTCAAATTTTAAAGAATGATGAAGAAGGTTTAGTTCTTAAGGTAACGGCCAATGGTGAAACTAAGCGGGTTGGATTAATAGGAGGTAAAGGCATGAATAATGGTTTTAAACAATTAGAAGTTGGCGGATTGGATTTTGCATTTAAATATGGATCTAAAGTTATGGCTTTGCCATTTGCAATAAAACTAAATGATTTTGAAGCAGAACGTTACCCAGGAACCGAAAAAGGGTATTCGGCATATTCAAGTAAAGTGACTATTATTGATGACAAAGAAGGCAATTTTGATTATAAGATTTTTATGAATAATATTTTAGATCATAGAAATTATCGTTTTTTTCAATCGAGTTTCGATACCGACGAAAAAGGAACTGTTCTTTCAGTTAACCATGATTATTGGGGATCACTAATAACTTACATTGGTTATTTTATGCTATACTTTGGAATGATGGCAATCTTGTTTGTTAAGGGCTCACGTTTTGGTGATTTAAAAAATCAGTTAGATAAGATTAAGAGTAAAAAAGCAAAATTACTTACTGTTATATTTTTATGTTTTGGTTTACATTCATTTTCGCAGACCCATTCGGAAAACGATGGTCATAACCATTCCAAACCCACTAAAGTTCAAATAGATTCGGTATTAACGGCTAACGTTACACCAAAAGAGCATGCGGATGCCTTCGGACATTTGGTGATTCAAGATTTAAGTGGACGAATGATGCCTGTTAATACCTATGCTTCCGAAATGCTTCGTAAATTAAGTAAAAATGATACTTATGAAGGATTTAATGCGAACCAAGTGTTTTTATCAATTCAGGAAAGTCCTATGCTTTGGTATAACGTTCCAGTAATTTATTTGGCTCTGAAAAAGGCAGATTCCATTCGGCATATTATTGGTGTAGATCCCAGTGAAAAATATGTGACGCTTTCCGATTTTTTTACGGAAAGAGGAGAATATAAATTAACACCGTATTTGGATGATGCGTATAAAGCACTTGCACCAAATGCGTTTCAAAAGGAATTTAAAGAAGCCGATCAACGTGTTAATTTATTATACAATACGGTTGAAGGGATGTCTTTAAAAATATTCCCAATTCCAAATGATGCTAATAATAAATGGGTTTCGGCTTACGATTATAAACTCGGAAATCATAAAATTGAAGATTCACTTTACGGAAATTTTATAAATAATGGTTTTAAAATGTATTTATATACATTAGATTCTGCCAAAAAAACGGGTGATTTTTCAGAAGCTTCAAAACTGTTAGAAGCTTTCAAAAAAACACAGCATGAAATTGGTGCATCTGTTATGCTTTCCGATGAAAAAATAAATACAGAAGTTTTATATAACAAGTACGATATTTTTAAAAAGTTATTTAGCTGGTATCTATATGCGGGCAGTTTATTGTTTGTATTATTAATTGTTCAAATTTTTAAAGAGAGAAGCAAAGCATTAAATATTTCAGTAACGGTTTTTAAATTCATCATTCTTGGGTTATTTATTTTACACACTTTAGGTTTAATAACCCGTTGGTACATTTCTGGTCATGCACCTTGGAGTGATGCTTACGAATCTATGATTTATGTGGCATGGGCAACTATGTTTTTTGGCTTAGCTTTTGGAAGAAAAAGTGATTTAACCATTGCGTCTACAGCCTTTGTTACATCTATGTTACTAATGATAGCTCATTGGAACTGGATGGATCCTGCTATAGCAAACTTACAGCCCGTTTTAAATAGTTACTGGCTTATGATACATGTAGCTGTTATTGTGGCGAGTTATGGTCCGTTTGCTTTAGGGATGATTCTTGGTGTTGTTTCGTTATTACTCATGATTTTCACTACAAAACAAAACAAAACAAAAATGGATTTAAACATTAAAGAGCTTACCATTATTAACGAAATGTCGTTAACGGTAGGATTGGTCATGTTAACCATTGGTAACTTTTTAGGTGGTATGTGGGCCAACGAAAGTTGGGGTCGTTACTGGGGCTGGGATCCAAAAGAAACTTGGGCACTTATAAGCATTATGGTTTATGCCTTTGTAATACATACCAGATTAATTCCGGGACTTCGTGGTCGTTGGTTTTTTAACCTCATGTCCATAGTTGCTTTTTCAAGTATTATTTTTACTTATTTTGGCGTTAATTTTTACCTTTCTGGTTTGCATTCCTACCAATCTGGACAACAAATAGCTAGTTTTAATGCTATTGCCATAGCAATTGGATTGGTTTTTATACTTGGAGTTTTTGCATATAGAGGCTATGCAAAGTATTATAAAAAGTAATTTAATGGCAAAAACAGAGCGTGATAAAAACACTAAAAATAAGGCGAAGCATACCAAGTTGATGGTTCAGAAAAAGAACAAGAAAAAAGCTGGAGAAGTGTTGCGTAAAGAAAAACTTAAAGCTATTATTAAGAAAGCAAAAGAGTCTGAATAATAGCTTTAATTACAAAGAAAGCCCTTTTATTTTATTAAAAGAAATCTCATTAAAATCTTTAATGACCAATCCAGCTTTACTATAATCTTGGTTTTTAGATTGAAAACTATCAAAACCAACACAAAAAACGCCAGCGCCTTTGGCAGCTTCAATGCCGTTGGTAGAATCTTCAATAATTATACACTCTGTATTTTTAAAACCCGATGCTTTAACAGCGTTAATAAAAATTTCAGGATGAGGTTTTGATTGTTTTAAATCGGCTCCACTAAGTTTAGCTTTAAAATAGGGGTTTAAATTAAAACGGTTAAAAATTCTCTCAATACTGGACATAGTGGCTGACGATGCTAAAATTAATGTAAGGCCGTTGTTGTGGTAATCTTGAATAACATCTAAAACACCATCCATAAGATCAAAATTTTGGTCGTTGTTGAAAACAAAATCGAAATGTTTTCTTTTTAAAAACACTAAATATTCTGGTGTTTCTTTTAAATTAAATAACGAACAAACTTGTTTGCAAACGTTAATGGTCGATTTTCCTGTAAACGATTCGTATAGGGCATCAGACACTTTAACGTTAACATCTTTAAACATGCTATGGTACGCATAATGGTGCAAAGGTTCACTTTCAATGATAACCCCGTCCATATCAAAAATTACCGCTTTTAGCATCTTAAATTTTTTGTGCGAAGATATAAGAAATGAGCTTAATTGCTCTTATTTGCTTTATAAAAGGACATTGGAAATCGGTTCAAGCGCAAAATAGTTTGTGATTTAGGAACTTTAGAGTGGAATAAATAAGTAATTATCCTTTGTTCAGTAAATAATTTTAGGATTTAAATTTTTAAATTAATGCTATATACTATCAATTAGGTATTGAGAAGAAATAGTGGTTATAAGTTATAGTTAAGCTTTTTTTTAAATACCATAGAAAACTAAAAAGCACTCATAAAATCATGTTAGTTTGATTTTATGAGTGCTTTTCTTTTTAGATTAAGCTAATTAACTTGAGCGATTGCCAAAATAGAAATATGCCCCCTGTAAGGTTCATTTAAATTTTTGCTGCCAGTATTACACTCAATATTAAAATTAACAGTATCTCCTGTAATTTTTATCAATTTGGTTTCAATTTCAAAGCTATTACTTAATGCTGTAGGGTTTGTACTTTCAATTTTAAAACCATTTAATGCAATCCCTGCACTTAACACATTGGAATCAAAGGTTACAGATCCTATTAAATTGCGTTTTCCTGTGCCTTTCGGAATTTCAACACTTACATTTTTAAAATTTGTAGTAACACCTAACTGTAAAGAATTTAAAGAAGTATCTACTTTTCCTAATTTTTTGGTAGCTTCATGAAAATCTTCTTCAAATTTTAATCGTAATAGATTTATTTTATCCACCAATATTTGAGATTTATTCATATCTCTTGTGATTACCACAAAAGCATTTCTGAATATTTTTTTAGATTTAGACACATCTGGTTTTCTTTCCCCTTCAGCCATAATTATATTTTCAACAGTTAATGTTTTTTTATTTGCTGAATATAATTCCCCTGAAATTTGAGATACATTAGACAATAAATTGAACTCACCTACTTTTTCTTTCTCTAGTAAGCCCATTAAATAAAGATCTAAATCACAATATGAGCGCTCTTCTGTTTTTAAAGCAGTTCGTTTAAAATGCCCATTACTAGACTCTAAATTATAAATATCGTAGTCCATAGGGGATTTTTCATCACCAAAGTTTAAAGCCCAATGTGCTCTACCTGCTTGTAAATGATCATTTTTAATAGGTCCTGATTTTGTGTCTTTGTAACGTGCATAGCTAGCCCAACGTTGGCCCTGTTCTTGTAGCATCACATGACGCCATTTCGAAAAATGCCCTTGATTGACAAACATAATTCCCTCTAGAACTTTAGACTCATAAACATCTCTTTTATCAATACGGTCTAATCCTATGCCATCAATGTCATTGTATACAGATTGGTACCATGATGATGCGCCTTGTGCGGGCATACCATAATCTGAATCAGTAATGAAAGTAACAAATTCATAGATGTCAGGTTGTTTTGAACGGAAATGTTTATAAGCCTGAACAAAATCTACAGTTTCGTTATTGTTAACCTTTTTAATAAGTGACCCATCATCTTCAATAATGCAAATATCACCTTTGGTTTTTACGCTACCTTTCCAAGGCCTCTCATTTTTTTCTTCAGCTTTCCATTGGAGGTGTAAACGGGTTAAATCAATATTTGACATATCGCCCGATTCCTGATAGCCTTCAATGAACCCTAATGCTTCTATTGGTGCATCTATTCCAAAGGGAGCAACAACATCAGTTCTCATTCCCTGAAATTCGGCTGGAATAAGATATTCTTTCTTTACCAAATCTCTTTTTTGTTTTGTTTTAACGTAAATAATAAGCGCAATATCTCCCTTATGAATCTCCCCAAAAACACGCTTATTTCCAATTCCAACTCCAATTACATTTGGGTCTTTGTAAAATACTTTTTTAGCATCTTTAATTAAAGTAATGACATCTGTACCTACAGGAATATCATACTTACTTTCTAACATTGTAGCCATAATATTTTTGAATTAATTGAATTCTGACTAAGTTAATTCTAAAAGATAAGGATGTCCAGAATTCTTAACATGACCTAGCTTTTTTTGTTTTTCACCGGTTAAAAACGTTTGCATATGTTGAGTTCTTTTACTCAAATTGGAATTGAAAAAAAGACTTTTTTTAGTTCCGCTTATAAAGTTCAATATAATATTCAAGGTATCAAAGCAATTTAGTGTTCTATATAAAGTGTTAATTTTCAATTGTATGCGTTATTATTCCGTATAAAATCAGTATTTTTATGTTTTGTCTACTGTTTTCAAATTCAGAATTATATGTTAAATAGAAATTTAGAATTATTGGATAAAGTTCGAGAAACAATGCGAAAAAAAAATTATAGCCATAAAACAGAAATTGTATATGTTGATTGGATTTATAGGTTTATTTTTTATCACAATGAACGCTCTCCAGAAGTGATAGGTGCACAGGGGGTTTCTGAATTTCTTAATTTTCTGGCAGTTAGAAAAAAAGTAGCAGCATCAACACAACGCTTAGCTTTAAGCGCCATCACTTTTTTGTATAAATATGTTTTAAATATTACGCTGGACAATCTAGATTTTACCCACCTAAAATCGAAAATAAGAATTCCCCTAATTTTGGACCAGAAGGAAATAAAACAAATTTTATCTGAACTTAATGGTGAATGTTATCTCATGACAGGATTGTTATATGGAAGTGGTTTACGATTGTCTGAATGCGTTTTATTAAGAATTAGGGATTTTAATTTTGATTCTAATGAAATAAATGTTTTTTATGGACAAACCATTAATTTTAGAAAAACCATCTTACCGGTTTTCCTAAAATCGAAATTAAGAGACCAAATGATACATGTTAAAAGTGTATTTAAAAATAATATTTCAAACAAACATTTTTTAGGTGCATCCATTCCAGATTTATTGAAAAAGAAAGACCCAAATGCTTCTAGAAAACTTGAATGGCAATATTTATTTCCTTCCAATAAAATTAAAATTGATTCAGTTTCAGGCTTTTTTAATCAACATCACCATGATGTGAGTTTTTTGCAAAAGGAAGTTAAAAAAGCTGTTTTGAATTCTGGTATTAGAAAAAGAAATATAAGTTGTAGTTCATTTCGGCATAGTTTTGCTGCACATCTTCTTCAAGATGGTTACGATATTAAAATGGTTCAAAAATTATTGGGACACAAAAATATTAGTACAACTATGATTTATAATTCAATGACTACATATGCAAATCAGCGTGTTAAGAGTCCAATTGATATTTAACTTGTTTAGTGTTTTTTTTTAGCTAAATTAATTGCTTTATAGATTTAAAAATTTCATTGGTTTGGGTTTATGAGCATTTTTAAAAGAACCTGAATCAATTAACCCCGTATTAATAATGCTTCATTTTATTTGTATTCCAAATGCTTAAAAAAAAGTATTGCAGATTATTTGTAAATTTGAAAGTTGTTAAACAAAAATCTTATTCCATAAAACTATAATTATGATGACAAAAGGAAGGCTTGAAGCTTTTACCGACGGTGTTTTAGCAATTATTATTACCATCATGGTTTTAGAATTAAAAGTGCCACATGGCGGTGATTTTGAGGATTTAAAACCCTTATTGCCCGTATTTGTCAGCTATGTATTAAGTTTTATTTATGTTGCCATTTACTGGAACAACCACCACCATTTTTTTCAGGCTGTAAATCATGTTAATGGTAGTATTTTATGGTCAAACATGCATTTATTATTTTGGTTGTCATTAGTGCCGTTTGCTTCGGGTTGGATGGGAGAAAATCATTTTTCAACAGCATCCGTATTCTTATATGGCTTTGTTTTATTAATGGCTGGAACTGCTTACAGAATATTGCAATACTACATTTTAAGAAGTCATGGGAAGGATTCTCTATTAGCTAAAGCTTTGGGAAAAGACCACAAAGGAATTGCTTCACCTATTTTATATATTGTTGGTGTTATTGCTGCTTTTTATAACGTTTGGATTTCTGGAGCATTGTTTATTTTAGTAGCTATCCTTTGGTTAATTCCTGATAAACGTATTGAAAACGCACTTAAAAAAGAACATAATTAATCACTAATTAAAAAAACTAAAATCACGGAAAATCCAAAATTTCATCAAAAAAACAAACATAAATCGGGTTACGATTTAAATGTATTGTGTCGCATATATCCAAAATTAGCCCCATTTGTATTTGAGAATGTACACAAAACACGTACAATAGATTTTGCAAATCCTAAAGCTGTGAAAGCGTTAAATACCGCTTTAATGTTTGGGCATTATAATATTAAATTTTGGAAATTTCCAAATTCAAACTTGTGTCCGCCAATTCCGGGTCGTGTAGATTATATACATCACATTGCAGATTTAACGAAAACCACAAACCTAAACACAAAACAAATTTTAGATATTGGTACGGGCGCAAGCTGTGTTTATCCATTGTTGGGTCATGCAGAATATAACTGGGATTTTGTTGGAACCGATATAGATCAAAATGCTTTGCATTTCGCTCAGGAGAACATTACTAAAAATGGACTAGAAAAATCCATTACATTAAGGCATCAAAAGGATTCTTCTAAAATTTTATCAGGCGTTTTAAATGAAACAGATAGGTTTGCAGCGTCCATATGTAATCCGCCATTTTATAAATCGGAACAAGAAGCATTAGAGGCCACTACTAGAAAATTAAAAGGATTAAATAAAGAGGCAGAAGCCATTGTTAGAAACTTTGCTGGCACACAGAACGAATTGTGGTATAAAGGTGGCGAAAAGGCATTTATCCATAATTATTTATATGAAAGTTCTTTATATAAAAATCAATGTTTGTGGTTTACATCATTGGTTTCCAACAAAGATTTGGTAAAGGGTATTTATGAATCTTTAACGAAGTTAGGTGCTACTGAAATAAAAACTATTAATATGGGACATGGTAATAAAATATCAAGAATTGTTGCCTGGACTTTTTTATCTAAATCCAAGTGAGAATAATGGTTTTAAAAACGAAGCTTATTTAGCTGAGGAATTGTTTACAAAAGTTAAAAATGCAGTTTTATATTTTTGACCAATAGGAATTTTGTGTGTGATAATAGTAATTTGATTTCCAATAATATTTTCCATTTTAATAAAATTAATGGCAAACGATTTGTGCGTTCTGATGAATAAATTTTTTGATAATAAATTTAAAACGGAAATAAATGTAGCATTAGTTAAGATATATTTATCTGCTAAATGAACTTTAACATAATCACCAAATGCCTCAATAAACAAAATATCTTCAGCTTTAATTTTATGCAATGTTTTGTTGGATTTAATCAGTATAAAATGATCTCCAGTTTGGTTGATTTCATTAGGAATTTTTTTTTCAAATACTTTATTAACTGCAGCATAAAAACGATCAAATGAAAATGGTTTAAGTAAATAATCTGTTGCATTAACTTCAAATCCTTCTATAGCATATTGAGAATAAGCCGTTGTAAAAATAACATGAGGTGGGTTTTGCAAAGATTTATAAAATGTTAAACCAGATATTTTAGGCATATTGATGTCTAAAAAAAGTAGGTCAATATCAGCATGTTGTTTTAATAGATGGAGCGCTTCAACAGCATTATTTGCTATCCCGCATAACTCGAGAAAACCCACATCTGCTATAAAAGTTTTTAGTACCAGTTGTGAAGAAGGTTCATCGTCAATAATTAAGCATCGAAGGGTCATTTTTGAATTAATTTTAAGTGAACCTTAAAGGTTGATTCCGTTTTAATAATTTCAAATTCATGCAAATTGGGGTATACAATTTCTAGATTTTTTTTAATATTTTCATTACCTACACCAGAATGTTCACTGGATTCATTTTGATTGTCAGAATAATTATTTTCAATATTAAATTGAAAAATGTCTTCTTTTTGATTGAGCGTTATATTTATAAACGTATGGTTTATATCGCCCTTAATACCGTATTTAAAACTGTTTTCAACTAAAGGTAATAATAACATAGGATAGATAAGAAAATTATTGTCATCAATTGAATAATTAAAAGTGACATTTCCAGTATCCAGATGTCTGAATCTTTGAAATGCGATATAATTTTTTAATAATTCTATTTCATCTTTCAAAGACACCCGTTGGGTATTGGAATCATAAATAACATACCTTAAAATATCTGACAATTGCACGATGGCATCCTTAGTTTCTTCTTTCTTTTCAAGTGCTAAAGCATAAATGACATTAAGAGAATTAAACAAAAAATGAGGATTGATTTGTGATCTCAATAATGAGAGTTGCCTTTCGATTTTTTGGTTCTTTAATTTTAATTCTAAATTCTCTTGTTTATTAAAATAGAACCAGTCTATTGATAATTTTATTAAAGTAGTTCCTAACAAAAAGATACTGAAAATAGTAATTAATTTAGAATTTGAATGATAGGATATAAAGAAATAATCTGGAAATAAATAATCTATAAAATAATCAAAGAACCATATATTGAGCTGTGTAAACGCTATGATAGTTAAAACAAAAGTAATTACGAACAGTAGGTATTTTTCTGTTTTTAAAAATAGTGGTATAAGAATGTATAAGTTAAAAAGTACTGGAACTATGATGGTGGCTAAAAAACTACCGGTATAGATAAAATCAATTTTTTTAGGACTGTTGTCTTCAGAAAAAATGAATAGCAATATGGTAAAAGAGCAAAACCACAGCACACTATTAAATAAAAGTGCATGGTGGTTATTTCCTTGGACTAATTTTGGGTCTCGATTAGTCATTAACTCTTGTTAAATTGGCCTCTACATCCGTTTTCCACTTGTCTTCATCTTTAGAATTCATATATTTTTTTATGAATTTTTGTAATTCTTCTGAAGAGGCGGTTAATAAAGTAGTCTCCCAAAAACCGACCTTTTCATGTTTGATTTTTATTCTATTTTCGTCTAGAAGTTCCTCTAATTTATCAGAAGAAAACCATTTAATGTTTATTTCATCATCAGAAGTGATATCAAACTTTGCCAAAGTATGTGTTTCAATAAAATGTCTTTTATACAAATCATTTTTTAATAAATCACTTTCGCTATCTTCTATAGGGGTAAAGTCAAGAAATAACTGATTGTTAATTTTAAAGGGCATAGCCAAAAAACTTGATTTAGTACTGTCTTTTTCAAAATAAACGACATAGCCATTTTTATATTTATTATAACTTTTAAATTCACTATCACTGAGTTCAGATGGTTTACTTTTTTTATTTTCTTTTAAAAAAGCCTCTAGTACAGTGATAACCCTCCATTTTCCAATGGCCGCATCTCCAAATTGACCTTTTTCTATTTCTTCCCAGTTACCAATAAATTTTTTTTCAAAATAAATAGTGTCTTGTGTATAAAATGGAAATAATGATTTTACGATACAAGAATTAAACAGAAGTAATGCTAATAATAAAAATACAAGTTTTGGCTTAAAAGTTTTCATGATAATCAAATTTAATTATTTAAAGGCTAAGTAAGGTGCTCGCTTGATTAATTTCAAATTTTTTCGTCAAACCCTAATGATGGGTAGTCAAACCCTGAATGGTTATAATTAAATGCTACTTTTAATTTGAATCTATAATAAATATAAGATTCTTGTTTTATTATTGTAAAGATTTAACCCTTTTATGAATTCCTCCTAAGCCAATACTCAAACTATGTATATTACCTTCAAAATCGGGGTGTTTTGATTGGAATTTAGGTAAATAATAGGCATACTTTAATTTAAAATATATTTCATATTTCACTACTTTATCATGAGGTAAGGCTTCACTTATATCAGGTCTGTTTTTTTTAAGGTTTAATGTTAATCCAAGAACATAGGCACTGTTATCTAACCCATATGGTTTTGAATATTCAGGAAAGTGTAGTGAGTGGTCAGGGTTTAATTCAAAAGCATACGGGCTTGGCTTTCTGGCATTAATTGTTATATAGGCGATTCCAGCAAATGGGACCATTTTAAATCTTTTGTTATCTAAAATTATGGCTCCTATCAAAACTTCCAAAATGTCAGTTTCTGCTTTAGAGTTTTTCTTCCAAATACCGTTTTTAAAAGTAATATCTTCTTTAGTTTTATGGGCACCATAATTAATTCCGAAATTTAGAGACAACAATTTTTTATATTCAAAATCAAAGGAAAGTGCGCATAAAGGATAGTTTTTGAAATTATTTTGAAGGTTTTGATTAAAAGTTCCGTATCCAAAAAATATATTGATACCATATCCCCATTTACTCATTGAGGTTACTTGTGATTCTTTTATAATTTCAGTATTACTATCAATTACAATATTTTCGTTTTGTTCAATCTTAATAGTGTCAAGTTTAAATTCCTGCCCAAAAGTTGGGGTAAAAAGCAGCATGGTGATTGCAAAAGCAATTAAAAGCGGTGTTTTTATCATTTTTATAGGATGTAATATTTAAAAGGTTGATGTTTCATTCTATGCGTTGGTATATTCTTTCGTAATTTATTTCTGTTCCAAAACATCGAAAATCTCCATTTTTTAAAATTATTTTATTCTTATCAACGAATATCGTTGTGTATCAAATATATCAACATCAACTATGAGACTTTTTGTGGTCAATTCTCTAATATAACCAGTATAGACGTTATCAAAAATTATTGAGTCTCCTTTAATCTGCCAGGCATATATGTCTACATCATACTCAGTATGACTATCAATACTTCTTAAGTAAAGGGAATCTGATTTAAATTCAGCGATTAACTTCTCTCCATTTGGAACTCGTGATATTTCCTGAGTTTCAAAATCAAAAACAGAAACAAGAAGCCAAGCTCCAATAATTAGGTCACTTTTTTCATCATTAGGCTTACAACCTAAAACGATAATTACAAATAAGAGAAAAGTTAAACGTGTCATTTTATAGGTGTTTAATGTTATTAGAATGTATATCCAACACCAACAAAAATACCATGTAATTTAAGTTTGGCATTATATTGATTATCATCAACTAAATTGGATAACCCCAGATTATATCTTACCTCCATTAAAAATTGTTTTGAAAGGTTATAAGATAGTCCGAATTCAGCTCCAAAATTAAAGGATTTAGCACCTTCCTCAGTATCTAATAAAAACCCAAAACCAGGTCCGGCTAAAAGATTAAACTTATCAGATAAACCAATTTCAGCTAATACAGGAACCTGAATTTGATCTAAATCTTTAACACTGATATAATTAACTTCTGGTCTGATTTTAAAAGATTCAGCGACCTTAATTTTAGTAAAAGCACCAATATAAAAGCCTGTTTCATTCTCACTTATACTTAATCCATCAAAACTTGCTTTTGCAGTTGCAAAGTCGGCTCCAGCTCTCAATCCAAAATTTTGGGCTTGACTATTTAAAATAAATGACATAATTACTGTCGATAAAATTAGTTTTTTCATAATTCAATAAATTTTAAGTTAGTTATTTAATTAATAGTGTATTATGTGTTAAATCAAGCTTATAATTAATTTAAATACAACAAATTTCGACAAACAATGGCAACGGGTAGTCAAACACTTCAAAAAAAGTGATTATGACTAAAAGAATAATGACTTGTAACTATTCAACATAAAAAAAGAGCCTATTCAGGCTCCTTTTTTTTCTTAGCACTAATATGTCATTAAATATGCTCTTCTAAATTATGGTGCTCATCAATTAGTGGTCCACCTTCAATAATTTGTTTAGAAGCTTCTTCAGTAAACTTCTCAAAATTTAAGTGGAATGAATGTGCCAATTGAATAGCTTTCCCAATGTATGCACCTTTTTGTAACCAAGTGTTCATGGGGTCTAAAATTTCAGTTGGAACACCAGGACAATATTTAGGCATATATAAACCAAATATTGGGTTTTGTTCGTAATCTACATTCTCTAATTCTCCATTAAGGATTGCAGTAATCATTGCTCTGGTATATTTTAGTTTTATACGTGAACCAACACCGTAAGGTCCTGCACTCCATCCGGTATTAATTAACCAAACATTTACACCTGCATCCGACATTTTTTTGCTTAACATTTCACCATAAACCGTTGGGTGAAGTGGCATAAAAGGAGCTCCAAAACAAGCAGAGAATGATGGAACTGGCTCTGTAATTCCGGCTTCTGTACCAGCTACTTTCGCTGTATACCCAGAGATAAAGTGGTAAGCCGCTTGGCCAGGAGTTAATTTTGAAACTGGAGGCAATACACCAAAGGCATCACAGGTTAAGAAAAATATGTTTTTAGGGTTGTTAGCGTAAAGCGTTTCTTGAATATTATCAATATGATAAATAGGGTAACTTACACGCGTATTTTGAGTAACGCTCCCATCCATATAATCTACTTCGCCATCTGCTTTAAAAACTACATTTTCTAGTAGGGCACCCGGTCTAATGGCTCTATAAATGTCTGGTTCCTTTTCTTCTGTTAGATCAATAACTTTAGCATAACAGCCACCTTCAAAGTTAAAGATAGTATTATCAGCAGTCCATCCGTGTTCATCATCACCAATTAATTTTCTTTCCGGATCTGCTGAAAGCGTTGTTTTACCAGTTCCTGATAATCCAAAGAAAATAGCAGTGTCACCTTTTTTACCAACGTTAGCAGAACAGTGCATTGGTAATACCTTTTTCTCAGTTGGCAATATTAAATTTAATGCAGAGAAAATACCTTTTTTCATTTCACCAGTGTAAGCAGATCCACCTATTAAAGCTATTTTTTTAGTGAAGTTTAGGATAGAGAAATTTCCTTGACGAATACCGAAAGCCTCTGGATCGGGACAAACATATCCTGGAGCACAAAGAATTAACCAGTCTTCTTTAAAGTCTTGTAATTCTTTTTCACTGGGTCTTAAAAACATGTTGTAAACAAATAGGTTAGACCATGGTAATTCGGTAACACTTCTAACATTTGTTCTATATTCTGGTTCCGCACACACATAACCATCTCGCACATATATTTCTTTCCCAGAAAGATATTTTGTGATTTCATTTTCAAGTTTATCAAAATTCTCTGGAGAAACAGGTTTATTTACTTTACCCCACCATACTTTATCTGTAGTATAATCATCTTTTACAAGAAAACGATCTTGAGGAGAACGTCCGGTAAATTTTCCAGTATTAACAGCTAATGTACCATTTGGTGTTTCTCTGCCCATTTTTTTATCTATAGTAATTTTTTGAAGTTCTTCACTAGATAAATTCCAATTTGCTAGTACGTTTTTTAAACCGTACTTTTCTAAACCAGTATGATTTACTTTTATTGCTGATTCTTTCATTTTTTTAATTTTAAGGTTCCTATTAATAATTTATTTTAAAATGGTCTTACAAACGACCTATATTTTTATTTATTAATTTTACTTTTACAACGCATCTTTCTGTCATGAAATTAGTTGCTTAATTAGTATACTGTAAAACTATTATAGGTTGGCGCTATTATTTATGACCAATGTCATGATTTGCATAGGCTCATCACTTTTAGTGAATTTTAATTATTAGGTAGTTTTTAATGAGAAAAGTGTATACGAAAACGTGAGAGTAATATTCAGTATTTAAATAATGTTGGATATAATTTATAAATTAGAATAATAATATAATTGAATTATAAGATGAAGTTAGATATTTTGGCCATTGGAGCCCATCCCGATGACGTTGAATTGGGTTGTGGCGCCACTTTAGCAAAAGAAATTGCAAATGGAAAAAAAGTAGGGATTATTGATTTAACCCGAGGCGAGTTAGGAACTCGTGGTACTGCCGAAACTAGAGACATTGAATCTCAAGGTGCTGCCAAAATTTTAGGGGTGGTAGTTCGAGAGAATATGGAGTTTGCTGATGGGTTTTTTGTAAATGATAAGCACCATCAATTAGAGGTTATTAAAATGATTCGTAAATACAAGCCCGAAATTGTTATTTGCAATACCATTGATGATAGACATATAGACCATGGTAAGGGTAGTAAATTGGTAAGTGATGCTTGCTTTTTAAGCGGCTTACTCAAAATTGACACCAAGGACGTTAATAAGGATGTTTGGCAAGAACCATGGAGACCAAACCAGGTATACCATTATATGCAGTGGAAAAATATAGAACCGGATATGGTGGTTGATGTTTCTGGATATATGGAAATCAAGATGGAGGCGGTTTTAGCTTATAAAACTCAGTTTTATGATAAAACTAGTAAAGAACCGGAGACACTTATTTCTAGTAAAAACTTTACGGATAGTATTAAGTATAGAGCACGGGATTTAGGACGTTTAGTGGGAGTGGAGTATGCCGAAGGATTTACGGTAGAGCGTTATATTGCTGTAGATAGTTTGTTTAATATTAAATAGTTAACTCCAGGTAATAAATTATTTTAAAATCATTAATAAAATATTAAAAAAAGTCTTTGTAGAAAAGAATCAAATCAATTACATTTGCACTCGCATTAATAATGCGTGCTACATGGTGGTTGTAGCTCAGTTGGTTAGAGCATTGGTTTGTGGTACCAAGGGTCGCCGGTTCGAGCCCGGTCTTCCACCCAAAAGTAAAGCCTTTCAGAAATGAAAGGCTTTTTTTGTTTAGAAACCAAACCTGTGTTTGTTGACAATTGTGATATTTTTATTGTTAATTTCGTACAAAATATTTAAATTTTACGTATTTCATCGATTAAATTTGCTCATTGTCTAT
>JBNMNO010000029.1:0-27093 GCA_051275695.1 Mariniflexile sp.
TCCAGTCGGCACTCCCTTTATACATTTGTGCGCGCGTACGTCCGTGTATAGCGATGGCTTTACAGCCAACATCTTGCAATCTTTCAGCAACTTCTAAAATTCTTATGGAATCGTGGTCCCAACCCAACCGGGTTTTTACGGTTATGGGTATATTGGTGCGTTTTACCATTTCGGCAGTGAGTTTTTCCATTAAACACACATCTTTTAAAATGCCTGCACCAGCACCTTTACTTACCACTTTTTTTACGGGGCAACCAAAGTTAATATCAATAATATCGGGGTTCGATTTTTCAACAATATCTATTGTTTGTAGCATGCTTTCTAAATTGGCTCCAAATATTTGAATACCAACAGGACGCTCTTTTTCATAAATATCCAATTTCATAACGCTTTTTGCTGCATTGCGAATTAAGCCTTCGCTCGATACAAACTCGGTATAAACCACATCAGCACCTTGCTCTTTGCATAAAGCACGAAATGGTGGGTCGCTTACATCTTCCATGGGCGCTAAAAGCAATGGAAAATCAGGGAGTTCTATGTTGTGTATTTTTACCAAGTGGTTTTATTTTTGTGCAAAATTAAGGCTTTTTGCACAAAAAAAATAATTGAATTTAACAAGTGTTAAGCTTCTGATTATAGTGCCAGAAGTTTTATTATTATTTCTTGACAATCTTTTTAATAACACGAACATCGTTATTCAAATTAATTTTAACAATATAAACCCCGTTACTAAAATGACTCATGTCAATATTTCTATTAAATCCACTATAAAGCTTTGTGAATTTAGTGTCGTAGATTTCAACTAAGTTTACCTGTTTGTTTTTGATATGTAAAACATTTGAAACGGGATTTGGATACAACACAACATCCTGCTCTAAATCAATAAGATCAACGGATAAAGCAACATCATTTGTTGAAAAAGAAATTAATTTAGCATAATCTGAAAAAAAGCTTTGATTAAATGACTCCGAGGTTATGAAATACCTATTTTCATTTACATAAGTTATAGCTTCCGCTTGTTCAAAACCAAATGAAGAAAGCAATGTTTGTGTATTTGTGCCAGAAAAAATATCGCTTCCTGTAAATCTCTCACTCTCCCATACAAAAGGCTGTAATATATCAGTATATCCAACTAAAAAAAGCTTTGCTGTTAAGGGATTAAAGGTTCCTCCAGTAATTAAGCCTCCGCTATTTAAAGTGGTTGCAAGTGGAGTTAACGAATAAGTCCCTGCTAGTTTAGGTGCCAAATACCCTTTTGTTGTGCCGTTTACCCAGTTCTTGCTAAACAAAATTAAATTAGTTGCATCAAACGAAACTAGCGCTTCGGCATCCCATTCCGTGGTATTTGCGCTCGAGCCCGTAAAATCTATTTGATCTGAATAGCTAAATGATATCGTTTCGGCGGTAACGGTATCCATACTTAGATAATCTGTTTTACTAATTTTATAAATTTTTAAATCGCTTCTATTTCCGCTAACGTTATTTCCAATATCGCCAATATAGATGCTTGTGTTGTCTTGGGTGATGTCTTCCCAATCGACATTGGTAGCATTAGAAATTGTAATGGTTCTAGAAACTAAAAAAGTCCCTAAATCTACTTCGTACAATTCATTATTTCCCCCAGAATCATTATGGGTAACAAGTTTATTGTTAAAATAAATTGCGCCAGAAGATTCGCTTAAAGAGGCTGGTAATGCAAATTCTTCAACAGCGGCACTAATTTGAGCTTGGATGCCATATATTCCTAAAATAAAAAGTATTATTGAAATGCTTATCTTCATGTTCCTAATTTAATTTAAACAACAAAATTAGTGTTAAAAAACTAATTATTTTAAATGCTCTAAGCCTATTCAAATCAAACCGTATTCTTAAAACCCAAGTACCGTATCATCCTAAATACAAGCCCATAACAGCTTAAAAAAGTTATGTTCGTACATTGAATTTAAATGAACGTCAAATTGTGAATCAGAATTAAAACCATAAATAAAGGCAACCGGAACAACACTAAACATCTAAATAATTAAGGGTGCTTTGTGAATAAAATCCCTTTTTTATATCATTTAAAGATTTTTAAAATTCTATGTCGGCCTCCACTTTTTTTCCATTTCTATCTACTACCACTTTTGTTTTTTGTCCTGTTTCAAACGAAGCCAGGGCACGCATATAGCTCATCATATCTACCACGGTGCTATCGCCTAATTGAATAACAATATCTCCTTTTTGTAACCCTGCTTTTTGTGCCGGTTTATCTTCGCTAATACCATCAATGCGCAGGCCTTTGCCATCAAATAAATAATCGGGAATTACGCCTAATCCAACTTTAAATCGTGGCACTTCTTCGCTTTCGTTTTTCGTTTTTCTAAATGGTAATTTTCCATTGTTGTCCAAATCGGTTATCATATCAAAAATATAATTCGAAATGGTTTGCATACCCTCAATATTCAATTTATCAGCATCATCACTAGGTTTGTGATAATCTTCATGCTGACCAGTAAAAAAATGCAATACAGGTATATCTGCGTTGTAAAATGAGGTGTGGTCGCTTGGGCCCACACCAGATTCTTTTTCAATGAGTTTAAATTTGTTATTGTGGGCTTTTAAGGTTTGTTTTAAAATGGGAGAGGTTCCAACCCCATAAACAGCCAAAGTACTATCGGCTTTTAACCTGCCAACCATATCCATATTAATCATGTAATTCACTTTTTTAATATCGATTGTTGCGTTTTTTACAAAATAATTTGAGCCTAATAAACCCATTTCCTCACCCGAAAAAGCAATCAACAAATAATTATTACTCGTATTGGTGGTTTTAAGCTTGGTAGCCAAATTTAACATGACTGAAACCCCGCTAGCATTATCATCGGCCCCATTATGAATAGCAGCTTCCCCGCGATATAACGATCCTTCAGCACCATACCCTAAGTGGTCAAAATGGGCGCCAATTACAATGGTGTTTTCGGCATTATTATTTATAAACCCAACAACATTGGTGGCTGTAATAGTGCTATCGCCATTTTTTACTGCATAATTAACTTCTTGATGTGGGTCCGTTTTTGGTTTAAAAGAAAATTTTTGTAAAAACCCATCAGTTCCTTTGGGTTCTATTCCTAAAGTTTTAAATCTGTTAGCGATATAATCGGCGGCCGCTTGTTCTCCTTTTGTTCCTGTTTGTCTGCCTTCAAGTTTGTCATCAGATAAGAATATCACATCCTCTTTTATTGAAACAACTTTTGTCTCAACCTTTTTACACGAACTAAAAATGATTAAAAAAACGAGTATAATACCCTGTTTCATAGCTATATATATTAATTTTGTACAAATTTAGTCAATATTTAATATGAAAGGTATATACATCCTCACTTTGCTTTGTGTCGTGGTTTCTTGTAAAAAGGTTATAAAAAACCAAATGGTTCAAAAACCTGAAGTTGAAACTAGTCGAGACTCGTTAATTTATGCTGAAGAAATTCATTTTAAATCCATGCGTCAAATTACTCATGGTGGCGATAACGCAGAAGCTTATTGGAGTTTTGATGATAAACAATTAGTGTTTCAGTCTAACAACTCTAAATGGAATGTAAGCTGCGACCAAATGTTTTTAATGACTATAAACCAAACCTTTGATAGCATAGCGCCACCCATGGTAAGCACTGGCAAAGGACGCACTACCTGCGCATATTTTTTGCCCGACAACAAACATATTATTTACGCTTCAACCCATTTAGCAAACGAAAATTGTCCGGACACCCCTTTACGAAAAAACGGCAAATACATTTGGCCAGTTTACGATACCTATGACATTTTTATTGCCGATTTACAAGGAAATATTATCAAGCAACTTACAAACGAAAAAGGCTATGATGCCGAAGCTACAGTGTCTCCAAAAGGTGATAAAATTGTATTTACCTCAACAAGAAGTGGCGATTTAGAATTATATACCATGAATCTAGATGGTAGCAATGTAAAACAAATTACTCACGAATTAGGGTATGATGGTGGTGCCTTTTTCTCGCCAGACGGGACAAAAATTATCTTCCGTTCTTCACGCCCAAAAACAGAGCAAGACATTAAAGAATACAAAGAATTATTAGCAGAAGGACTTGTTGAACCAACAGATATGGAGCTTTATATTTGTAATGCGGATGGTACCGAATTAAAACAATTAACCTTTTTAGGAAATGCCAATTGGAGTCCGTTTTTTCATCCATCGGGAAATAAAATTTTGTTTTCGTCAAATTTTGAAGCAGAGCGGGGATTCCCGTTCAACCTTTATTTAATTGATATTGATGGAAAAAATTTAGAAAGAGTAACTCACGGTGAAACTTTTGATGCGTTTCCTGTTTTTTCAAATGACGGCAAATATTTGGCATTTTCATCAAATCGACATAACGGTGGCGGTCGCGACACCAATTTATTTATTGCCGAATGGCAGGATTAGCTACCATTTTTAGTATGTTTTAAAAAGTACATTAGAGCTCAATAATTAAACTATCTTTGCACCATCTTTTTTAGTTGAAATTCCTTTATGAAAAACATTAGAAACTTTTGTATTATTGCACATATAGATCATGGTAAAAGCACGCTAGCAGACCGCTTGTTGGATTTTACAGGGACGGTAACCGAAAGAGAAAAACAAAATCAGTTACTTGATAATATGGATTTGGAGCGCGAACGTGGAATTACCATCAAGTCGCACGCCATTCAAATGGAATATACCTATAAAGGAGAGTTATATATTTTAAATTTAATTGACACCCCTGGTCACGTAGATTTCTCGTATGAAGTATCGCGTTCAATCGCTGCATGTGAAGGTGCTTTACTAATTGTAGATGCTGCACAAAGTATTCAGGCACAAACCATTTCTAATTTATATTTAGCCTTAGGAAACGATTTAGAAATTATTCCTGTACTTAATAAAATCGATTTACCCAGTGCGAACCCAGAAGAAGTAACCGATGATATTGTCGATTTATTAGGCTGCAAACCTGAAGATGTTATTCACGCCAGTGGAAAAACCGGTTTTGGAGTTGAGAATATTTTGGCCGCTGTTATTGAGCGTATTCCAGCACCAAAAGGCGACCCAAACGCGCCGCTTCAAGCATTAATTTTTGATTCTGTTTACAATACCTTTAGAGGGATTGAAACCTATTTTAGAGTGTTTAACGGTGAAATTAAAAAAGGACAAAAAATTAAATTCGTTGCGACAGATAATGAATATTATGCTGATGAAGTAGGCACTTTAAAATTAACCCAAGTTGCTAAACAAAGTGTTAAGACTGGCGATGTTGGTTATTTAATTACAGGTATAAAAACGGCTAAAGAAGTAAAGGTGGGAGATACCATTACCGATTTTGCAAACCCAACCACCAACATTGTGGAAGGTTTTGAAGATGTAAAACCTATGGTTTTTGCTGGTATTTATCCCGTTGATACCGAAGATTATGAAGAGCTTCGCAGCTCGATGGAAAAACTACAACTTAACGATGCGTCGCTAGTATTTATTCCAGAAAGTTCTGCGGCATTAGGTTTTGGTTTCCGTTGTGGTTTCTTAGGCATGCTGCATATGGAAATTATTCAAGAACGTTTGGAACGTGAGTTTGATATGACAGTAATAACAACGGTTCCTAACGTGTCATACAATGCGTTTACTAATAAAAACCCAGACGTTCCTTTTGTAGTAAATAACCCTTCCGATTTGCCTGACCCTTCAACCGTTAACCGCGTTGAAGAACCCTATATAAAAGCAACCATTATTACAAAAGCAGATTTTATAGGTAATGTGATGTCGTTGTGTATTGAAAAAAGAGGGCTGGTTTTAAACCAAACCTATTTAACTACTGAACGAGTTGAGCTAACTTTTGAAATGCCTTTGGCTGAAATTGTATTCGATTTTTACGATCGCTTAAAAACCGTTTCAAAAGGTTATGCGTCTTTTGATTATCACCCAGTTGGGATGAAAGTTTCAAAATTAGTGCGTTTAGATATTTTATTAAATGCACAGCCTGTTGATGCCCTTTCTGCGTTAATACATGCTGATAATGCGCAAAATATTGGTAAAAAAATGTGCGAGAAATTAAGAGAGTTAATTCCACGTCAGCAATTTGATATTCCTATACAAGCGGCTATTGGGGCTAAAATTATTTCCAGAGAAACTATAAAAGCCTTACGTAAAGATGTTACTGCAAAATGTTATGGCGGTGATATTTCTCGTAAACGTAAACTATTGGAAAAACAAAAGAAAGGTAAGAAACGGATGCGTCAGGTTGGTAATGTTGAAATACCGCAAGAGGCCTTTATGGCAGTTTTGAAGTTGAATGACTAATAAATAAAACCCATCTAAATGAGATGGGTTTTATTTATTATTTTATTCTTAATTGCAAGTAGCACCAAAAAACTCATAGATAATGATAGCTTCTTCAAATGTGGCCCCTTCTAAATCTTCTGTTTCTGATTGACCTCCAGATGTAATGGTTATTGTTCCGTCTCCATTATCACAAATTTCAACAGATAAGGGTTCTCCATCCGCATCAAGATTACAAGTTTGACAATCTTTTTTGTCATCATCATTTTTACTGCAAGCAGTAATAGCTAAAACTCCTATTGTAAGAGCTACAAAAATACTTTTTTTCATATTGGTTGGTTTTAAAATTTGACTAATATGGCGAAAAGTAATTCTTCTGTCAAATTTTATGCGTTTTATTTATGATTTAAGTACTTACTCTGCGAATAATGTGTTGTAATCGTATAACTCTATCCCATTTTCAGAACACTTCCTTGGAAAACACTGAAAAGAGCCAGGGATCGTCATTTTTCAATTAAATAACTACTATTTTAGATGATAGTGTCAAGATTCTTTAAGAGAAAAAGCTTGATTCTCAATGCGCAATTAACCTCGTAAGTAGTATTTGCTCCTATGCCACAATCTTTTTGAAAATATACAAATTGAGGCTGAAAAAATTATTTAGATTGAACCATTCTTAACAAATTTTATTTTTTATGAAAGCATCCCGCTTTTACTAAAAAAAGCAGTATCTCAAACCTGGATTTCAAATTGAATAATTAAAACTAAATGACACTATTTATAGCTTTTTTTTATTGATAATTTTAAATATTTCTGTTTAATCTCTTTTTTTCTTAAAAATGTGATTTCAACAAAGTTATTAACAATTATTTTGTAAGTTTATACACTTACTTTATTCAATCTATGGTGTTTTATTCCCCATCTAAACAAGATGGTTTTTCTTAAAATTAAATTTTAATTGATTTATATTTTATTGGACAAACAAAATGGTGTTTCGGGTTTTATAAAAAAAGTTTTTTTGAATTTAGATATGAGCAAGCCATTAATTTTGATAATAGTTTTATGAAGGCATTATTTTTTACTCGCGAATTTCCTCCCTACGTTTATGGTGGGGCTGGAGTACATGTTGAATATTTGGCAGCAGAACTCGCTAAATTAATGGAAGTGGATGTGAGGTGTTTCGGTGATCAAAATGATACATCAGACCAGTTATCAGTAAAAGGATTTCCATATGACAATCCTGTATTTAATAGCTCAGATTCCCAGCTAAAATCGGTCTTTCAAACCCTAAGCACTTGCATTCAAATGAATGCAGAAAAAATAGACGCAGATATTGTACACTGCCATACATGGTATGCTCAATTTGCTGGTATAGTTGCTAAACTTTGTTATGGGGTGCCCTTAGTGATCACAACACATTCTTTAGAGCCCTTACGTCCATGGAAAAGAGAACAATTAGGCAGAGGTTATGATGCATCGTCTTGGGTAGAGAAAACGGCTATTGAAATGGCGGATGCCATCATCGCTGTTTCTAAAGAAACAAAAGTGGATGTTTTACAACATTTTAATGTCGATGAAAGTAAAATAAAGGTTATATATAATGGTATTAATCTGCAACAATACATAGTAACCTCTGAAACTTCAACTTTAGATGCGTATGGTATTGATAAAACAAAACCTTATGTTTTATTTGTTGGAAGAATTACTAGACAAAAAGGCATCATTCATTTGGTAAATGCCATAAAATATATAGACTCAGATACTCAAATAATTTTGTGTGCAGGAGCGCCAGATACGCCTGACATTGCCAAAGAAATGGAGGACAGTGTGAATGAAGTAAAGAAGACGCGCAACAATATTATTTGGATTGATAAAATGCTTGAAAAACATGAAGTCATTCAATTATATTCGCATGCCGATGTGTTTTGTTGCCCTTCTATTTATGAGCCTTTTGGTATTATAAATATTGAAGCCATGGCATGCAATACCGCGGTGGTAGCAAGTGCTGTTGGGGGCATAAAAGAAGTTGTTATTCCGGGTAAAACTGGTATCTTAATTCCTTTAGAACAACAAAAAGAAGCACCCTTTGAACCCATAAACCCAGATAAATTTTCAAGAGACCTGGCCCAAGGAATTAATGATTTAATTAAAAATGATGAACTACGAAACACTATGGCTAAAAACGGCAGAAAACGGGTGGAAGATTATTTTGACTGGGTGGCCATTGCAAAACAAGTTCAAGATTTATATAAATCTTTAATCTAATTTGCCATTAAAAAACATCAAAAGGCACCCAATTAATAAAAACAATGAATATTAAAGGAAGCGAATATATATAACTAACCTTAAAAAAATAAATCAATATGAACGATAAAGTATTATCCATTATACTTGGTGGTGGTCAAGGTTCCAGACTCTATCCATTAACAAAAGACAGATCCAAGCCAGCAGTTCCTATTGCAGGAAAGTATAGGTTAGTAGATATTCCTATTTCAAATTGCATCAATTCAGGACTTAAACGCATTTTTGTGTTAACGCAGTTTAATTCGGCTTCTCTTAATAAGCATATAAAAAACACCTATCATTTTAGTTTTTTTAGTAAAGCCTTTGTAGATGTTTTAGCCGCAGAACAAACCATGCAAAGCGCCAAATGGTTTCAAGGAACAGCTGATGCGGTAAGACAAAGTATGCATCACTTTTTAAGTCATGATTTTGAATACGCTTTAATCCTTTCTGGTGATCAATTGTATCAAATGGACTATACGCTGATGCTGCAGGAACATATTAAAAGTGGAGCTAAAATATCTATTGCAACCATTCCTGTGAATGCCAAAGAGGCCACTTCATTCGGGATTTTAAAATCCGATAACGAAAATGTTATTACTTCTTTTGTTGAAAAACCTGCTGCTCAATTATTACACGATTGGACATCAGATGTAAGTGATGTTATGAAAGCTCAAGGTCGTGAATATCTGGCATCCATGGGTATTTATATATTTAATAGAGACTTGCTTATTGATCTTATGAACAATCCAGACACCATTGATTTTGGAAAGGAAATAATTCCTCAATCCATACATGAGCATAAAACAATAAGTTATCAGTTCGAAGGGTATTGGACCGATATAGGAAATATAGATTCTTTTTTTGAGGCCAACTTAGGCTTAACAGATGACATTCCTAATTTCAATCTTTATGATAGTGCACAAGGCGTTTATACCCATGCTAGAATGTTGCCAACAACCAAAGTTTCTGGAACCGTGCTGGAAAAAGCAGTCATTGCAGAAGGCTGCATCATTCATGCCTCTAAAATTGAAAAATCTGTTATAGGTATTCGCTCTAGAATAGGTAAAGAGACCACTATTATTAATACCTATATGATGGGGTGTGATTATTATGAGACCCTTGAAGAAATTCAAAACCACAAAATTAGGATTATAATGGGTATTGGCGAACGCTGCTATATTAAAAATGCTATAATTGATAAGAACTGCCGTATTGGTGATGATGTTAAAATTAATGGTGGTAGTCATTTGGCAGATAAAGAAACCGCCATGTACGTTATAAAAGATGGCATCGTGGTTATTAAAAAAGGGGCTGAAATTCCTGTAGGTTACGTTATTTAATTCATAGTTTATCTGTATCGTAAGTATTTTCTAAAAAAGTAGTAAACTGATAATTTACTACTTTTGCCTTCTTAAAACTAACTAAAATGCAATGCAAAACCAAAGAAGAGTTGTAATTGATTATGTGTCGCCTAGTGTTAATGGTGGCGATTTTTATATAAAACGTGTTGTTAACGAAATCGTTCATATTAAAGCACATATACTCGCAGACGGACATGATGTGCTAGCGGCATCGGTTTTATACAAACATGAAAACGAAAAAAAGTGGAGAGAAACTCGTATTCATCTGGTTGTAAATAATGAGTGGGAAGGTTCTTTTTCGGTTGAAAAACAAGGCTTTTACTCTTATAAAGTAGAAGCTTGGGTAGATTATGCCTTAAACTGGCAACACGGAATCGAGCGAAAAATTGATGACAATCAACATGTAAAATCTGAACTTCTTGAAGGTATTGCTTACCTGAATGAAATTTCTGAAAAAGCCTTACCTAATGACCAGTTATATCTGGCCCATTTAAAAAATATTTTTGCAAACGAAACTAATTATGATGAAGCTATAAGAGAAGCAACCAGCGATCGCCTTCATCATATTTTTAGTGGTATCCCGCAGAAAATATTAGCAAATACTTCTAAAGAATTTCGAGTTTACGTCGATAGAAAAAAGGCGCGTTTTAGTACGTGGTACGAATTTTTTCCGCGTTCTGCTTCTCAGCAACCAGGTGTACATGGTACGTTTAAAGACTGTGAGCGCTTGCTTCCAAGAGTTGCAAAAATGGGATTCGATATTTTATACCTGCCTCCTATTCACCCCATTGGAGAAGTTAACAGAAAAGGAAAAAATAATACAACAACAACTGTTGATGGCGATGTAGGATCTACCTGGGGTGTGGGATCCAGATTTGGAGGACACGAAGCTATTCATCCCGAACTAGGCTCCTTAGACGATTTTAAAAGTTTAATTCAAAAAGCAAAAGAACAACATATTGAAATTGCTATGGATTATGCGTTGCAGGCGGCACCAGATCATCCATGGGTAAAAGAACACCCAAAATGGTTTAAATGGCGGCCAGATGGTACCGTGCAATATGCTGAAAATCCGCCTAAAAAATACCAGGACATTTTACCCATTTATTGGGAAAGTGAGGATTATAAAGCGCTTTGGAACGAGTGTTTAGATGTTTTAATGTATTGGATAGATTGCGGTATTCATGTATTTAGAATTGATAACCCACATACTAAACCTTTCTATTTCTGGAACTGGATTATTTCAAATGTAAAAGCAAAACACCCCGATGTTATATTTTTAGCCGAGGCTTTTACTGCTCCAAAAATAATGGCACAATTAGCAAAACAAGGCTATACACAATCGTACACTTATTTTACTTGGCGCAATAACAAACACGAACTTATTGAATATGTTGAGGAATTAACCAAAAGCGAACTTAGTGAATATATGCAGCCTAATTTTTGGCCTAACACTCCAGATATTAACCCCATGCACTTACAAGGCGGTAACGAATCGAAACATATTCAACGTTATGTGTTGGCGGCCACTTTAAGTTCTAGCATTGGGCTTTATGGTCCTGTATTTGAGTACATGCTTAGTGAGGCGATTTTAGGACGTGAAGAATATTTAAACTCAGAAAAATTTCAAATTACGCATTATGACTGGAACATTGAAAACAAACTCATAGCAGTTATCACTAAAATCAATCAGATTCGCCATCAAAACGAGGCGCTTCAACAAACAAATAATATCAAATTCTGTTATATTGAAAACAATAATTTATTGGCTTTTTATAAATGGAACGATTCTAAAACCAACGAATTATTAATCATCATCAGTTTAGATGCTTTTAATTCTCAGCAAGGAACTTTACAACTTCCATTAAACGAGTTAGGAATTTCTGCCGGTCGTAAAATTGAGGTTACAGATTTAATAACAAACAGCAGTTATAATTGGGCTGGCGAATGGAATTTTGTAGAATTACACCCCACTTTACCTTTCCATATTTTCAAGATAAATAAATAACTATGGCAAAAAAAGCGGAAGAAAAAACCTCTGTAATCCAGATTTTTAATTTTGATAATCCTTGGGAAGAATTATTGGAAAATAAAGAATTTGTCAAGGCTTTTCTTTCTGATATTTTAGGTAATTATATATTAAAACAACGCTGGTATGGTGGAAAAGCCAGTGTGATGAAATACATTGAACTTGCAGAGTATTTCAAAATACAGAAGGATGGAGAAGTGTATTTTGGTTTAATATTAGAAGTAAATTTTATAGAAGCTTTTTATCAGCATTATTTTTTGCCAATAGCCTTTGTTACCGATAAAGATTGTTCAGAACAAGATAGAATTCTACCTTTAAGCATTCAAGGAAATAACGGTTTTATTATTGATGCAGTAAACCTTGAATCATTTAGAAAATTAGTTTTCGAACGTATTGTTACTGCAACTCCAAAAGATACTACCAAAGTACAATATCATAAAAGTCAGGTTTTTAATAATGTTGTTTATAAGTCTTCCCGTTTTATGGGTTTAGAACAAAGCAACACCTCGTTAGTTTATAACGAAAAGTATGTTTTAAAATTCTTTAGACGCTTATATGCCGACAAGAACCCAGATTATGAAATGAGTAGGTTTTTGTCAGAAAAAAAAGAGTTTAAAAACACCCCATCCTATCTTGGAAGTATTAACTTGGTAGACTCAGACGATGTTAATATTACCATTGGCCTTATGCAAGAAATGGTGCCAAATGAAGGTGATGCATGGGACTATATGCTTAAAGAATTACATAAAGTATTTTCAAATTTAGAAAGTAAAAAAATTAAAATTCATTCACTTCCAAATACAGATTTATATCAACGATTAACCATCCAAAACATTCCACCACAAATTATTGATTGGGCAGGGTTAAATCTTTTTGAAAAAGTGCAAACCTTAGCCAAAAGAACTGCCGAAATGCACATTGCTTTAGGATCAGAATTTGAGGAAACCGCTTTTACTCCTGCGCATTTTAATGATGATTATGCCGTTTGGTTGAAAAATAGGATGTTATACCAGTTTCAAAATAGATTAAATCTTATTGAAAATAATCTTCACAAACTAGACGGACTAGCCTTAGAATTAGCCAATGAGTTTTTAGACAAAAAAAATTATATTAGAAAGCAATTTATAACTTTTGATTGGACGAAATTAAAAGGTGAGCGCATAAGGGTTCATGGTGATTACCACTTGGGGCAAGTGTTAGTTAAAGATGATGATTTTTATATTTTAGATTTTGAGGGCGAACCTGAAAGTACCATTAGAGATAGAAAAGTAAAGCAACCGCCTTTAAAGGATGTGGCCGGTATGTTTCGATCCTTTCACTACGCCATTTACGCCACTATTTTTAATAATATTGAAGATCACTACAAAGCATCTCAGGATGATTTATTTCATGCAGGTGAAATATTATATCGCTATATAACAGGTTTGTTTTTAGGCACCTATGTTACCGAAACACAAAACGCCAATTTAAATTTGGGATACAATCAAGAACGCATTTTTATATTAAAATACTGCTTATTGGAAAAGGCAGTTTACGAATTGGGTTACGAACTCAATTCACGCCCTCGATGGGCGGTGATTCCTTTAAAAGGAATTTCTAATATTATAAACCACTAATTTATGGCTCAAGTACAAGTTTACAGTTTATTTTCAGAATTCGACATCAACCTTTTCAAAGCAGGTAAACATTACAGACTTTACGAAAAATTTGGCTCTCATATAACTACCGTTAAAGGTATTGAAGGCACCTATTTTGCTGTTTGGGCGCCTACCGCAAAACAAGTTTCGGTTATTGGCGACTTTAATTATTGGATTGAAGGCGAGCACCAATTAAACGTACGCTGGGATTCCAGTGGCATCTGGGAAGGATTTATTCCTACAGTAGGAAAAGGCCATACCTATAAATACAAAATTCAAAGTAGTAATAACGATATTAAGACTGAAAAAGCAGATCCCTATGCGCGTCGTTGTGAACATCCTCCTAAAACAGCTTCTATAGTTTGGGACGATACCTATAAATGGAAAGACACCAAGTGGATGAAAAAGCGTAAAGCAAACAACGCTTTAGATGCTCCATACTCCGTTTACGAAGTACATTTAGGCTCATGGAAACGGCATTTGGAAGAAGACCGTTTTTTATCATATTTTGAATTGGCAGACGACTTGGTAACCTATGTTAAAGACATGAATTTTACACATGTAGAATTGATGCCTATTATGGAATTCCCATACGATCCGTCTTGGGGTTACCAATTAACAGGGTATTTTGCACCAACGTCACGATTTGGATATCCTGAAGAGTTTAAATATTTGGTTGATAAATTGCATCAAAACGATATTGGAATTATACTTGATTGGGTGCCATCCCATTTTCCTGAAGATGCTCATGGTTTAGGATTCTTTGATGGCTCTTGTTTATACGAGCACCCAGACAAAAAAAAGGGCTACCATCAAGATTGGAAAAGTTTAATTTTTAATTATGGCAGAAACGAAGTAAAATCGTTTTTAATAAGTAATGCGATTTTTTGGATGGACCAGTATCATGCCGATGGCTTACGTGTAGATGCTGTGGCTTCCATGTTATTTTTAGATTATTCTAGAGAAGATGGCGAGTGGGATCCCAATATTTATGGCGGCCGAGAAAATCTTGATGCTATTGCTTTCTTAAAGGAATTGAATGAAGAAATGTATGCATCATTCCCCGATGTACAAACCATTGCAGAAGAATCTACTGCCTTTCCAGGGGTTTCAAAACCGGTGTTTTTGGGAGGTTTAGGTTTTGGCATGAAATGGATGATGGGTTGGATGCATGATACACTCGAATACTTTGGAAAAGATTCTATTTATAGAAAATACCACCAAAACGATATTACCTTTAGTTTAGCCTATGCCTTTTCAGAGAATTTTATGTTACCGCTTTCGCATGACGAGGTGGTATATGGGAAAAAATCTATTTTGGGCAGAATGCCTGGTGATGAATGGCAACGTTTTGCAAACCTTCGTCTTTTATTTGGTTATATGTTTACACATCCCGGAACCAAATTATTGTTTATGGGTACCGAATTTGGACAATACAACGAATGGAATTTTCAAGAAAGTTTAGATTGGAATTTGTTAGAGTTCGAGCCCCACAAGAACTTCCAAAATTACTTTAGAGCATTAAACACCTTCTACAAGTCTACCCCTGCCCTGTTTGAAAAAGGGTTTTCAGAAGAAGGCTTTGAATGGATTAGCTACGACGATCATGAAAATTGTGTTATTTCGTATATGAGAAAAGGTAATAACGCAGACAATAATGTAGTGGTAGTATGTAATTTAATACCTACTCTTAGAGAAAATTATTGTATAGGAGTGCCTAAAAAAGGCAAGCTTATTGAAATTTTTAACAGTGATTCAAAAGAATTTGGCGGTAGTGGTGTTTCAAATAATAAAGAGTTAAGCGCTAAAAAGAACACATGGAATGGAAAAGAATATTCAATAGAAATCACATTGCCTCCGTTGGCCGTCACTATTTTTCAGTATAAATTATAGTTTTATTTGTTTTAAAAATAAAGTAAAAGCATTGTTTGGTTAAATTAAACAATGCTTTTTTATGATGTAAGTTTGCTTTATAAAATGGTGTCTCACCTAAATTATGTTTTCTGTAGTATTCTACCAATAATTTGTGATTTACATAGCTAATCTCTAGTTTTTTTAATAATAATACGCTATTAATAATTAATACTTTTAGTATTTTCGCAAAAGTAATAAACTGCATCATTTATGATATTAAACACAGAATTAGAATACAAAGGGAATCTTTTTCCGTCCAACATAATTTCTTATCAAAAAAACCTCGATACTTTATCCTTTACATCAGCAAACAATGTTGTTTTACAAATTACTGTACAACGCGATAGTGTTTTAAGATTTCGATACACCACTACTGGTATTTTTGATAAAGATTTTTCATATGCCATTACCAAATACGCCAGTAGAGGTTATAATTTGCTTGAAATAACTGAAGATAGCAATAAATATATAGTAACCACCTCAAAACTTATTTGTCATATTGCTAAAATTGATATGCGTGTCGCTTTGTACGACGCAAAAGACAACTCCCTAATATGTGAAGACGAATTAGGCTTTCACTGGGAAGAAAGTTACGAGTTTGGTGGCGATATTGTTAAAATGTCTAAAACATCGCAAGAAGGAGAAGCTTATTATGGCTTGGGAGACAAGCCCGTAGATAACAACATTAAAGGAAAGCGCTTTGAAAATTGGGTCACCGATTCTTATGCATTTGGTAAAAACACAGACCCCATATATAAGGCTATTCCATTTTATACAGGATTACACCACAAAAAATCGTACGGTATTTTCTTTGATAATACATTCCGTTCATTTTTCGACTTTTGTCATGAACGCAGAAACATTACTAGTTTTTGGGCCCAGGGAGGTGAAATGAATTATTATTTCATTTATGGTCCTCAAATGTCTGATGTGGTTGCGATGTATACGGACTTAACAGGAAAACCACATGAATTACCCGCGTTATGGACCCTAGGATACCACCAATGTAAATGGAGTTATTATCCTGAATCTAAAGTTAAGCAGGTTACCGATAAATTTAGAAAGCTAAAAATTCCTTGTGACGCTATTTATTTAGACATTGACTATATGGAAGGTTTTAGATGCTTTACGTGGAGTAAAGAATACTTTCCGGACCCTAAGAAAATGGTTAAAGAATTAGCCGATAAAGGCTTTAAAACCATTGTAATTATTGACCCGGGTATTAAAATAGATAAAGATTACGCTGTATATCAGGAAGGTTTAGAAAAAGATTATTTCTGTAAACGGGCAGATGGTCCAAATATGAAAGGTAAAGTATGGCCCGGGGAGTGTAATTTTCCAGATTTTACAAATCCCGAAGTTCGTGAATGGTGGTCAGATTTATTTAAAGAGCTCGTTGAAGAAATTGGAGTAAAAGGGGTGTGGAACGACATGAACGAACCAGCGGTAATGGATGTTCCTGGAAAAACGTTTCCAAACGATGTAAGACACGATTACGATGGAAATCCATGCAGTCATAGAAAAGCACATAATGTTTACGGCATGCAAATGGCCAGAGCAACCTATCAAGGTCTTAAAAAGTTTTCTTATCCAAAAAGACCTTTTGTTATTACAAGAGCTGCATATTCTGGCACTCAACGTTATACCTCTAGCTGGACTGGAGATAACGTTGCTACCTGGGAACACCTAACAATAGCGAACATTCAAGCACAACGCATGTGTTTGTCTGGTTTTTCATTTATAGGCTCTGATATTGGTGGTTTTGCCGAACAGCCAAATGGTGAACTTTACGCGCGTTGGATACAATTAGGTATTTTCCATCCGTTTTGCAGAACGCATTCATCAGGCGATCATGGCGACCAGGAGCCTTGGGCTTTTGGTAATAATATTACCAATATTGTTAGAAAATTTATTGAAATAAGATACCAATTATTACCCTATTTATATACGGCCTTTTGGCGATATGCTAATGAAGGGGTTCCTATTTTAAAATCGCTTGTTTTATACGACCAAAATGACCCACATAATTATTACAGAAATGATGAGTTTGTTTTTGGTGAAAAAATATTAGCATGCCCTATTACAGAGCCTAATGCAAAAGGAAGGCGTATGTATTTCCCTTTTGGAAACTGGTACAATTTCTGGACAGATGAAGTTTTAGAAGGCGGTCAAGAATTTTGGGTAGATGCAGATTTAGATAGTATGCCAATATTTGTTAAAGAAGGTGCTATTATACCCAAATACCCCATTCAACAATATGTTGGAGAAAAACCTCTTACAGAATTGTTTTTAGACGTCTATTATAAAGCTGGTGAAGAAACTTCTCAGGTTTTTGAAGATGCGCAAGACGGTTATGATTATATTAAAGGCAGATACAGCTTAAGAAACTTCAAATTACTTGGTAAGGAAAAAGTGTTAATTATTCAGCAATTTAAATCTGGAAAATATATAACACCTTACGAAACCTTAAAAATTAAGTTCCATGGTTTGCCATTTAAAATCTCTAAAATTCAAGTTGATAATGAAGAGATGTTATTTAAAGACGCAAAACTTAATGGCGATAATACTATTGTAATAAGTAAAGACTTTACAGAACTTCAAATTATAGCTTAGAAATTTTTAAATTCGTTGCTTAGATTTTAGTTCCTTGTTTAGATTTTATATTAAAAGGCTTTCCAAGATATACCAGCTTGAAGCCTTTTTCTATTTTGTTAATAGCCGTGTTATAAGATGAAATTATTTCTAAAACACCCCGTTTGTCTTTTACCAGCAAAGGAATAATATCCACATCATTATTAGCAATTTCAATTAATTGCTCGTAATGCGCTCTATCCTTTAATTCAACTTCATGAATTTTTGGATATTTTCTTGCTACTTCGGTTAAGGATAAAAAATCGTCTGTATGCGAAAATAAGCCTTCTTTTGGACTATTATCAGGATTTTGAATTTCACCAATATCAATCAGCCTAAAGGACCCGCTTTCGCCAAACTGTTCAGAAAATTTATTTATAGCATATTCATTAATGTCTGCGCTCCCTGTCATCGCCATTAAAAATCCAACATCATTAAGTTCTATATTATCACCCAAGGATTCCGAATAAATATCTGTGTTTATAGCTTCAAGTCCTTCCTCCATGGCTAATTGAATATTGGTTTGATTGCTGTCAATTAAAACAACATGCCGGCCATTATCTTCCAAATAACGTCCAATAAGCCTGGATACCTGCGAAGCTCCAACTATTAAAATGCCTTCAGACCTTTTAAGAAAAACACCTATTAATTTAGCAAAAGGCCTTGCAGTTGTTGCGTTTAGTAAAACCGTACCTAAAACAATCATAAACACCAGAGGTGTAATATATTGGGCGTCAACAATACCTTTTTTAGCAAGTGTTAAGCCAAATAAAGAGGCAATCCCTGCAGCCACTATTCCCCTAGGACCTACCCAACTAATAAAAAGTTTTTCGTTAAATTTTAATGTAGATCTATAAGTGCTTATAAATACACCTAAAGGGCGTATTAAAAAAACAACTAAGGCAAATAATATAACGGCATTCCAATTATAAATTAATAATAGGTCCTCCATGTTTATGTTTGCTGCGAGCAGAATGAACAAAATGGAAATTAATAAAACACTTAAAGATTCTTTAAAATAAAGAAGTTCTTTTAAATAAGGTGATTTGGAGTTTCCCAATACCATCCCCATAACCACTACCGCCAACAAGCCTGATTCATGAGCAAAAACATCGGACAATACAAAAACACCTAATACGGAAGCCAAAGCAAACACATTGAGCAAATAATGAGGTATCAACTTTTTATTTATTGAAAAATTTAAAGCATGGGCAAAAGTAAATCCGAATGTAGAGCCAAATAATACAATCTTACCAAATTCAATTAATGCTGTTTTTGTAAACTCACCTCCGGCTTCAACGCTAATAAATTCAAAAACAAGTACTGCAACTAAAGCACCAATGGGATCAATTAAAATACCCTCCCATTTTAAAACTGCCGATACGTCTTTTTTTAAGGGAATATTTCTTAAAATAGGTGTAATTACCGTTGGCCCTGTAACTATAATCAAAGCCGAAAATAAAAAAGAAATCTCCCAACTTAAATAAAATATATAATGTGCTGAAACTGCAGCCCCAAAAAAAGTAACCAAAGAACCTAGTGTGATTAATTTAGTAATAATAGGTCCTACATTTTTAATCTCACCAAGCCTTAAAGTTAAACCGCCTTCAAATAAAATAATACTAATGGCTAGTGACACAAAATAAAACAGACTTTCTCCAGGGAAAAGACCTTCTTTTCCGTTCCAAATAGGCTCTATCCATTTTGTACCATCTGCCGACAAGAATTCAGAAGCAACAGGCCCTACCAACAACCCGATAAGAATTAATGGCAAAATAGCTGGAATTTTAAATTTCCAGGCAACCCATTGGGCTAAAATGCCTAAAATAACGATACCAGCCAGTTCTAACATAAATAATTGTTTATTAAAAAGTCTAAATTAAGTAAAAACAGGTTGTTGGGAGTGCTAAAGTCTAATTGTTCTTTAAAGTTCACATATAATTACTCTAAACATTGCTTTTTGCTTCTAATTTTTTGTTATAACTATTTCTTGTTTTTAAAAAATGCTATCTTACAGGTTTTTGAAATTAATCTCATAAAAAGTGTCTTTAAAACCATTTAACAGTATTGGAATTGGTGTGGCGTTTTCTCCCAACTTAAAAGCAAACCTATTTGAGGCGGCAAGACTTGCTCTTTTTTTTAATTCTAAATTATTCCTAATCCATGTTGGAAAATCTTCTGAAGATAAAATAAAAGCGCTTAAAATAATTTTAGCTCCTTTTAAAAAGGAACCATTAGATTACGTGGTGATTTTTAAACTTGGAAACCCGGTAGATGCTATTTTAAATGCTACTGAAGAACATAAAATTGACTTATTAATTCTTGGGGCTGTTCAACGTGAACGTTTTTTTAAATATTATATAGGTTCAATTGCCAGAAAAATAACTCGAAAAACAAAGTGTTCTATATTATTATTAATAAAACCTTCTATATTAAGAGTGCCCTGTAAACATATTGTCGTTAATGGTTTAAAAGACCCTAAAACAGAGCGAACCATTGCCTTTGCTTTTTACGTAGCAAAGCAACTTCAAACTGAAAAAATTACCGTGGTTGAAGAAATTAAACAAGATCAAATTAAAATAGACGATGATATATCGCTTCGCCGCTCCAACATTATAAAAGAACGAATTAAACTAAGAGAAGACTCTAGAATAAAAGATATTATTTCACATATCCCAAAAGAGTATACTAAAAATATAGTTGTAAAAACACAACCTATTTTTGGTAAACAGGGCTATACAATTGGCCATTATGCACAAATTTCTCGTGCGGATTTATTGATAATGAATGCCCCAACCAAAATGACCTTTTGGGATCGTTTATTTCCACATGACATAGAGCATATTTTAACCGAATTACCAACTGATGTTTTAATTCTTCAATGACTCCTAAAAAAAGTAACATAAAAAGTTTTTTTAGAACAATCCCGAAAAATATGTTTTCTGGTTTTGTGGTAAGCCTTATAGCTTTACCTCTTGCTTTAGGGTTGGCCATGGCTAGTGATGCGCCTCCTATTTCAGGAATTATATCTGCTATTGTTGGAGGAGTTGTGGTAGCTGTTTTTGGAGGAAGCCATATTACCATTACAGGGCCAGGAAATGGTATGGTTGGTGTGCTTTTAGTAGCTATTACAACACTAGGTATTGAAAGTGCTTTTGCTGCCATAATCTGTTCTGGTATATTAATATTACTTCTTGGGGTTTTTAGAATGGGAAAATTGGCCGATTTTTTTCCTTCCTCCGCTATCCAGGGTATGCTCGCTGCTATTGGGCTTATTATTTTCGGAAAACAGTTCCATATAATGCTTGCTCATAAAATTAAACGAGAAGATGCACTTGACTATCTTTTTGAAACTCCAATGACAATAATTAATATCTTTAAGTATGAAAATGAAGGTCTTATTTATGCAGCTATAGCCGGCGTTTTAGGTTTGACTATTATGGTGTTCTATTCTAGAATTAGAAATAAATATTTGCAACTTATTCCTGCCCCTATGTGGATTGTTATTTTATCTATTGGGTTTAGTTATTATTTCGAATTGGTACTTAAACAAGAGAATCCAATTGCCAAACAATATATGATTTCGGGTGTGCCCACTTTTCAAAACATTGCCGAAGACATGCATTTACCCAATTTTGCTCGTATTGGTAGTCTCACATTTTGGAGTAGCGTGTTTGCCATTTCGTTAATAGCGAGTATAGAATCTCTTTTAAGTATTAAAGCAGTTGATAAACTAGACCAGGAAAAAAGAAGGTCCAACGTAAATAAAGATCTAAAAGCGCTTGGGTTGGCAACAGTTATTAGTGGTCTTTTAGGTGGAATAAATGTAGTTACTGTTATTGCGCGCAGTTCTGTTAACGTAAACAACGGGGCTAGTAATCGCTCTTCAAACTTTTTTCACGCAACGTTTTTAGTGTTATTTATTGGGTTGTTTAGCACACAATTAACCCGTATACCGCTTTCTGCTCTTATGGCTATTTTAGTGTATACTGGGTATAAATTGGCTTCACCTAATGTGATAAGGAAAATATTTTTTGTTGGAAAAGAACAACTCATCATCTTTTTTATAACGCTTTTTGTAACCCTAAAAGTGGGTTTAATAACAGGCATTTTAGCAGGAGTCGTTACTACATTAATTATTCATATTGTTTTAAATAAAACAGTGTCTTTATTTGCGAAAAATGTATTAAAACCTAATGTTTTGATGTATCGAGAATCAGAAGGACAAAATAATTTCTATGTGAGTGTGAAACACTTTTGTAGTTTTTTGAATTATTATAAATTGAAAAGCCAATTAGATGAAATTCCAGAGAATCAAGATGTTGTTGTAGATTTTTCTCTGTGCAGTTTTGTAGACGATACGGTTATGGAGAATATTAATCATTATCAGGAATTATTCAAAAAACGAGGTGGTCATTTTGATGTTATTGGTTTAGATGTGCTTGATACTGATTCTGTACACCCTTTTGCTATTAGACGACTGCTTCCAGTGCCTAATATTATTAAAAATAATTTAACGCGCCGTCAAATAAGCATGGAAAGTTTAGCAAAAGATTATAGTCTTAACTATGATTCGAAAAATGTAAAAGACATCTATTTTTTAAATAATTTTCTGTTTTTCAACACAAAAACCATCGATCATATTTATAACGTTTTAAACTACAAAAACAACACCATAACACTATTTGATATTGAGTTTTCTGAAGGTGAATTTATTGCTAAAGAAGTTATTAGAACCACTATGCTTCATATCAATTTAAAAAAAACTATTCCTGAGTTTACTTTGGACAGAGAGGGCTTTTTAGAAAAAGTGTATGCCATTGCTGGTTTTAAGGATATTCCCATCTTAAACCATGCCGATTTTTCCAAAAGATTCTATTTATTAGGCGATAATGAAGCAGAAATAATTCGCTTTTTTAATGATGATATTACCCGTTTCTTTGAGAGCAACCCTTACTACCATATTGAATCCAAGGGTGAATCTTTACTTGTGTTCGGAAAAGAGCGCTTAGCGAGCGCCAAAGAAATAAAAGCTCTTTTTGATTTTGGTAAGCGATTAAATGGAGTTATTGACACAATTTAAATTACTACCATGTCTTATAGAAAAGGTGAATTAAGAATTTTAAGTAAATTTAATTTTTTATACTTTCGTAACAAATGACATAAGTCCTAACTAATCTCTTAACAAAATCTTAATTTCTCGTCCAAATCATAATGCTTTTCATAATTTTACAATCCTATGAACTTATACCCAATAAATGCAGGTAATTTTAAGCTTGATGGAGGCGCCATGTTTGGTGTAGTGCCGAAATCGATATGGCATAAAACCAATCCTGCTGACCCCAATAATATGATTGACCTTACGGCTCGCTGCTTGTTAATTGAAGACGGTAACCGCCTTATTCTGATTGATACGGGGATGGGGACAAAACAATCGGATAAGTTTTATGGGTATTACTTCCTTTGGGGAAATCATACTTTAGACAATTCGCTTAAAGCACATGGCTTTCATCGGGATGATATCACCGACGTATTTATGACGCATTTACATTTCGACCATTGCGGTGGCAGTATCCAATGGAATGCAGATAAGACAGGTTTCGAATCGGCTTTTAAAAATGCTAATTTTTGGAGTAACGAAGACCATTGGCAATGGGCAACCCAACCCAATAAACGCGAAAAAGCATCATTCTTAAAAGAGAACATTATCCCTATGCAAGAAAGTGGTCGACTTAAATTCACAACCAATCGAACAGGTGATACCCTTATAAATTCTGAACTTGGTTTCGATATTTTTTTTGCAGACGGGCACACTGATAAACAAATGATTCCGCTTATAAAATATCAAGACAAAACTATTGCTTTTATGGCCGATTTATTGCCAACTGTTGGGCATTTACCCCTGCCGTTTATTATGGGCTATGACACCAGGCCTTTATTAACACTTGACGAAAAAGAAAAATTTCTTAATTTGGCAGCAACTGATAATTATTATTTATTTTTAGAACATGATGCCCACAACGAAATTATTACCGTACAACATACCGAAAGAGGTGTAAGGCTAAAAAGTATGCATACTTCACAAGAAGTTTTCCAATAAAAAAAGTGACTAATTCAAACACATGAACCGAGCGTGTTAGAAGGCTTATCTTTTAAGAAATTGACTAATAGCGAACTGCATGTGACCATTAATAAACAATAAATTAAACACATGAACCGAGCGTGTTAGAAGGCTTATCTTTTAAGAAATTGACTAATAGCGAACTGCATGTGACCATTAATAAACAATAAATTAAACACATGAACCGAGCATGTTAGAAGGCTTGTCTTTTAAGAAATTGATTAATAGCGAACTGCATGTGACCATTAATAAACAATAAATTAAACACATGAAAACAATTAAAACAATGATGCTAACAGCTTTCGTGGCTGTATTATTTTCAGGCTGTGGCGGGACTGCTAATATTATTTCAACCCCTATTGAGAATATTGATACTTCACCCTTAAAAGTTTCGGAGCTAACTGAAAACGAAAAACACACCTGGGGGCATTTGGATTTAGTAAAAGACACGATTCCAGGAATGAGTGTTGACAAAGCCTACGCCGAAATTATTAAAAACAAAAAAGGAGCAACTGTTATTGTGGCGGTTATAGATTCTGGAATCGATATTGACCATGAAGATTTAAATGATGTTATTTGGACCAATAAAAAAGAAATTCCAAACAACGGAAAAGATGATGATAAAAACGGCTACGTTGACGATATACATGGTTGGAACTTTTTAGGTGACGGTTATGATGAGCAACTGGAATATGTGCGATTACTTGAAAGCGGAAACACCAGCACTCCTGATTACGCTAAAGCACAAACCTTATACGATACTGAATACCAAAAATGGTTAGGCAGAAAAACACAATACGACCAAATTTTACAACAAATCACAAATGCCGATGACGCATTGACTAAGCATTTAGGCAAAAAAGATTATACGGCAGCAGAGGTTACTGCTATTAAAACAGAAGACGAAGCTATAGGTAAGGCTGTTCAAATTGCCACATACATGTTTGGTAATGGAGTGGATTCTTTGGCGGATGCCAAAAAGGAAATTACGGATGGTCTAGAAAGCATTAATGACCGTTTAAATTTTAATCTAAACAGAAGCTTTAAAGGACGCGTAAACGGTGATAATCCAGACGATATGTCCACTAAATTTTACGGTAACGGAAACGTAAAACCAGTAAAGAAAAGCGAAAGTCATGGTACACATGTTGCAGGCATTATTGCTGCAGAACGCAACAATGGTAAAGGCGCAAATGGCGTTGCTAACAATGTAAAAATAATGAGTGTTAGAACAGTGCCAAACGGCGATGAGTACGATAAAGATGTTGCTTTAGCCATCCGTTATGCGGTTGATAATGGTGCCCAAGTAATTAATGGTAGCTTCGGAAAAAGTTTCTCTCCACATAGCTATTGGGTGCGCGATGCTATTGCTTATGCAAGTGACAAAGATGTGGTGTTTGTTCATGCTGCAGGAAATGATAGTGAAAATGTGGATATAGAACTTAATTTTCCTGACGATAATATTAACGGTCAGGAAATTTCAAATACTTATATTAGAGTGGGTGCTTTAGAGCCTAAATATGGTTCTGGAATGGTTGCAAGTTTTTCTAACTATGGGAAAGTAAATGTAGATGTATTTGCTCCGGGAGCTAAAGTATATTCTACAACCCCTGAAAATGAATACGATACCAAAGGCGGCACCTCTATGGCGGCTCCTGCGGTTGCTGGTGTTGCCGCATTAATTCGTTCGTATTATCCAAAATTAACAGGAGCGCAAGTGAAACAAATCCTTATGGGTTCTGGTCTAGCTCTAAAAACAAAAGTGATTGTTGGTGGCGACACTAACAATGTGCAACCTTTTGCAGATATTGTAAAATCTGGAAAAATAGTAAATGCCTACAATGCATTAATTATGGCGGCACAAATGTCTAAATAAAATTAAGACTCCATAAAACTTTTATAGAAAATAGATTCTGAATTTATTTCAGAATCTATTTTTTTAATATTTTCAAACAGTATTACATAATAATCTTGTTTTTTAGAAGTTTCCTTTTCAAATAGGACATCGATAAAAAATCAAAAAATCAAACAGATGAAACAATTATTTATTTCAATGCTTTGTGTTTCGGTGTTTTGGTCGTGTAACAGCGCTCAAAAAATTACATTAGTGACACCAACACCTCAAAATACAACGCCAACAACCTATTGGCAACAACATGTTGATTATAAAATGGACATTGACATGGATGTTAACACCTATCAATACATAGGCAAACAAAGGTTGGTGTACACTAATAATTCACCCGATGTAATAAACCAGGTATTTTACCATTTGTATTTTAATGCCTTTCAACCGGGTAGTGAAATGGATGTGCGTTCGCTTACTATTCCTGATCCAGACGCGAGAGTTAAAGATCGCATTAGCAAATTACAACCTAACGAAATCGGGTATATTAAAGTAAATGCGTTAAAACAAAACGGAGTTAGTTTAAAATATGAAACTGTCGGTACCGTTTTAGAAGTTAATTTGGCAAAACCTATTCAACCAGGCGAAAGCGTAACGTTTGATATGGATTTTGATGGGCAAGTACCAATACAAATACGTCGTGCTGGTAGAAATAATAAAGAAGGGGTTGCCTTATCTATGGCGCAATGGTACCCAAAATTAGCAGAATACGATTTTGAAGGCTGGCATGCCGACCCGTATATTGCACGTGAGTTTTTTGGTGTTTGGGGCGATTTTGATGTTAAAATTACCATCGATAAAAATTATATTATTGGTGGCACTGGCTATTTACAAAACCCCAACAACATAGGTTACGGCTATGAAACCGGACCTGTAAACCGACCAAACACCGATAAACTCACCTGGCATT
>JBNMNO010000030.1:0-26880 GCA_051275695.1 Mariniflexile sp.
CTTCTTTTTATAAAGACGAATTAGTTTTTGAAGCCATAAAAAGAAAGATATTCTTAAAGTCTTGGCAATGGGTAGGTGAAGACAATATGGTAAATATAGAGCAGTCTGTTTATCCTTTTGTTCTTTTAGATGGCTTTTTAACGGAGCCAATGGTTTTAACAAGAGACAAGCAGAATCAAATAAATTGCCTTACTAATGTTTGTACTCACCGTGGTAATCTTGTTGTTTTAGAAAAAGATAAAGTCAAAAATTTACATTGCACATATCATGGTAGACGCTTTAATTTAAATGGTAAATTTGAATATATGCCTGAATTCAACCAGGCTGAAAATTTCCCAAGACCTTGCGACAACTTACATAAATTCCCATTAAAAAAATGGGGTAATTTATTATTTGCTGGATTAAACCCAATCTTTGATTTTCAACAAATTATAGACAAAATGAACGAGCGAGTTGGGTTTCTTCCTATTGATAAGTTTAAATTAGATGAATCCTTAGGGAAAAATTTTACGGTTAACGCACATTGGGCATTGTATTGCGACAACTATTTGGAAGGTTTTCACGTTCCTTTTGTTCACGAAAATTTACATGCTATTTTAGATTATGGCAGCTATAAAACTGAGGTTTATCAATACTGTAATCTACAAATTGGCTATACTAATAGCACAATCAACACCTTTGATTTACCTGAAAATCATATGGACTATGGTAAAAATGTAGCTGCTTATTATTATTGGGTTTTTCCAAATATGATGTTTAATTTTTACCCTTGGGGATTATCAATAAACATTGTACATCCTATAGATATAAACACAACGAAAGTGTCTTTTATTTCCTATGTTTATGATCCTTCAAAGCTAGATAAAGGTGCTGGTAGTGGTTTAGACAAAGTTGAAGAAGAAGATGAAGCCATTGTTGAAAATGTTCAAAAAGGAGTACGATCATCATTTTACAAAGCAGGACGTTTTTCTCCAACTAGAGAAAAAGGCGTACATCATTTTCATTGTTTAATTGCAAACTTTTTAAATCAGTAGGTTCTTCAATTATTTCCTAGTTTTATAATCAGTAATTGCCTTACTTTATTTAAATTTGAAACAAATTACAGACTTCTTAAAACAAGGATATATAATTTATGAATTCTGTGTTATTTATAAAGAAAATCGATTAAAATGAAACCAGATTTATTTGAATCTCCTGATTATTACAACTTAGACGAGTTACTTACCGAAGAACATAAATTAGTGCGCGATGCTGCTCGCGAATGGGTAAAACGGGAAGTATCTCCTATCATAGAAGAATACGCTCAAAAGGCTGAATTTCCAATGCAAATAATTAAAGGTTTAGCTGAGATTGGTGCTTTCGGCCCTTATATTCCTATGGAATATGGTGGCGCGGGTTTAGACCAAATTTCTTATGGCTTAATTATGCAGGAAATTGAACGTGGCGACTCTGGGGTGCGAAGTACGGCTTCGGTACAATCATCGTTAGTTATGTACCCAATCTGGAAATATGGCAACGAGGCACAGCGTCAAAAATACTTGCCAAAATTAGCAAGCGGGGAATGGATGGGGTGTTTTGGTTTAACAGAACCAGACCATGGAAGCAACCCAAGCGGCATGGTTACTAATTTTAAGGATAAAGGCGACCATTACCTTTTAAATGGTGCAAAAATGTGGATTAGCAATGCCCCTTTTGCTCAGGTTGCGGTTGTTTGGGCTAAAGATGAAAGCGGTCGAATTCATGGGTTACTTGTAGAACGTGGTATGGAAGGATTTACTACTCCTGAAACTCACAACAAATGGTCGCTAAGAGCATCTGCTACCGGTGAACTTATTTTTGATAATGTGAAGGTTCCTAAGGAAAACATACTACCTAATAAATCTGGTTTAGGTGCACCACTTGGCTGTTTAGATTCTGCACGTTATGGTATTGCCTGGGGCGCCATTGGTGCTGCCATGGATTGTTACGATACTGCATTACGCTACAGTAAAGAGCGTATCCAATTTGGAAAACCAATTGGGCAGTTTCAACTACAACAAAAGAAACTTGCAGAAATGATTACCGAAATAACTAAAGCTCAATTATTAACTTGGCGTTTAGGTGTATTACGGAATGAAGGGAAAGCAACCTCCCCTCAAATATCAATGGCCAAACGGAATAATGTAGATATGGCTATACATATTGCTCGTGAAGCAAGACAAATGCTTGGAGGCATGGGAATAACCGGCGAATACTCTATAATGAGGCATTCTATGAACCTTGAAAGTGTAATCACTTATGAAGGAACACACGATATTCATTTACTAATTACTGGATTGGATATTACGGGGCTGAGTGCTTTTAAGTAGACCATCTATTTTTGAGACATCGATCAATAGACCTTTCCAATCAGTGGTATATGGCCCCTCTGTAGTGAATAATATAAAAAAAAATAATGGGTCCTCTCTTCTTACATTTTAGTACAATAATACGGTGTTTATAAACATTTTTTATTGTTTCAAAACAGTTCAAGCACGGAAAGGTTCTTTTAACATAGATGTACCAACACATGAAACATTTACAACTACTCTTAATTTTAAATAAGACACACTATACATTCTAAATAGTTATAATTAAATTATGCGAAACAACATGTTAAGATATTTTAGTTTAGGTTTTTTTGCTTTAATTATACACTCTTGCAGTGCACAGGATTCAAACAAACCAGAAACTGTAGATCCTACACCAATTGAAAGTTCTTTTGCAAGTGGTGCTGATATTGGATGGTTATCACAAATGGAAGCTACAGGATATAAATTTTACGATACTGACGGCACCGAAAAAAATTGTTTGCAATTGCTCAAAGACAGAGGGATGAATACTATTCGTCTTCGTGTTTGGGTAAATCCGTCAGATGATAAGGCAAGTGGTCATTGCAGTAAAGATGAAACAGTTGCCATGGCGGTTAGAGCTAAAAATATGGGAATGAGAATTATGATTAATTTTCATTATAGTGATACTTGGGCAGATCCTGGACATCAAAATAAACCAGCAGCTTGGGCTAATCATTCTTTCGAGGAATTAAAGAATGATGTATATAATCACACATATGATGTTTTAGATGCATTAAAAACAGCAGGCGTTACTCCGGAATGGGTGCAAGTTGGCAATGAAATTCCAGGAGGTATGCTATGGCCCGAAGGAAGCACTACAAATTTTAGTCAGTTGGCTGATCTATTGAATAAAGGATATGATGCTACCAAAGCCATAAATAGTTTAATTAAAGTAGTAGTCCATGTTGATCAAGGGAATGATAATGCAAGGTTTCGATGGTTTTTTGATGCAGCCAAAAATAATGGTGTAAAGTATGATGTTATTGGCATGTCCTACTATCCTTATTGGATAAAAAGCGATTATACCACAACCATTTCTGATTTATCAAATAACTTGTTAGATATGGTTTCACGGTACAACAAGGAAGTTATGGTAGTTGAAGTTGGTGGAGATTATACCTTGATACAAAACACGCAGGATATGTTGGTTGCAGTAATTGACGCCGTAAAAAAGGTACCTAACAATAAAGGACTTGGTGTTATCTATTGGGAGCCCGAAGGGGAAAAAAGTTGGAGCGGCTATCAATTAAGTGCTTGGTTATCTAGCGGAAAACCTTCACCAGCTTTAGATGCTTTTAAAAATTAAAGAAGACAACCAATGAAACTAATTTTTAGAAAGATACTTGTTCTTGCCGTAATTTTATCCTTTGGAACAACAGATGCTCAATCAAGAAAAAAAGAAAATTTTGGTGCTGATTGGGAGTTTAAGAGAGAAGAAAGTTCAAATTCAATCTGGGAGAAAATCACTATTCCCCATACCGTTAAAATTGAACCTTTGGTGGTTAATAATCAGTTTCAAGGAACCTGTTGGTATCAAAAAAAGTTTAAAATCAACAATTCAAAAGACAAGAAAATAGTTCTTTATTTTGAAGGTGTGATGCAAGAAGCCGATGTTTGGATAAACAACCATAAAATAAGCAATCATAAAGGTGGTTATTTGCCATTTACGGTTGATATAACTGATTTTTTAATACCAAATAAAGACAACCTAATAAAAGTCAAAGTTAATAACGACGACAATCCAGAGTTTCTTCCTGGAAAACCATTAAAGGATTTAGATTTTAATTATTATGGGGGGATCTATAGAAATGTATACCTCATTACAACCAGTAAATTACACATTACTAACGCCGTTCAAGCTAACCAAAAAGCAAGCGGTGGCATTTATGTTAATTTTGAAAATATCAGTCTAAATCAAGCTTCTGGAATAATTAAAGTGCATATAAAGAATGAATTTGATATTGATGAAAATGCTTATTTGAAATGTGTTCTAACCGATAATCAAGGAAATAATTTTGAATTTAAATCTAATAAATTCGGTATAAAAACAAATTCAGATAAGGTGATTATTCAAAAAATATTGATAAATAATCCAAAATTATGGTCAATTTCAAAACCAAATTTATACGGTTTAGAAGTTCAAGTAATTTCGAATAATAAAATCCTTGACAGCTATTCAGAAAAAGTAGGTATTCGAAAATCCGAAATCAAGGAAGATGGATATTATCTCAATGATGAAAAATTATATCTAACTGGAACAAACCAACATCAAGAATACCCTTATCTAGGTTATGCCATTTCGGACGAAGCTCACTATCGGGATGCCGTGAAAATTAAAAATGCAGGTTTCGATTTCGTGAGAATGTCTCACTATCCACATGCCGAAGCTTTTTTGAATGCCTGTGACGACTTGGGGATTTTAGTTATGAATAGTTTAACTGGTTGGCAGTTTTTTGGAAATGAAACTTTTCAAGAAAACGCCATTCAAGATATTCGTGATATGGCCAGAAGAGACAGAAACCATCCATGTATTATTTTTTGGGAAGCCTCTTTGAATGAAACAGATATGAGCGAGAAATTTATGAAAGAAGCAACCTTAGCGCTAAAGGAAGAATTACCGTTTCAACACAATTATAGTGCTTGCTGGATTGATAATCCAAATTACGATATTTTTATTCCCGCTCGCCAACACGGAAAAGCTCCAGATTATTGGACTAAATATAATAACGGAAATAGAAAAATTTTCATAGCCGAGTATGGTGATTGGGAATATTATGCGCAAAATGCGGGATTCAATCAAACCAAATTTTCCGATCTAAATAAAGAAGAAAGAACATCGAGACAATTGAGAAGTTTTGGAGAAAAGCGATTATTGCAACAAGCCTATAATTTTCAAGAGGCGGCAAATTCTAACCGCAAAGGTGTTAATACCATTGGGGAAGCTAATTGGTTAATGTTTGATTACAATCGTGGTTACAGTAATGATTTGGAGAGTTCTGGGATAAGTGATATTTTCAGAATTCCAAAATTTTCTTATTCCTTTTATCAAAGCCAACGTGATGCTCATGTAATTTTAGATGATAAATTAGTTTCTGGTCCAATGGTGACAATTGCTAATTATTGGACAGAAACCTCTCCCTTAAATGTCACTGTATATAGTAATTGTGATGAAGTAGCTTTGTATTTAAATGGTGTTCTGGCAGCTAAAGAAAAACCATTGGTAAACCAATATAGTGATGCTTTACTACATCCTCCTTTTATTTTTAAATTGGAAAAATTCATTCCAGGAGAATTAAGAGCTGAAGGTTTTATTAAAGGAAAAAAAATTATTTCTAAGGTTGTTAGAACCCCTGTTAGTCCAGTAAAAATCGAATTAAGTTATGATCTCTCTTCAAAAGAAATCAATCCAGAATTTCCCGATATGGTTTTTGTTTATGCTAAAATTACCGATGCTAATGGCACAAATATTCCAACGGCAACAAACAGTATTACGTATACTTTAATGGAAGGAAACGGAGAACTAGTAGGTAATAACACGATAAATGCCGAAGCAGGCATTGCGACTGTTCTTCTTAAAACCCCTTCGTTTAAAAATCCAATTATAATTACAGCATCAAGTAAAGGTTTACAGTCAGGAACTATAGAAATTAGCCCTAACTCAAAAATTGACCAATGAAAGTAGTATTCATTTCACCATAAACTTCCTAGGTTTAAATTTATGCTAATCTCAAGTATAAAACCCCATAAATCCATCTATTGAAACCTATAGTCTTTATCCTTCAGCTGAATTAATAATTACTCACCCCTTTGTGATAGACAGAACACATTATTGCTAAAGGATAGAGTGGTTGCTGAAGATGTTACTGATATGTTTCATGATTATTTGTCTTCTAAAGATTTATAATTCATTAATGAGTTTGTTACTGAAATTCATAAAGAATCAACAGAGACTAATTTATTTCTTAAGACAATTTTGGTAACTTCAAAAACTTACCTAATAAAAAAATGAAGCAAGCCATATATTGTTAAATATCCCGTCTTCTCATTATTGCACTTCATTCAATTTTTGCAGATATAAATCATTTAATTTTAATCGACTATACATATTTTAGGCGAAGTGAGGCAAATGCTTCTCTAAAACAGGAGGTTTTTTTCTATTACAACAAAGTTCCGCTAATTTCTTATATTTATATAAAAGAAGAAAATGAAAAGTAAATGGCATTTATTGTTGTTTTATTGCATTATTTCTACTGCCTGTAGCTGCACAAATGATGATTTGAATATTAATAAAATAGATGAAGAAATCCCTATTGAAACTATTGATCCAGGTGATACTACTAATGACGTCAGTCAAAAAAATATAGAAATTTTATCGTTAGGCGACAGTTATACCATTGGCGAAAGTGTATGTGACACCTGTAAATTTCCTGAACAATTAAAAACTAGTTTAATCACGAATTTAGATTCAAATTACAAGTTTAATTTACAGGTAATTGCACAAACAGGATGGACAACAACCAATTTAAAAAACGCCATAAACACACAAAGTCCAAGCGAAAACAAAGACTTGGTAACCTTATTAATTGGTGTTAACAATCAATATCAAAATAAACCCTTTTCAATATATGAACAAGAATTTCCGGAACTAATGCAAATAGCAAAACGTTTAGCAAAAGGAAATATCAATAACATAATTGTGATTTCAATACCAGATTACGCTTTTACGCCTTTTGGCGGAGGCAGAACATCAATTAGTCAGGACATTGATAAATACAATGCGTTTGCAAAAAACTACTGTGAATCAAACAATATTACCTTTATTAATATTACCGATATTACCAGAATGGGATTGGTTAACACAGAACTTGTAGCTTCAGATGGCTTACACCCATCACAATTAGCCTATACTCGATTTGTTGAACGTATACTGCCAAGTGCCCTTGAAAAAATTAATTAAAAAACGCTATTAATGAATAGTCATTCTTTAAGAAAGTGATTGCTATTTAATAACTATTTTATTTACATTTACTTTATGCTTTCATCCAAAAAACGTTTAGATAATGCTTATAAAAACGCCAAAATCATTGATTTTGATGATGATAGTAAGATAATTTTATTTAGTGACTGCCATAGAGGTGACAATAGTTTTGCAGACGACTTTGCAAACAACTGAAACATTTATTTTCATGCCTTAAAACATTATTACGCAGAAGGGTTTCAATACTGCGAAGTTGGCGACGGTGATGAACTATGGGAAAATTTATCGTTTAAACCCATTTTTGAAGCCCATAAAAATGTGTATTTGCTAATGCAATTATTTCATAAGGAAAATAAATTGCATATGATTTGGGGAAATCATGATATGGTTTATCGAAATCCTAATTATGTGAAGAAGTATTTATCCACTTATTTTGATGCAAAAACTGGTGAAGATATTGTCCTTTTTAAAGACATAACGTATTACGAAGGCATTATTTTAAAACATGGCACAACAAAACAAGAAGTGTTTATAACTCACGGACATCAAGCAGATTGGTGGAATTATTTGTTTTGGAAATGGAGTCGATTTAGGGTTAGAGTTCTTTGGAAACCACTCAATGTCATGGGAATTGCAGACCCAACAAGTCCAGCCAAAAACTATAAAGAATTAATAAAAGTTGAACGTCGAACTAAAAAATGGATTACGGAGAACAACAACCTAATAACTATTGTTGGGCACACTCATCGCCCACGTTTTCCAGAACCTGGAGATATTGCTTTTTTTAATGATGGTAGTTGTGTTCACCCTAGAAGTATTACTGGTATTGAAATAGAAAAGGGCAGTATTTCACTTATAAAATGGCACATTGACACCAATGATGATGGCGTTTTACAAATTGTAAGAGAAGTGCTGGAAGGCCCAAGGAAGTTGATGGATTAGCATTCGGGTGCTAACTGTACCTCTAAACCATGCAACTCGGGTGTCATTCGTATTTGACAGCCTAAACGACTATTTGCTTTAACATCAAACGCTTCAGAAAGCATCGCTTCTTCATCGTCAGACATTCCAGGTAATTCGGTATTACTTAAAACATAACATTGGCATGATGCACACATAGCCATTCCACCGCAAACTCCAATGGTGCCTTCGGGTGCAAGCTCGTAAGAGCGAACCACTTCCATAAGGTTCATTGCCATATCTGTGGGTGCTGAAACTTCGTGTTTTTTTCCGTTTCTATCTGTAATGTTTATAGTAATATCTATCATCCTTTTAGGTCTACATTAAAATTCAAGGCTCTTTTTGCTATTCACCATACAATGTCTTTAAATATTTAAAGACATTGGGAGCAAAATTAATACTATAATTTTTTAATACCAAATCTATTTCCTACAATTCTTATAGGATTAAAAAAGGAAAAAAACATGTAAAAATCCCCATATTATTAGGACTAACACGCTTTAATAATAGAATATTTCTTTGAAAATTTATTTTTTTTCCCAAAATAGCAACTTATTTGCCATTATTCCAATAGTGTGGATTCGTGTCTTCGGTTTTCTGATTCCAATAATCTTGGGTTACTTTATGGCCATCGAAGGTTTTTAGTTTGCGTTCGAACACCCAAATAGTTTGGTTAAAAACCATGTCGGTTACCGCCACAGTATATAATTGCGGTTCTTCTTCTGTCTTTTTCTTGTCTTCGTCAATAATGACTTCTAAACCATTATGTTCCAATAATTTTGTTAGAAAATCACGTCTGTTCTCATCCACCCCTTTTTCAACAAAAGTGACTCTTGTTTCGCCAATACTTCCAAATGCATGTTTTCCTGATAACCCCATAATATCTTAATTAAACACACTACTTAATTCATAAATATAATCATACAACGGACTATACAATCCTAAAACCAACATACCTATAACCGTTAAAATTAAGCCCAAACGCATATACAGTTTGTTTTTAAAATAAGGAATGGCTTGATCACTGGTTCTTAAAAACATGGCCCTTACCACCAATAAATAATAATAAAGTGAGATAGTTACATTAACAACCGCCAAAAATACTAGCAGATAATATCCTTTACTTGCCGCTGCAGTAAATAAGAAAAATTTACCAAAAAAACCTGCCACCGGTGGAATACCCGCCAGTGAAAACAATGCCAACATCATAACCAAACTTAAGTTAGGATTGGTTCTGTACAAACCTTCATAATCATTCATGTTTTCCTTACCTGTTTTTAATGAAATCGCTTGGACCACGCCAAAGGCTGCTAAATTGGAAAAAATATAAATCATTACAAAGTAAATAATGGTAGCCGTTCCTAATTGGTCTCCAGTCATTAATCCTAAAAGAATAAATCCTGCTTGTGCAATAGATGAAAATGCTAAAAAGCGTTTCATGTTTTGTTGACGCAAAGCGAATAAATTACCTGTAAACATGGTTGCCAATGCTACTACATAAATGATATGCTCCCAAACATGCATCAACGTTTTAAATACGGTAAACAATAGAATCATGAGTATAAAAACTGCTGCTCCTTTAGAAATAACAGACAAATATGACGCGACGCTAATAGGGGCTCCTTCATACACATCGGCGGTCCAAAAATGAAATGGCACTAAAGATATTTTAAAGGCTAATCCAACAAAGAATAATATAAATCCTAATAGCGTTAAGTTGGTAGATGAAATCATCGTAATAATGTCATCAAAATAAATAGAGCCAGACGTTGCATACAACATGGATATCCCGAATAAAGAGACACCAGAAGCTAACGCAGCAGACAATATGAACTTAATACCAGCTTCACTTGAAATTCTCTTGGTCACTTCAAAAGCAGCCAATGCAGCAACTGGCAATGTTGAGAGTTCTAATCCCAAATAGAACATTAAAAAATCACCTGCCGAAATAATAAAATACATTCCCAATAACGAAGAAAATAAAAGGATAAAAAACTCTGCCCCTCTGTTATGATCTACTATTTTTTCTTGCAACCAATCTGCTGACTGAAGTATTAATATAAAGACCCCAACATTTAGAATATTTTTAAATAAATGTATTAATCCATTCGTATGAAACATGGCACCAAACAAACTGCTGGACTCCGTGGAAAAAAATCCTGCTATGGTGTGAATTCCAAATAAGAAAATGGCCAAATGCACAATGCTGTGTTTTTTGGCATTAGGCACTGAGATTTCAGCAACAATTAACACAAGTATAATTGTTAGAAGTATAATCTCGTGTCGCATTAATAAAAAGTTACTAAAATTCATTTTAGTTATCTATTTAAATATTATAATACTCCATGAATGAAAGGCTCTAAACTTTTCATAATCATATCACTTAACCAAAGAGGAGCCACTCCAATACCAATTACGGGAATCATTAGCAATAAAATTCCTGTTTTTTCATACCATGTTGCTCTAGGTAAATCTTGAACATCATTTGTTATCAATGGTCCCATCATTATTTTTCCAACTAACCTAAGAATATATACTGAAGTCACAACTATTGAAGACACTACCAGAATAGTAAGAATTCTATGAAACGTATCAGGATTTTGCTGAAAAGCACCCACAAAAATATTCATCTCTGCCACAAACCCACTAAACCCCGGCAACCCCAAATAAGCTAATCCTGTGATAACATAAATAGCCCCTATAAAAGGTAAAATTTTCATCATTCCTCCTAGCTTAGTGATATCTCGAGTGTGCGTTCTGCCATAAATCATTCCTATAAGCGCAAAAAACAAAGCGGTTAATAATCCATGAGACAATGATTGAATAATTGCTCCATTCCAAGCTATTTTATTGAGGGTTAACAAAGCAAACAACACCAGCCCTAAATGGCTCACAGATGCATAGGCATTGATGTATTTTAAATCTGTTTGCCGAATAGCAGAAAAGGCACCATAAACAACTCCTATAGCTGCTAAAATAATAAAGAACCAAGACCAGTGTAATGCCCCAAGTGGTAATAAATACACAGCAACCCTAAACACTCCATAACCTCCCAATTTCATTAAAACACCAGCATGCAACATGGATACCGCAGTTGGTGCTGAGGCATGACCATCTGGTGACCACGTATGAAAGGGGAATAAGGCACTTATAACCGCAAAACCAATAAACACCAAAGGGAAAAATAATTTTTGTGCTTCAAGCGGAATGTTTACTTGAGCTATTTCTAATATATTGAAAGTTAAAGGACCCCCATCGGCATTGGAATTAAAGTAGATTCCTAAGATTCCCACTAATAAAACCGCGGAAGCACCCATAAGCATTAGGGTTAATTTCATAGCCGAATATTCTCTAGGTCCAGACCCCCAAATACCAATTAACAAATACATGGGTATCACAGCTATTTCAAAAAATAAAAATAAGGTAAACAAATCAATGGAGATAAAAACACCATAAACGCCTACTGAAAGTACAATAAGTGAAATAAAAAATTCCTTAGGTAATTCGCTGGTTTTCCATGAAATAAAAACCCCTGCCAAAACAACTATAGCAGTTAATAGTATTAAAGCTACTGAAATACCATCAACTCCAATATTATAATGAATATTAAAATTTTTAAACCACACAACATCTTTAGTAAACACCATAATATCGGTATTTACCGCCCTCGCTTTAAAGTATGAAAACATTAAATTGATAGCCATTCCCAGTTGGATGACGCTCCCAACCATGGAAACAACACGAGCGCGCTCCAAACCTTTTGAAAAGACTAAAGCTATAATAGTTATTATAGGTACAATTATGAAAAGAGTTAGAATATCCATATTAATTTAGTTTGTCCATAAATAAATAAACACCAATGCGATGACCACTGCTCCCATGACAAATGAAAAGGCATAGTCTTGAAGCTTACCAGATTGAAGTCCTTTAATTTTGTTAGAAATCAAAACTGTTTTGTTGCCAATCCCTTCCATAGTCCCATCAACATATTTTTTATCAAATTTTGCAATAGGCGCCGATATGAGGTTAAAAATAATTTTATTAGTGATGAATAAATAAATTTCATCAAAGTAAAATTTATCACTCGCCCATTTATAAAATGGCCCAAATGCCAAAGCATATTTATCAGATAAGCTGTTTTCTTTTTTATAGAACACCCAAGCCAACATAATACCGAATAACCCAACCCCGGTTGCAATAGCAGCGAGCGGATAATTTAAATGTGCTTCAAAACCTGCTCTATCTGGAGTAACAAATTCACTGAAAGGTATAAACCCACCAACCATACTTAATAAGGCCAATACCATTAAAGGAAACGTCATTGATAATGGGGATTCATGAGGAGTATGCACATATTTTTTTTCTTTACCCCAAAATATTCCGAAGTAAATTCTAAACATATAGAAAGCCGTTAATCCAGCAACAAAAACACCTACAACATATATTAATTTATTATGTTCATAAGCTGCCACTAAAATTTCATCTTTACTCCAAAACCCTGCAAACGGTGGCACCCCTGAAATGGCTAAAGCCGCTATTAAAAAGGTGATATTGGTAATAGGCATATACTTGCGTAATCCGCCCATATCTTTTAAATAATTACTATGCACCGCATGTATAACAGAACCCGCACCTAAAAACAATAAAGCTTTAAACATGGCATGAGTAAACAAGTGGAACATAGAAGCCATATATCCAACACCTTCATGACCATCATAACCAGATACGCCTAAAGCTAGCATCATATACCCCAATTGAGACATGGTTGAAAAGGCTAAAACACGTTTTATATCGGTTTGGGTAATTGCAATTATGGCTGCAAAAAGTGCAGAAAATGCCCCGACATAAGCCACAATATTTAACGCAAATCCATTTTCAACAAAATAAAACATAGGGAATAAACGAGCGACCAAAAAGACTCCTGCTACAACCATAGTTGCAGCATGGATTAATGCCGAAACAGGCGTTGGCCCTTCCATGGCATCAGGTAACCAAATATGTAATGGGAACATGGCCGATTTACCAGCGCCACCCAGAAATATCAATAATAACGCCCAGGTAATGACTGAAAGCCCCATAAACGATGTAGATGCCCAATTTAAAATAACACTCCCTTCTGGATTGTTTAAGGTTTCAAAATCATAAGTGCCTGCATAATATCCCATGATTAAAATTCCTATTAAGAACCCTAAATCTGCAAAACGAGTCACTATAAATGCTTTTTTAGCTGCAGAAACTGCTGATGGTTTTGTGTAATAATATCCAATTAACAAGTAGGATGACACACCAACCAATTCCCAAAAAATATAGATTTGGAACAGGTTTGTTGCTAACACCAAACCAAACATGGAGAACGAGAAAAGCGATAAGAATGCAAAGAATCTAGTATAACCATCATCACCCTTCATATAGCCTCTGCTGTAAATGTGGACCATTAAGGATACAGTTGATACGACAATAAGCATCATGACTGATATAGGATCTATTAAAATTCCCATATCGATACTCAACATATCAGTAAAGTGCATCCATGTTGTTTTTTCAACCAAGGTTTGATAAACACCACCTACTTTTCCATGAACAAAAAAGTATTGATATGCTGTATAAAACGATAATATTGTAGAAGTTGTTAATCCTGCAACACCAATGTAGCCTGAAACCGCAGGTTTAATTTTCTGATTAAAAATCCCTAATAGCAAAAAAATTGCCAAAGGAATTAACGGAATTAATATTATATAACTTATATCCATATTCAACATATTAATACTTCATAATTTCAGTGTCTTTAACTTCAACCGAACTTATTTGTCTGTACAGATTTATAATTATTGACACGGCTAAAGCCGTTTCGGCAGCAGCCACAGCAATTATAAAAATGGCGAACAAGACTCCTTGCAGCATATCCGGATATAAATATTTATTGATAACAACAAAGTTTATAACAGACGCATTCAAGATGAGTTCTATTGAAATTAGAATTGAGATTAAGTTTTTTCTGGTCATAAAACCGTAAACGCCAATAAAAAATAAAATTGATGTAACAGTTAATAGTTCGTATATACTAACTCCAAAAATCATAAGGCTTCATCATTTGTGCTAGTTAGTTTTTTTCCTTTTGCAATAACAATTGCGCCAATCATTGCGGCTAATAATAGTATGCTAATAACTTCAAACGGCAATATAAATCCGCCTGCATCATAACTTAATAATAAGAGTCCTATATCGGCAACGGTTGTTGTTTTAGTGTTTTGAATCACAGTAAAATTGTGATTATAGATAGTATATAAAAAGACGCCTAAACCAATTAAACACCCTACAGAAGTGAGTATTTGTTTAGATAGTTTCGCTATTTCAAGTTCCATTTCGATGTGATGCACTAGCAACACAGAAAATATTATTAAAACAATTATTCCGCCAGCATACACCGTTAATTGAATGGCTGCCAAAAAATTATAATCGATTAAAAAGTAAAGTCCCGCAATGGCACACAAGGTGAATAATAAGTAAATCACAGATCGTAGCATTTTTCTGCTTGTAACGGAAGCCATGGCGAAAACAATCATAATAAGGGCTAAAAGGTAAAATATATATTTTTCCATACGATTAATCTTCTATTCCAGCTTTAACTTTAGACTCAGGTCTGTTTAAAACTCGTGTTAATTTAGTTCTATCATATACCGAATTCTCATAATTTTGAGCCCATACAATAGCATCAGTAGGGCACGCTTCAATACATAAGCCGCACATAGTACAAAGTCCTAAATGATATACATGTTTGTCTATGAACTTTTTCTTTTTACCCGTTGCTTCATCAATGCCTCTATCCCAAATAATCTCTATACTTCCGTTAGGACAAGCAATTTCACATTTTTGACAACCCGTACATTGATGCTCGTTATTTTCATCGTGAGGCATAACTACTTCTCCACGAAAACGTTCAAACATTTTTAAGGTTTCTCGATTGTCGGGGTATTGTTGAGTAATAACGCCTTTTCGTGCATGTAAAAAGTACTTTCCGGTAACACTCATACCAGTGAGCAGTGTTTTAATTCCTTTATATATATCTGAAAAATAGCTCATCTGCTCTAAAATTTAATTGTTAAGTCCAACCAAACAATTATTGCCATTATTACTATGTTTACCAGATTAATTGGTAACAAATACTTCCATTCTAAAGTAAGTAATTGGTCAATTCTTAATCTGGGAAACGTCCATCTAAACCACATCATTAAAAAGACCAGTACTAATGTTTTTCCTAAGAACCAAAAGATTCCTAACCACGGAATAGATTCTGTAATTCCGAAAGGTGATAACCACCCTCCAAAAAATATGGTTGTAGCAATAGCTGCAATGATGAACATATTTATAAACTCCGCCAAAAAGAAGTACGCGAATTTCATCCCTGAATATTCCGTATGAAACCCAGCCCCTAGCTCAGATTCAGCCTCCACCATATCGAAAGGTGCTCTGTTGGTTTCTGCGGTGCCCGCAATCATATAAATCATGAAAGCGATTATTGCTGGAATATGCCCTTGAACAATTAACCAGCCACTTTTTTGCACTTCAATAATTTCTGAAAGTTGTAATGTTCCTGCAATTAAGACCATGGTTAAAAGTGATAATCCAATTGAAAGTTCATAACTTATGGTTTGAACTCCACTACGCATGGCTCCAATAAGCGCAAATTTATTGTTACTTGCCCAACCTCCTAACAAAATTCCAATGACACCAATGGATGAAATGGCAATTAAAAAGAAGATTCCTATATTAATATCGAATGCTTGAAACTCTTGTGTAAAAGGGAAAACCGCCAATGCCATTAATGATGACACAATAACAAAATAAGGTGCTAAATTGTATAAAAATTTATCTGCTTTTTCTGTTCCCGTTAATTCTTTCGATACCAGTTTTAAAGCATCAGCCATAGTTTGCAATAAGCCCCAATAACCAACCCGGTTAGGTCCAATTCTCAATTGAAACCATGCTGCAACCTTACGTTCTAATAAGACTAAATACAATCCGGCAACAGCAAAAATTGTCAAATAAATTAAAGCAATCAAAACCATCGTAACAATACTCGCCACGCCTTCTGGCATCATGCCAACCAACCAATCCTGAATTGTTTGTGTTATATTTAATGCTATATTCAAGGTATACATATTATCTATCAATATCTGGTATTACTAAGTCTAATGTTGCCATACTTGCAACTAAATCTCCAATTTTACCACCAACTGCAAGGTGATTCAGCAACGATAAATTTGAAAATCCTGGAGAACGGAATTTTATACGATACGGATTTTTTGTTCCGGTACTTATTACATAAACTCCCAATTCACCTCTCGCCGTTTCAACTTTTTGATAAAACTCCCCTTTGGGTAACTTAATTACCGCATTGGTAGTAACTTGGATATCTCCTTCTGGAATGTTATCAATTAACTGTTCTATGATTGACATGGATTCCCACATTTCTGCTATTCTAACTTGGTAACGAGCAAAACTATCTCCTTCGGTTTTCAAAACTTCATTGAATGTTACCCTATCCAAAGCACTATAAGGATGGTGTTTTCTAACATCACATGAGTAACCAGAACCACGACCCACAGGCCCAGAAGCTCCAAAAGAAATAGCATCTTCTTTTGATAACATTCCAACACCTTTCATACGTTTTTGAAAAATTACATTCCCAGTTAAAAGGGTGTCGTATTCAGGAAGTTTTGTTTTAAAATGCGCTATAAATTCCTTAGTTCTTTTTACAAAATTTGGATGAATATCGAACATCAATCCTCCCGGAATATTATAGTTCATGGTTAATCGGGCTCCACAGGTTTCTTCAAAAATATCATTGATCATTTCGCGATCTCTGAACCCATAAAAATACGTTGTAAGTGCGCCAACATCCATTCCCATAACCCCCCACCATAAATTGTGAGATGCAATTCTTGTTAACTCCCCTAAAATGGTTCTAATAACTTTTACGCGATCTGGAATTTCTAACTGAAGCGCATTTTCAACTGTTAAACAAACAGCTTCATTATTAATATGAGACGATAAATAATCCATTCTATCAGTTAGGTGAACTATTTGCTGATAGCTATCCCGTTCACTCATTTTTTCGATGGAACGATGTATGTATCCTAAATCTGGATCCACTTTTTTAATAATCTCTCCATCTATAGTTAATAAAAGACGTAAAACACCATGCGTAGCAGGATGTTGAGGTCCCATATTTATAAAATATTCTTCCGATTTAAAGTTGTTATTAACTAGTACGTCTTCCATAATTACCTATTTAATAACCATATTAATTTCATCTACATAGTCCTTTCTTAATGGAAATCCTTCCCATTCGTCTGTTAAAAACAAGCGTTTTAAATTAGGATGATTATTGAATTTGATGCCGAAAAAATCAAACACTTCGCGTTCATGAAATTCGGCTGTTTTCCAGATATCACAAACGGTATCAAGGCTTGGGTTTTCTCTATCGGACGTTTTTACTTTAACAACCACAATATGTCTGTGTTTTGTTGATTCTAAATGATACACAACGCCTAGTTCCGGTTCCCAATCGACGCCGCTCAAACAGAATAAATAATCGAAATAAGTTTCTGCATTATTTTTTAATTCGAACATTAATTGATGAAGTTGCTCGGGTTTAACCGTTATATTTAAAAATTGAGAGGCCTCTTCAGAAAATTCCAATCCATTTGTATTAACTTTTTCTACAGATTCAGAAACTTCGGCTTCAACCAAAGCTTCTTCAGCTACCTTATTTGAAATTGAGTCTGGAAACCAACTATTAATTATATTTTGTAAGGCATCGTTAGTCATAACTTATAATTTAAAGTCCTTCATCAAATCCATCAATAGGATTCTCTTTATGCTTCATGTTTTCCGTTCTAATTTTATCTTGAAGCATTAGCATCCCTTCCAAAAGAGCTTCGGGACGGGGAGGACAACCAGGCACATAAACATCTACTGGAATCACATGATCTGCCCCTTTTACAACCGAATAGGTATTATAAAAAAATGGTCCTCCAGAAATAGCACAAGCTCCCATGGCTATCACGTATTTTGGTTCTGCCATCTGGTCGTATAAACGACGTAATACTGGTGCCATTTTATTGACTATAGTTCCTGCAATAATTATTAAATCTGCTTGTCTTGGTGAAGGCCTTGCTACCTCAAAACCAAATCGGGAATAATCATGGCGAGCCGCTCCTGTTTGCATCATTTCGATGGCGCAACAACTGGTGCCAAAATAAAGCGACCAAAGTGAATTTGATCGCCCCCAATTGATTATTTGGTCTAATGAAGTAACAATCATGTTAGCTCCATTCCCTGCCGGAATAACTTTTCCTGGGAAATCTTCTGGAAATTTATGGTCTCTGTCTGAGACCTCAGAAATATATCTTTTTTTGTCGTCTACTCCCATTTTAATGCTCCTTTTTTCCACGCATACAATAATCCTAAACCTAATATGAATAGAAATATGACTATTTCAATTAAAGCAACCAATCCAATATCCTTAAACACCACTGCCCAAGGAATTAAAAAAGCAACCTCAACATCAAAAACCAAGAACAAAATGGCAAACAAATAATAGCCAACTTTAAACTGTACCCATGTTGGCCCTTTGGTTACCATACCACTTTCATACGGCTCGCGTTTTTGCGGATTGTCTGATTTGTGTGATATTAAATTTGATAAAAAGTTTGCGCCTGCAACTAAAACTATGGCTGCTATTAAAAATACAATGATGGCTTCTGTGCCCATTTAACTATGTTTTTTATTTAATTTCATAAGTATCTCCCGAAAAGAATAAATCATCTGCTTTTTTAAATTTAGAATTTGATTTAATTTCAGATGTTAAAGCATCTTCTCTTTCCTCTAATGTTACATCTTCAAAACTTCTAATAATACCTGTTACTAATGGATACTGAAGTCTAACTAACATTTGGTGTAGTGTTGGGTCCTGTTCTTTAGCGTCATGAACTAATAAGTCTTGCTCAGTTATACCGTTTTCACCAATAGTTACTACTTCTAATTTTAGTCTGTTTAACACAAGCCCTTTGTCTTTATTTATACCAAATATCATTGGTTTTCCATGCTCAACAAATAACTGCTTATCGGCTCTCACATTTTTATCTGTGTATTGTGAAAAGCATCCATCATTAAAAATAACGCAATTTTGAAGCACTTCAATTAATGAGGTCCCATTAAACTTTTCGGCATCAATGAACATCTGAGTCATTTCTTTCGGCGTATTTCCTCCAATTCTTCCAAAAAAACGTGCTTGTGCACCTATCGCCAATTCGCCTGGAGAAAAAGGTGGTTGTGTATTCCCATATGGCGAAGATTTTGTTTTTTGACCTATTAAGGAGGTTGGCGAAAATTGACCTTTGGTTAACCCGTAAATTTCATTATTAAAAAGAATGATATTCAAATTAATATTTCTACGCAGTACATGTATAAAATGATTGCCTCCAATAGCCATAGAATCTCCATCGCCTGTTATTACCCAAACACTTAAATTAGGATTTGCTAATTTTACCCCTGTTGCAATGGCAGGCGCTCTTCCATGAATACTGTGAATGCCGTAAGTGTCCATATAATATGGAAATCGAGAAGAACACCCAATTCCAGAAATAAAAACCACATCTTCTTTTTTAACACCCATTTCAGGTAATGCTTTTTGCATGGAGCGAAGAATAACATAATCGTCGCATCCAGGGCACCATCTTACTTCCTGATTACTTTCAAAATCCTTGTACGTATATTTTTTATCAACTGTTGCTTCCATACTATTTAACTAATTGTTTAAATTTTTCAATTAATTCATTGTTCCCAAAAGGCAATCCTTGTATTTTATTAAATTGAGACAAGTTCAATCCATTAAAATTCATTTTTAAAACTTTAGCAAACTGGCCACTATTTAATTCGCAAACCACAATTTTTTTGAATTGTTTTAAAATTGTTTCTGTGTTCTTGGGTAATGGATTAATATATTTAAAATGGGCATAACCTATATTCTTGTAGCCTTCTTCATTTATATGTTTAACTGCTGAATGCAACGACCCATAAGTACCTCCCCATCCTATTACCAATAAATCACCACTTTTGGCAAATTCAGTAGTTAAATCTGGTATATAATTTTGAACTCTCTTAATTTTTTCAGCCCGAATTCCGGTCATGTATTCATGGTTTTCTGGCACATACGATACATTACCACTCACACAATCTTTTTCTAAACCACCAACCCGATGTTCTAAACCTTTAGTTCCTGGTATGGGCCATTTTCGAGCAAGTGTGTGTTCATCTCTATCATAAGGATGCCAACCATCTACTACATTTTTTAAAATATTATTATGAATTTCTGGCATATCATTAACGCTTTTTATCTTCCATGGGGCAGAGCCATTCGCTATATACCCATCTGTTAGCAATATAACCGGAGTCATGTGTTCAATGGTAAGTTTAGCGGCTTCGTAGGCCATATCAAAACAATTGGCAGGCGTACTAGCTGCTAAAACAATTACAGGACTTTCGCCATTTCTACCATATAAAGCTTGTAATAAATCGGATTGCTCTGTTTTGGTTGGTAATCCTGTAGAAGGACCTCCTCGCTGTACATTAACTATAACTAAAGGAGTTTCAATCATCATTGCTAACCCTATAGCTTCCCCTTTTAATGCTAAACCTGGCCCCGAAGTTGTTGTTATGGCCAAATCACCCGCAAATGAGGCTCCTATAGCTGAAGTGATACCGGCAATTTCATCTTCAGCCTGAAACGCTTTTACTCCAAAATGCTTATGTTTTACTAATTCATGTAAAATATCTGTTGCTGGAGTAATTGGATAGGAACCTAAATACAATTCTAATCCTGCTTTTTCAGCAGCCGCTAAAAGCCCCCAAGCGGTTGCCGTATTACCCATTATAATTCTATAGGTTCCAGCTGGCATTTTAGCAGGTGAAATAGTATAAGCGTTAGGAATTAATTCTAAGGTCTCTGCAAAATAAAACCCCGTTTTAAGCACTTTGGTATTAGCCTCAATTACATGTGGTTTTGCTTTAAATTTTTTATTCAGAAAATCGATAGTATGGCTGATTGAACGATTATACATCCAATAAACCATTCCTAATGCAAACATATTTTTTGTTCGTGTAATATCTTTATTATCTAAACCCGCAATGTCTTTTAGTGCCTCTTTAGTAAGCGAGCTCATAGCCACCTGAATAACTCGGTAATTTTCCAAGCTCCCATCTTCCAATGGGTTTGAATTATATTGTGCTTTTTCTAAATTTTTCTTATTGAAGGTATCGGTGTCAACAATAATAGTATGCCCAGGCTTTACGGCATACAAATTTGTTTTTAACCCTGCAGGATTCATAGCGACTAATAAATCTAATTCATCGCCTGGTGTGCTAATTTCAACACTACCTATGTGCACCTGAAAGCCAGAAACCCCATATAAACTTCCTTGAGGTGCTCTAATTTCAGCTGGATAGTTTGGAAACGTTGCTATGTCATTTCCAAACATGGCAGAGGTATCTGTAAATTGGGTTCCTGTTAATTGCATCCCATCTCCAGAATCGCCTACAAACCTTATAATAACAGCTTCTAGTATTTCTGGTTGTTGATTCATCTTAATTGTTGTCATAAACTGTAATAATTTGAAAAATTAACTTAATTTATCAAAAGCTGATAAAGATCAATACTGAAAATCCAAAGGTAATTTCACTTTTTAATTTGAAATATGACATTTGTCACATAAAAACTCTAAAATGAAATATATTTTTACAGACGTTTACTTTTTAAAAATATTTGAATTATGGCAATTATAATAACAGACGAATGCATAAACTGTGATGCCTGCATATCAGAGTGTCCAAACAATGCAATTTACGAACCAGACCAAGCATGGGCTTATGCAGACGAAACTGCATTAAAGGGTCTTGTAACACTTCCCGGTGGAGGTGAAGTTGATGCTGATGCAGAAAACGACCCTGTTTCTGACGAATTCTATTTTATTGTTCCAGACAAGTGTACAGAGTGTAAAGGGTTTCATGACGAACCTCAATGTGCTTCTGTATGTCCGGTAGATTGTTGTATCGTTGATACAAATCATGTAGAATCCGAAGACACATTACTTAAAAAGAAAGTTTGGTTACATGGTGAATAAGACACCTAACCAAAACTTAATTTTTTATTATTGATCATAAATTGTTGGTCAATTTTAAAATTAATCATTTTGAAATGGAACTATATTAACTTGTGTTATGTAGTTCGATTTTATTTTTCGTTTAAGTTAAAGTCTTCACGTATATAACTTTAAACCTAACAAAAGTCATAGAATTTAAAACAAGAAGTTAATAAATTCACATATCTAATATAAAAATGTGATTTTATTTAAATATTTCTATTATGGAAAAACAATTCGAAAAACTAATATGTGACGCCAACGAAGCAGTTGCCAGAGTAGCACATAAAACAAATGAAGTTTGTGCCATTTACCCCATTACCCCTGCTTCTCCCATGGGCGAACATGTAGATGTTTATAGTTCAAACAGACAAACAAATATTTGGAATAATATTCCTAGAATCGTTGAAATGCAAAGTGAAGGTGGTGCAGCAGGCGCAGTTCATGGTTCATTACAAGCTGGGGCATTAACCACAACATTTACGGCATCACAGGGATTATTATTAATGATTCCTAATATGTACAAAATAGCAGGTGAATTATTACCTAGTGTTATACATGTAGCCGCAAGAACTATTGCTACTCATGCACTTTCTATTTTTGGTGACCATTCCGATGTTATGGCAACAAGACAAACAGGCTTCTCCATGTTATTTGGAAGCTCTGTTCAGGAAGCACAAGATTTTGCTTTAATTTCACAAGTAGCTACATTAAATTCTAGAGTGCCATTCCTAAATATTTTTGATGGTTTTAGAACATCGCACGAAATATCCAAAATTGATGGCATTCCAGATAGCATTATTAAAGCAATGATGCCGGAAGATCAAATTATGAACCATAAAAAACGTTCTTTAGATCCTGATCATCCCGTAATTAGAGGTACATCACAAAATCCAGACGTATTTTTTCAAGCACGCGAAGCCTCAAATTTATATTATGAAAGAGTACCAGAAATAGTTCAAAAAACTATGGATGAATTTTATAGTCATACCGGCAGACGCTATAATTTGTTTGACTATATAGGACATCCAGAAGCAGAACGTATTATTATCATTATGGGTTCTGGCGAAGGTGCTGTTAAAGAAACCGTTAATGAAATGGTTAGCAACGGAGAAAAAGTTGGTGCTTTACTAATTAGGTTATACAGACCTTTCTCAATAGAAAAATTTGTAGAAGTATTACCTGAAACAGTTAAAAAAATAGCCGTTTTAGATAGAACTAAAGAACCCGGTAGCGTTGGCGAACCATTATATTTAGATGTCATAACAGCATTAACAGAAAGCGGCAGAACTATGCCAAAGGTAGTTGGTGGACGTTATGGATTATCTTCCAAAGAGTTTAATCCCAGAATGGTAAAAGGTGTTTATGACGAATTATTAAAAGCTAAGCCTAAAAATCATTTCACTGTTGGTATTAATGACGATGTTACATTTACTAATTTAGAAATTGATGAAAATTTCACCGTAAAACGTTCCACTATTAACTGTATGTTTTATGGGTTAGGATCTGATGGTACCGTTGGAGCAAATAAAAACTCCATTAAAATTATTGGTGAAACTACCGATAATTATGTTCAGGGATATTTTGTTTACGACTCCAAAAAGGCAGGGGCACAAACTATTTCGCATTTGCGTTTTGGTCCAAACCCAATTCACTCGACTTATTTAATTGATAAAGCAGATTTTATTGCAAGTCATCAATTTAATTTTATTGAAAAATATAATATGTTATCCGACTTAAAACAAGGCGGGACATTCTTATTAAACTCACCTTTCCCGAAAGATGAAATTTGGGTTCAATTACCCAAAAAACTTCAAAAAGAAATTATTAATAAAAAAGTAGAATTTTATATAATAGATGCTAGTAAAGTGGCACAAGATGCTAAACTAGGTAAACGAGCAAACACCGTATTACAAACTTGCTTCTTTGCAATATCTGGAATCATCCCTAAAGATGAAGCCATTCAAAAAATAAAAGACGCTATTGTAAAATCGTATTCTCATAAAGGAGAAAAAGTTGTAAAAATGAATTTCAACGCGGTTGATAAATCTATTCAAAATTTACAAAAAGTTGAGTATCCAAAAGTATCAAGCAGTGATAAACCCTTATTGTCTGCAATGAGAAATGCGCCTGATGGATTTGTAAAAGAAGTATTAGAGAAAATATTAGCTGGTTATGGAGACGAACTTCCTGTAAGCGCGTTCCCAGTTGACGGTACATTCCCAATGGGCACCACACAATACGAAAAACGTGGAATTGCCGATTTTATTCCTATTTGGGATGATGAAAATTTATGTACACAATGTAATAAATGTGTAGCTATCTGTCCGCATGCAGCTATTAGATCAAAAGTAGTTTTAAATGACATTTTAGCTGATGCACCATCTTCATTAAAAGCGGTTCCTGCCAAAGGAAGACCTTTTGATAGCGCAAAAGAATCCTATGTGTTACAGGTTTCTCCTGAAGATTGTACAGGATGCGACCTTTGTGTTGCTGTTTGTCCTGCAGTTAGTAAAGAGGTTGACGATTTCAAATCTATCAACATGAGAAAAAAACAAGATTTTGCAACCGAAGAGGCTAATAATTGGGATTATTTTGTTAACCTTCCTTATTACGATAGAAACGAGTTACAAATTACCAACATAAAAGGATCACAATTTTTAGAACCTTTATTTGAGTTCTCTGGCGCATGTTCTGGTTGTGGTGAAACTCCTTATATAAAATTACTGACCCAATTATACGGAGATAGTATTTTAATAGCCAATGCAACAGGATGTTCTTCTATTTACGGTGGAAATTTACCAACAACCCCTTATAAAACAAATGCATTTGGAAGAGGACCCGCTTGGGCAAATTCGCTGTTTGAAGATAATGCAGAGTTTGGTTTAGGTATGAAATTAGCACTTACTAAAAAACAAGAAATTGCTGTGGATTTATTAAAATCAATAGAATTGTTAGTAGGAAGTGAAATTGTTGAATCCATTTTAAATAATCCTGAAGAAACTGAAACTGAAAAAACTAAAAAACATGCCGATATTCTGGAACTTAAGAAAACATTAAATATTCTTGATTACAATGATGATGCTATTAAACTGAATAATTTAACTGAATACCTTCGTAAGAAAGCAGTTTGGATACTTGGTGGTGATGGTTGGGCATACGATATTGGCTACGGTGGTGTCGATCATATTTTAGCCTCTGGAGAAGATATTAATATTATGATTTTAGATACCGAAGTATATTCTAATACTGGTGGTCAAACCTCAAAAGCTACGCCATTAGGTGCTAGTGCTAAATTCTCGGTATCTGGTAAACGAACCAGTAAAAAAAGTTTAGCATTACAGGCGGTTTCTTATGAAAACGTTTATGTTGCACAGGTGGCCATAGGTGCTAAAGATTTACAAACGCTTAAAGCCATAGAAGAAGCTGCTGCTTATCCAGGACCTTCTGTAATTATTGCGTATTCACATTGTGGTGAACATGGTTACGATCTTAAACATGGTGCATCACAACAAGAAAAAGCAGTCGAATCTGGTTATTGGCCATTGTTTAGATTCAACCCATCGTTACCAAAAGGTAAAAAATTCAAGTTAGATTCTAAAAAACCAAGCATTCCATTAAGTGATTTTATGTACAATGAAACACGATTTACCAGAGTTGTTAAAGAGGATGCTGAATTAGGAAAAGCCTTGCTTACTAGAGCACAAGAAGAAGTGGAAACCAGATGGGAACGGTTAGAATTGTATAGAGACATGTAACTATATAAGAACGTGCATTAGTTTAAATAATAAATTAATGTTTTAAATGAAATGCTCCATGCTATTTTTTATGGCATGGAGTATTCATAGCACTTAAAATTGTTAACCATAAATACATTTGAAATGGAAAATGATGCCGACAAACTTTTATTAAAGGCCGTTAAAAAATTAAACGAAGCTAATAAAGAGTTATACAGACCTGAAGAAGATATTGTGACCTATTTAATTTGCAAAAATTCTCAAATAGCCATTGAAAATTATTTAAAAGGGTACCTATTGAAAAAGGATGTTGACCCAAGTAAATATAAAACCATAGATAGCCTTTATAAGCAATGTAAACTAATCAATAAAGGGTTTGAAAAAATAAATTTATCCGAATTTAAATGTAAATCTAATCAAACAGATTCAAGATTTTGCAACGAAGTTTCAGAGGTTAGTAAATGCTTTAATGTTGCAAATAGTTTAGACGCTTTTTTAAAACAAGAAAAAATTATTTAATTAAATTTAATACCTAAGTCCCTAATAAGCATTAAGCCATTATTAAAATCATAATAACCAATGGCTTTTTTTATATCTAAATTCAGTCTGTTTTTAAGCTTGAATATTAAGAA
>JBNMNO010000031.1:0-25834 GCA_051275695.1 Mariniflexile sp.
TATCGATCACACGTTTAGGTCCAAATTCGTCTAACATCCCTTTTGATGCTTTGTACGCACCATTATACTCTGCTACTTCTTCACCCATTAAATAAATGCTTTCATCTCTGCGCATCTCTTCGCTCATAGCTTCGCAAATAGCTTCTCTAAATTGAATTGTCCTCATTAGGTATATATTTATTCGAGTTGCAAAAATAGCAATAAATGAAATACCGTCTTAAAAGAATAATTAAAAATTTACTATGCGCGCATAGTAAATATTCGAAATAAAATAATTAACTTCGTAACCACAAAATAAGTGCGCAGTTTTAAGTAGCAGGTGGCAGTTACAAGCGCATAAACTTTTTTTTGCAGTTAAAAGCTAAAAAATAACATTAAAAATAAAAAAAATGAAAATATTAGTGTGCATTAGTCATGTTCCCGACACCACATCTAAAATCAATTTTTCCGATGGCAATACTAAATTTGATACGAACGGTGTTCAATTTGTAATTAATCCAAATGACGAATTTGGATTAACACGCGCCATGTGGTTTAAAGAAAAACAAGGTGCTAATGTTACGGTAGTTAATGTTGGAGGCGTTGAAACCGAACCTACATTACGCAAAGCTTTAGCCATTGGTGCAGATGCTGCCATACGAGTAAATACAGTGGCTACCGATGGTTTTTCAGTTGCAAAACAATTAGCTCATGTAGTTAAAGAAGGGGGTTACGATTTAATAATTGCTGGGCGTGAATCTATAGATTATAATGGCGGTATGGTTCCAGGTATGATTGCGGGTCTAACAAATTCTAACTTTGTAAACAATTGTATAAATCTAGAAATTGATGGCACTTCGGTTAAAGCCATTAGAGAAATTGATGGTGGAAAAGAAACGGTATCAACAGCACTGCCATTAGTTATTGGCGGACAAAAAGGGTTGGTGGAAGAAAGCGATTTACGCATCCCTAACATGCGCGGTATCATGATGGCGCGCCAAAAACCGTTAACTGTTTTAGAACCTGTTGATGCAAGTAATGAAACCTCCTCTCTGAAATTTGAAAAACCAGCACCAAAAGGCGCCGTAAAATTAGTTTCGGCTGATAATTTAGATGAATTAATAAGCTTACTTCATAACGAAGCAAAAGTTATATAATCTATCATTCTTGTGAAGGCAGGAACCATATATAAGTAATAATAAATAGATTCCTGCCTTCGCAGGAATGACAAAAATAAAGTTTTTATGTCCGTTTTAGTATATACAGAATCTCAACAAGGAAAATTTAAAAAAGTCGCTTTAGAAGTAGCTTCATATGCAAAAACAGTTGCAAATCAATTAGGCACAAGTGTTACGGCTATTACTTTTAATGTAAATGATGCGTCAGAATTAGGCGCGTATGGTGTCGATAAAGTTTTAAACGTGTCGAACACACAATTACAGGCTTTTAATGCTAACGGTTATGCACAGGCCATTAAACAAGCTGCCGAAAAAGAAGGATCAAAAATTGTGGTAATTAGTTCAAGTGTAGACAGCAAATATTTAGCACCACTCTTAGCAGTTGGTTTAAATGCTGGCTATGCGTCTAACGTAATTGCAGCACCCTCAAATACGGAGCCTTTTACAGTAAAACGTACTGCGTTTACTAATAAAGCCTTTGAAATGACAACTATAAACACAGATGTTAAAATTGTTGGTGTCTCAAATAATTCGTTTGGATTGATTGAGTCCAATGGTAACGCTTCCGCGGAAGATTTTTCGCCTTCAGTTTCAGATTTTGGAGTTAAATCAGAATCGGTTGATAAAGCCTCAAATACAGTAAGTATAGCAGATGCAGAAATAGTTGTTTCAGCGGGTCGTGGATTAAAAGGGCCGGAAAACTGGGGAATGATAGAAGAATTAGCTTCTGTTTTAGGTGCAGCAACTGCCTGTTCTAAACCAGTATCCGATTTAGGTTGGAGACCACATGGTGAACACGTTGGACAAACAGGAAAACCTGTAGCATCAAATTTATATATTGCCATAGGAATATCTGGAGCTATTCAACATTTAGCAGGAATAAACGCCTCAAAAGTAAAAGTTGTAATCAATACAGATCCTGAAGCACCTTTCTTTAAAGCTGCTGATTATGGTGTTGTTGGTGATGCTTTTGTAGTAGTGCCTCAACTTATTGAAAAATTAAAAGCGTTTAAAGCACAACAATAAATTATTTTTTATAAATTGTATTGCTAGAAAAACTGCTTAAATTGGCATAATATTCTTAAATCTGCTTAGGCAGTTGGTAAAGTCCTAATTTAAACAGTTCTTTGCGTTTTTATAAATTATGAGTTTAGTTAGATTAAATATAAAAGGAATATCCTATAGCCAAACCCAAAATGGCGCTTACGCATTGATTTTAAATGAAGTTGATGGTGACCGCAAACTTCCAATAGTAATTGGAGCCTTTGAAGCGCAATCTATTGCAATTGCTTTAGAAAAAGAAATTCGTCCTCCAAGACCTTTAACACACGATTTATTCAAAAATTTTGCTGACCGATTTGACATCATTGTAAAACAGGTGATTATCCATAAATTGGTTGACGGCGTTTTTTATTCGAGTTTAATTTGCGAACGCGATAAAATTGAAGAAATTATTGATGCCCGAACCAGTGACGCCATTGCTTTAGCACTTCGTTTCGACGCACCTATTTTTACTTACAAAAACATTCTTGATAAAGCTGGTATTTATTTAAAAGTGAATCCGAAAAAAGACGAGGAAGACGATACTCAAGATAGCATTTTAATGGATGAATTAATAGCAAATGAGTTAGAACCAAATGCACCTCGTGAAAATTACAAAGGCAAAACCCTTGAAGAATTGGACAATTTGCTAGACGAAGCCGTTGCTAATGAAGATTACGAAAAAGCAGCTCATATTCGCGATGAAATCTCAAAACGAGATTAACGCTTCTAAATTACCGCCTTCTTATGAAAAACGTTTTTTTATCAATTGTAATTGTTTTTTTAGTATTCACTTCCCCAATTTTAGCACAAGATAAAATCACAATACAAGAAACTACTCAAAAGGAAATTTTAGATCAAACTCCCGAAATTAATGAGGTTTCTAATTCTTTAAATGTTGATAGAGAAATAGAAGGCACAGAAGAAACTGACACCCCAACTATGGTTTCAACACCTATAGTCCCTAGTCAGGGGTTTTCAATAAACAGTCTTTGGCGAGGAGCCTTGGGCATGGCTTCTCTACTTCTTATTGCCTTTCTATTTAGTAACAATCGTAAAGCCATAAATTGGAAAATTGTAGGTATTGGCTTGTCCTTTCAGCTTTTAATCGCCATTGGTGTATTGAAAGTGGAATTTATTAAATCAATCTTCGAATTTGTTGGAGGGCTTTTTGTAAGCGTTTTAGAGTTTACAAGAGCTGGAAGTAAATTTTTATTTGAAGGATTGGTTGTAGATATGGATACTTTCGGATTTATTTTTGCATTTCAGGTGTTGCCAACTATTATATTTTTCTCCGCTTTAACCTCCGTATTATTTTATTTGGGAATTATTCAACGTGTGGTAAAAGGAATGGCTTGGTTACTTTCAAAAGCATTAAAAATATCGGGAGCTGAAAGTTTAAGTGTTGCTGGAAATATCTTTTTAGGTCAAACAGAAGCTCCGCTTTTAATAAAGGCTTATTTAGAAAAAATGAATAAGTCTGAAATGCTTTTAGTTATGATTGGAGGTATGGCAACTGTTGCAGGGGCTGTATTAGCTGCCTATATTGGCTTTTTAGGTGGGAACGATCCTGTTTTAAGACTATTTTACGCAAAACATTTATTGGCAGCTTCCGTAATGGCAGCTCCTGGAGCTATTGTGATTTCAAAAATATTGTATCCCCAAACGGAAGATATAAATACAGACGTCACGGTTTCACAAGAAAAAATTGGTTCAAACTTTTTAGATGCTATTGCCAATGGAACGACAGAAGGTTTAAAATTGGCTGTAAATGTTGGTGCCATGCTTTTGGTTTTCGTTGCTTTTATTGCCATGTTTAACGGTATTTTAGAATGGGTTGGTGATATTTCCGCTGTAAATAATTGGATAGCAAATAATACTGGCTACCAAAGTTTATCGATAGAACTCATTTTGGGTTATGCCTTTGCCCCATTAATGTGGCTTATAGGTGTTGCCCGAGAAGACATGATGATGATGGGACAATTACTTGGTATTAAAATAGCAGCTAGCGAATTTATAGGTTATATTCAACTTAGAGACCTAAAAGATATTGCAAATGCAACCCACCTAAACTACGAAAAATCAATTATCATGGCGACTTATATGCTTTGTGGTTTTGCGAATTTTGCTTCTATTGGTATTCAAATTGGAGGGATTGGTTCATTAGCGCCGGGGCAACGTAAAACCTTATCGCAATTCGGCATAAAAGCACTTATTGGTGGTAGTATTGCTTCGTTAGTTTCGGCAACTATAGCTGGAATGATTATTGGGTAATCAATTCCTGCGGAAGCAGGGATCTCATTCTTATTAAGTTAATAACTTTCTTATAATATATTAATCCTTAAGCCTTAGATTTTATGTTTTTTTCTATTTTTAAAAACTCAAAAAAAATCTAATTATAAATGATTCCTGCCTTTGCAGGAAGTTGATATGAAACAATACCACGACCTAGTAAATCACGTTTTAGAAAACGGCAATGACAAAGGGGACCGCACAGGAACAGGAACAAAAAGCGTTTTCGGTTATCAAATGCGATTCGATTTAAGTGAAGGATTCCCAATGGTTACAACCAAAAAACTACATTTAAAATCGATTGTTTACGAATTGCTTTGGTTTTTAAAAGGTGATACTAATATTAAATACCTTACTGAAAACGGCGTGCGTATTTGGAATGAATGGGCAGATGAAAATGGCGATTTAGGCCCTGTTTACGGTCATCAATGGCGTAATTGGAACAGCGATGACATAGACCAGGTAAAAGAGGTGATTCAAACACTTAAAACCAGTCCGAATAGCAGACGTATGCTGGTGTCTGCTTGGAATCCTTCGGTATTACCAGACACGTCAAAATCATTTAGCGAAAACGTAGCCAATGGCAAAGCGGCATTACCACCTTGTCACGCCTTTTTTCAGTTTTATGTAGCTGAAGGAAAATTGTCTTGCCAACTGTATCAACGCAGTGCCGATATATTTTTAGGTGTCCCATTCAATATTGCTTCTTATGCCCTATTTACCATGATGATGGCACAAGTATGTGGCTATAAAGCAGGTGAATTTATTCACACTTTTGGTGACGCCCATATCTATAGCAATCATTTTGAGCAATTGGAATTACAACTTTCCCGAGATATAAGACCACTCCCTAAGATGAAACTAAATCCTGAAATTAAAGATATTTTCGACTTTACTTTTGAAGATTTTACCTTAGAAGATTACAATCCGCATCCACATATAAAAGGTGTTGTTGCGATATAAAAAAAGCGCTTTCAGAACTGAAAGCGCTTTTTGTTTAATTTTAAGATTTAACTAAACTTTTACCACGCTGTTATCCGCTGCAGCAAATTCATTCCATGCATAAGCATCGGCAGCATCATCATTTACAAAAGCGCCATCTACGATGTATTTAAACTCATAAGAATTGTCCTTATCCAAGTCTAATACCCCTTTAAAGGTACCATTTTTTAATTTTTTAAGTGGAGCTGCTTTAGCATTCCATTCATTAAAACTTCCTACTACTGATACTTTCTTTGCGTCTTCCGCAAGAATAGAGAACGTAACTTTGCAAACCGGTTTACTTTTTAAGTATTGTTTTGAAATAGCCATAATTTAAGTGTTTGTGTTGTTTAACGCTACAAATTTATGAAACAATTTTTAAGAGCTTATCTTTTAATTTTGTAAACATCGAAGAATTATCAATTTAATAATATCGATTGACATATATTTCAAGTAAATTATAATTTTAGCTATTATTTTGTGTTATTATCAATACATTTTTATTGTTTCTAATTGATTTTCAGGCAGTTTTAAACGAAAACGTTTTCGAAGATTCACCGCTATCAAGAGACAAAATATATGGCTAAGCATCTTTAAAAAAGTATTAACTTTACATCTGTTATTCCATTATTATGTTCGGCAAAAAGAAAGATATATTACACATAGATAAGGACCAATTAGAGCTCATTCAAAACGCACAAAAACGTATTAAACAAAAAAAACGTTTGTATATACATTTTGTTGTTTTTTTAATTGGTGCAGTATTTTTAATAACTGCCAACACGGTTTTGGGAATTGGTAAAGATTTTACAATTTTTGGAAAAGAGTGGTTTTTATATGCTATTCTATTCTGGTTATTCTTATTTGTTTACCATGCATTTAACGTGTTTATCACACATAAGTTTATGGGACAAGATTGGGAAAAGCACCAGCTAAATAAACTGGTTGTAAAACAGCAAGAACGTATTGAAAAACTTAAAAAAGAATTGCCAAAGAACGAAACTTTAGTTACTCAAAGTGGTGTTACTAACACGCCAAAATCTAACCTAAAAAAGTCTGAACTCACTATTATTGTTGCTGCCGCCGAAAATGAGGCTATTGGCAAACACAATAAATTAATTTGGCACATAAGTGACGATTTAAAACGATTTAAAAACCTGACTAGTGGTCATCATATTATAATGGGGCGAAAAACTTTTGAAAGTTTCCCGAAACCATTACCAAACAGAACTCATGTGGTTATAACCAGAAATTTAAACTACCGGGTTCCAGAAGGTGTTATACTGGTTAATACGCTAGAAGATGCGATTAAAGCCTGCGCAACCGACCCGCAACCTTATGTCATTGGAGGTGGTGAAATTTACAAACAAGCTATTTTAATTGCCAACAAAATTGAACTAACTAGAGTACATGAAAATTTTGAGGCAGATACTTACTTTTCAAAAATAGACACGAATATTTGGAGAGAAACCGCTCATGTTTTTCATGAAAAAGATAAAAAAAACGAGATTGATTTTTCGTTTATTACTTATGAAAGAAAGTAGGGTTTTATAGATTACGGCATTCTAAATTTTTTATTAGAATAATCGTTTTAACCTTAAAATCATCCCCCCTGTAATTTATCTGCTCCATCCAATAAGCCAACTAATTCTTTAGGATTATGAATTAAAACTGGAATATGTTGCGGACAGATATAAAATTCACTTTTTTGATAATAAAATTTTGTTACTGGTGTTTCATTTGATGATTTTTCACAAACTAAACACTTTTTTTCAATACTCATAATGCATTATGTTTTAATTGAGATAAAATTATCTTTAATTATTTACTTAAAAACTAACTTTTATCATATTTTCCAAATCTTTTTAATTGCTATGGTTTTGCACTTTTAAAAATTAATTTCAGCCAAAAACGATTCATAATAATTCTACCATGAACACTCAAAAAATTCTTGCCAACTTCTATCTCAAATTTCCTTAATTTTGCCACATGGTAAAAGAATTACAGCTTCGGGTAAGCCTTAAAGAAGAAGAGCGTAGCGATATTTTAGTAATAAAATCGGCACACGCCTTAGATATCGATAAAGAAGATATTACAGGTATAAAAGTGTTGCGTAAATCTATAGACGCCCGAAAGTCCACTATTGTTTTCAACTACAAGGTAGCTGTTTATATTAGAGAAGTGTTGCCAAAAATATCGGAACACCAATTTGATTATAAAGATGTTTCTAAGTCTAAACCCATACATATTATTGGTTTTGGTCCTGCCGGTATGTATGCTGCTTTGCGTTGTATAGAACTCGGTTTTAAGCCTATAGTTTTAGAACGCGGTAAAAATGTACAAGACCGCCGCAGGGATATAAAAGCAATAAATCAAGACCATATTGTAAATGAAGATTCCAACTATTGCTTTGGCGAAGGTGGCGCTGGCACATACAGTGACGGCAAGCTTTACACCCGAAGTTTAAAACGCGGGGATGTGCGCCGGATTTTTGAAAACCTAGTGTTTCATGGTGCCACCGAACAAATTTTGGTGGATGCCCATCCACATATTGGGACCAACAAACTACCAAAAGTGGTGCAAAATATTCGGGAAACCATTTTAAAGCATGGTGGAGACATTTATTTTGAAACCCGGGTTATAGATTTTACTGTAAAAAACAATAAAATACAGGCTATTCAACTTCAAAACGGGGAAGAAATGACTGTGAATCGCGTTATTTTAGCAACTGGGCATTCTGCTCGCGATATATTTTATTTGCTTGATAAGAAAAAAATAGCACTAGAAGCTAAATCGTTTGCTATGGGTGTTCGGGTAGAGCATCCTCAACACATTATCGATTCCATTCAATACCATTGCACTGGGGAACGCAGTGAGTTATTACCAGCCGCTTCTTATAGTTTGGTGCAACAAGTTAACGAACGTGGCGTATATTCATTTTGTATGTGCCCTGGTGGCTTTATTGTTCCTGCTGCGACTACCTATGGCGAAGTGGTAGTAAATGGTATGTCTCCATCAAAAAGAAATAACGTTTTTGCGAATTCTGGTATTGTAGTTGAAATTGATGTCCATAAAGATTTACCAAAATATGAGCATTTTGGAGCTTTAAAAGGACTGGAATACCAAAAAAACTTAGAGCGTATGGCGTTTACGGCTGGTGGACGAAGTCAGGCAGCACCTGCGCAACGCTTAACCGATTTTGTAGAAGGAAAGTTATCTATAGATTTGAATCCTTCCTCCTACCAACCAGGGTTGAATTCGGCACCTTTACACTCGCTTTTACCAAAATTAATTGGTAGCAGATTGCGAAAAGGTTTTGAGTCTTTTGGTCAAAAAATGCATGGTTATTATACCGCAGAAGCTAATGTTGTTGGGGTAGAATCCAGAACCTCTTCACCGGTTTGCATTCCCAGAAACGAACATTTAGAACACCCACAAATTGAAGGTTTATTTCCATGTGGTGAAGGCGGTGGTTATGCTGGTGGTATTGTTTCGGCGGCGATGGATGGGGAGCGATGTGCTGAAGTTGCTGTAAAAGGGTTATAGATTTTTAGATTTATTTAGGTCTCAATAAGCTTCACTTGCGACCTTCAACACAATATATATTTGTTTTTCGGCAATGCTCTACCTGACGCCGCATGTTAAAAATTATCTCTTTTTTTTTAAATGATGTGGCAGGTTGTTTTTTGCGTTAGGGATTGCAGTGAAAATCCTTTTTAAAAAATTAAAAACTCGTTTACTCTCGATAAGCAGATTGCCACAGCACATAAAAATGGGCTTCGCAGTGGCGGTATATTTTTAAAAAGATTGAAACGTAAAGCCCGACCCTTGCGGTAACGCGCAAATACATAGTATTGAATACAGGTAACATTACATAGTTTTCGATGGCCTTAAAGTAAAAGGACCTATCATTTTTAATAGATTTATTCCTATTTTTGCACTACAAAAAATTAAATAGCATGAACGCATATATATTTCCAGGTCAGGGTGCGCAATTTTCGGGCATGGGTTTAGACCTTTACGAAAACTCGCCGTTGGCTCAAGAATTGTTTGAAATAGCCAATGGTATTTTAGGCTTTCATATTACCGACATTATGTTTGAAGGTTCTGCAGAAAACTTAAAAGAAACCAAAGTAACGCAACCAGCCATATTTTTACACTCGGTAATTTTAGCTAAAACTTTAGGAGGCAGTTTTAAACCCGATATGGTGGCTGGACATTCGCTTGGAGAATTTTCGGCATTAGTCGCCAATGGATCATTAACATTTGAAGATGGTTTAAAATTAGTTTCTAAACGTGCTTTAGCCATGCAAAAAGCCTGTGAATTACAACCAAGCACCATGGCTGCCGTTTTAGGCTTGGACGATGCTATTGTTGAACAAGTTTGTGCAAACACTTCAGGCATCGTAGTTGCTGCCAATTATAACTGCCCGGGGCAATTAGTGATTTCTGGTGATGTGGATGCTATAAACAGAGCGTGTGAAGCCTTGAAAGAAGCAGGTGCCAGACGTGCTTTGGTGCTACCTGTTGGCGGTGCATTTCATTCGCCGTTAATGGAACCTGCCCGTGAAGAATTGGCTGCAGCTATTGAAAACACGATGTTTAGCAAACCAAAGTGCCCCATTTATCAAAACGTTACTGCGAGTGCGGTAATTAGTGAAAGTGCCATTAAAAATAATTTAATTTTGCAATTAACAGCTCCTGTGCTTTGGACACAATCTGTGCAGCGAATGATTGTGGATGGCGCCACCTTATTTACCGAAGTAGGCCCTGGCAACGTGTTACAAGGCTTAGTGAAAAAAATTAACAGAGAGGCACAAACTGCTTCGGCAACTTTATAATTTATAAATGAAGCTATCTAAACGTTCGTTTTACATTATAGTGGTTATTGTTGCTACTATTGCAGTCGATCAAATTTCAAAAGTACTGGTTAGAACTCATATCCAACCTCGAACCGATATAAATCTAGGAGAACGCATTTCGTTAATAGGTGATACATTTATTATGATGAATGTTGAAAACTCTGGAGCGTTTTTAGGCATGGGAAGTGATTTGAACCCCACACTTAGAATCATTTTATTATTAATATTACCAATACTTGTTTTAGGATTTGTATTGAGACATATTCTAAAAGATAAAACGATGGATAGCTGGTCGCTTTTTGCGTTTGCCAGTATTATTGGTGGCGGTATTGCCAATGTTTACGATCGTATTATTTATGGCTCTGTAACCGATTTTTTCTTTATTGATTTAGGCGGAGTATTTAGAACCGGCATTTTTAATATGGCCGATCTATCGGTAACTACCGGGATGATTATTCTTTTGATTGTTAGTTTTAGGAAGAAGAAGGAGACTCAAGAAGTTGAATAACTTTCTTAGTTGTTCTTGTAAATTTTACCTGCCTTCATAACGAAAACAACATGTTCCATAGTAGCAATATTCTGTGTTGGATCATCATTTGTAGCTACAATATCAGCTGTAAAACCTACTTTTAATTGACCTAATTCATTTTCCATTTTAAGAATCATGGCGTTTGTAACGGTTGCACTTATTATAGTTTCTATAGCGGGCATACCAGCTTCAACCATATAACCAAACTCTTTACCATTTTCTCCATGTACAAACACAGCTGCATCTGTTCCAAAAGCAATACCAACACCCTTTTTGTATGCTCTTCCGAAAGTATTCTGAATTTTAGGTCCAATTTCTAAAGCTTTACTTACTATAATTTCAGGATAATATCCTGGAATTTTAGCTTTATCTGTAACAGATTTTCCTGCAGTAATAGTTGGCACCAGATACACATCATACTGTTTCATAAGTTCCATAGTTTCGTCGCTCATCAAAGTTCCATGCTCAATAGTTTTAACGCCTCCTTTAATGGCGCGTTGCATACCTTCATCTCCATGAGCATGTGCGGCAACATGAAAACCGTAATCTTTTGCAGTTTCACAAATTGCTTTAATTTCTTCTAATGTGAACTGTGGGTTAGTACCACTTTTAGCGACACTCAAAACACCACCCGTAGCAGTAATTTTTATTAAATCGACTCCATTTTTATAACGTTGCCGTACTGCTTTCTTAGCGTCGTCAACACTATTTACAACGCCATCTATTGGCCCTGGATCACCCATTAGCAACTTCTTTGATCCATTTGTTGGATCTCCATGACCTCCTGTAGAACTAATTATTTTACCAGCAGTAAAAATTCTTGGCCCATCAACTTTACCAGCTGCAATAGCATTTCTAAGAGCGATGTTCACTCCAGACCCTCCTAAATCCCTAACTGTTGTAAAACCACTCATTAAAGTAATCTTAGCATAACCTTGAGCATTAAAAGCAATATCTGCTTCATTTAATGTATAATCTTCTAAATATGCTTTTGGATTAGTTTCACTTTCAATATGCACGTGCATATCAATAAGTCCTGGCATTACAGTTTTAGTTTTTAAATCAATAACGATATCTTCAGACGTTTTAGAGTCTACAAAACCATTTTCAATAGCAATAATTTTATCTCCTGAAACAACAACGGTTTTTTCAGATAAGACTTTACCACTTTTAGTGTCAATTAATTTACCACAGTGCAAATAGGTGTTTTGCGACCTACAAGTTAAAGAAAGTAATATGGCAAAAATAAAAAGAACCTTTTTCATGATAAGAATTTAATGTTTAGTCACTAAATATACAAGCTAAATTAACCAACTCAACGTTGGTTTACTTTTTTTTAAAAAAAAGCTCCTTACTAAGAGATATTCAGTAATAAAGGTTGTTAAACTATTTAGCAACCATGTCATAATAACACCTATTGAAAATAACGAGTCTTTTTTAGATATTATTTATTTAAATTGTTGTTTTAGAATTACTTACATATCAGAAACTGTTTTAATATACAGTTTGAGAAGTCTTTTGAATAGGTATTTTTAGTATGGTAGGGTTATCGGTTACTGCCGGAATGATTATTCTTTTAATTGTTAGTTTCTGGTAGAAGAAACTAACTGAAAAAACCGAATGACTTTCTTGCTTTTTAGAATCTCCTTTAAAAGAAATACGACTTTTTTTTGACTTATAATATTATTTACACATATTCATTATGAAGCACATTTAATAGCTCCGAAATTATGCAAGTCACTCATTTAGTCTAGCAGGAGAAACAACTAATTAAAAAGATTTTTTGATTCTAAATTTATAAACTATTCTTTTTATATAGACATAAAAAAAACAGAGACCACCTAAAGGTAGTCTCTGACAAAAATGAATTTTTTATTGCAATTACATATTAATTACGTGGGAAAGCCCACATATCCACATCTAATAAATGTCCGCCTTGAGCCGAAATAGCAGCTTCGTAATTAGTTAGATTTGTTTGACGTTCCGAAATAGGGTATAAATACCTTCTAGGAACTACTTTTGAAGGATTAAAACTTGAAACAGCATCAGGATTTGGCGTTAAGTTTGGAAATCCTGTTCTTCTGTAATCTGTCCATGATTCAATTGGTGCATTACCATAAAGAGATTTATATTTTTCAATAATTATAGTCTCAATTTTATTGGCTGCAGTGCCAGCTAATATCAAGGCATTTACATAAGTATCCGCATCAGCTTGATCAACACCTACATATAGCATATTTGCCATAACAGCAGATTTTAGTGCAGCTAGTGCAGCAGCATCTGTTCCACTAGTTCTTACAATAGCCTCGGCCTCAATGAATTTCACTTCCCAATAGGATATAAGAGGAGTTGGAGAAGCATCTTGTCCCCAGAATAAACCATCTAATCCAGCAAAAGATTCACCATCGGTAGTATATAACGGTAACCTAGGATCTCCAACCATGATTGCTCCCAATGTAGGTCCAAATCCTAACGTACTTGGTCTATCATTATCAAATAAATAAAATGGATTTGCATTTTGAGCAGGAGTACTATAAATAAAATCAGCTTGTTCTGAAGTGCTTGTTAAAGCTAATTGCGCTTGTTGAAGGGCGCTTTGTGCTGCTGATACACCATTAACAGATGTAAGATGCATATAGTAACGCGCTTTTAAAGCGTGAGCGGTTTTTTCCCAATCTACATCGTCGGCTGAACCAGCTCCTGCAAAAGCTCCAATACCTGAACTCACACCATCTGCAATAGATTCATCTAATAAAGTTTGAATCGTTGCGTAAATATTAGACTGTGTGTCATAAACAGGGTTTAAATTCCCCGAATCGCCTAGGAAGGCAGTTGTATATGGAATATCTCCCCAACAACTAGTAGCTACTCCTAAGTTTGCAGCCATATATAGCTTAGCTAGAGCACTAACCTCACCAGTATTGTTTTCGATAATAACAAAACAATCTCTCATAGAACCAGCTCCGTATAGACCAAAGTCCCATAAATCATCAATATCACTTTCGCCAATATTATATTGACCATAAGCAATTTGCTGTGCATCAAGCCCTTCAAAATGTTGCGCTACAATTCCAGCTATTCTTCCTCCCAATGCAACAGAGTTTCTATGCGTTTGCGCTATCATACCAGGGTAGATAGCACCGGCATTTATGGATTGTGATGATGGGTTATCAGGATCTACATTGACGTTTGTGATCTCACACGAAGTCACCAAAAAGGATAATAAAATCCCACCAATTATTAATTTTATATTTTTCATTTTCTTAAAAATTTAATTTAACGTTTAGACCGTAACTTTTGGTGTTTGGGTTATTAAAATAATCTAATCCTATACCATTTGTATCTCCAGTTAAGTTGGTTTCAGGATCCACACCTGGATAGTTGGTATTAAGCCATAAATTTCTACCAAAAGCTGATAGAGAAACAGCCTCTATAAAAGTGCCATTTAACCATTTTTCAGGAAAATCATAAGATAAAGTTATTTCTCTTAATCGAACCCAAGAAGCATCGTAAATAGCAGTTTCAGATAAGCCTCCAAAACCATAACGTCTCCAATAGTTGTTGTTTTCGCTTATTGTAGGATCAGAATAAGGAACCGATTGTGTATTTACCGCTCCTGTAGATTCTACAACACCCGCAAATACGGTAGATTGATCTCTAATTAAAGTAGCGCTTGATGTTCCAAAATAATCAAGAATACCACACGTACCGCACCAAACATCACCACCCTGTCTAATATCAATTAAAACAGAAAGGCTTAAGTTTTTATAGGTAAAGGTATTACTGATTCCAGCAAACCAATCTGGAATAGGATCTCCAACAACACCATCTGTAGTGGCTTGTAAAGGATACCCATTATCGTCAATTAAAACGTCTCCGGCGTCATTTCTCGCAAATCTATTGCCATATATCGCTCCGTAAGATTCGCCCGCTTTAGCTACTGAACTTGTGCTTGAAAAACCGTTTAGAGTAATAACGTCTACACCCTCAACTAATTCTTCTACTACATTTTCATAAGTTGTCCAATTAACATCTATATCCCAAGAAAAATTATCAGTTTTTATTGGTGAACCCCCTAAACTTACTTCGAATCCTTCATTGCTTACAAGTCCAACATTCTCGAAACGATCAACAAATCCAGATGAAGGCGCGGCATCAACAAAAATTATCTGATCTTTGGTATCCTTATTATAATATGTAAAATCAAATTTTAAACGGCTGTCTAACATCGCCAACTCAAATCCAATTTCAAACTCTGTAGTTTCTTCAGGTGTTAGGTTTGGGTTTCCAGCTCTGGATGATCTTTCGAATGAGGTGCTGTCGTAGGCAGGAAATGTAACACTTTGAATAAATCCATCACCATCTATTGATGTGCCACCAAAATTGGTAAGAGTGGCAAAAACAGGCGCATCGTTACCAGACACCCCCCATGAAGTTCTTAATTTACCATAATTTAAAAATTTGCTTTCTAATAATTCACTAAAAATAAAACTACCTCCTATAGAGTAAGATTGAAATGTATTATTCCCAACAGGCAGTGTAGATGTCCAGTCATTTCTAAAAGATGGTGTAATAAATAGCATATTGTCATAACTTAACGTCCCTGTAGCAAATGCCCCAATAAGCTTTTTTGCACCAGATAATTCTTGAGCCTGCGTGCTACTCACGTTACTTAAATTGAAAAACCCAGGAATGGTCATGCCATCACCCAAAACGGTTTGTCTATTATTTTTGTTGTAGAAACCATCATAACCTATAGCAGCAGTCAATCCTAATTTCTCGTTGATGTCTTTATTGACGCTCAAAATAAAATTCCAGTTTACATCTTGATTCGCAATAACATCATTTATGGTACGACCATTACCAAAACTAGCGTCTAAAACATCAAAGCCTATTTTTCTAGTATCGGTATATCTATCAATAGATGCTGAAGTTTTTAAACTTATCCAGTCGTTTAGGTCATAGGTCAATCCCAATTTACCTAAAGTACGACTCACGTCGTCGCCATTTTTGTTTCTAGCAACAGCAAAATAGGGATTGTTATAAATACCATCACGATAACTTCTTTGTCCTGGTAGTTCTGATCCTGGTATATCATAGTAATATGAAGAGGGAGAATTTGCCGCAGCTTGTCCTGTTAAACCATTGCCATTATCAAAGTTAGGTGCTGAACGCAATAAACCTAACATAATACCAGAGATATTAGAACCTCTTTGTACTCTATTTCCTCCCGAAGCAGTATATTGAGTCGAGGCATCTAATGTCATGTTTTCAATTAATTTAGCCTGTAAATCTAACCTGAAAGTCTTTCTTTCAAACTCTTCATTTGGAGAAATACCTTTTTGTAACAACTTACCAATAGATGCACGATAGTTTATAACATCATTCCCCCCGCTAACCGATAAGTTATTATCATAAACTTCACCAGTTTTAAAAAAATCTAAATGATCATACGATTCCGCGGGGACACCATTTCCAGTTCCAGCTGGCACTAAATTACCGAAACGGTGAAAAGGGTAAGTAGTGTCACCATCGTATTCTAAACCAGACAATTTAGGCCCCCAAGAATCACCTTCGAAAGTTTCAGGACCTCTATATTGTAAACCACTTCCGTTAGGATTATGTCTACCTTGCGCATACTCTCTTTGTAAATCTGGAGCTTTATTAAAATCTGAAAAAGTTAATGTGCTACCGTAAGAGACTCTGGTTTTTCCAGCCTTACCTTTCTTAGTTGTAATTAAAACAACACCATTAGCAGCACGAAGCCCATATAGGGTTTGAGCTGCAATCCCTTTTAGAATACTCATTGATTCGATATCGTTAGAATTGATATCAATAGCTCTATTTGAAAAATCACTACCTCCTAAACTAGAATTATTAAAAGATTGTGTTGGATCTTCTGAGAAAGAAGAATTATCAATAGGAACCCCATCAACAACAAACAATGGCGAATTTGAACGTGTAATAGATGTATTACCTCTAATTCTAATATTTGCGGATGCACCAACAGAACCCGATGATGAAGTTACTTGAACACCAGCCGCTTTTGCGCTTAATCCGGCTACCATATTGGTCTCCCTCGCTTTTTCAATAGACTCTCCACCTACTGTTTCAACAGCATAACTTAAAGATCTAGGTTTAGCCTTAATACCTTGAGCGGTGACAATAACTTCTTCTAAAGATTCTGCATCTTCTTGCAATGAAACATTAATGGTGTTGGAAGCACCAATAGCAACTTGCTGAGTCGTGTAACCAACAAAACTAAAAACCAGAGTAGCCCCTTGATTAGCTTTTATTGAATAATTACCATCAAAATCTGACGATGTCCCTGCTGAAGTACCCTTTACTAAAATAGTTGCTCCTGGGAGCGGTAGACCGGAAGCATCTAATATCCTTCCAGATATCATTTTTTCTTGTGCAAATGTTATAGCAAAGCCAAATAACATAAGCACTAACATAAAATAGTGTTTTTTTACTTTCATGAATAATTGTTTTTGAGTTAGTCTATACAGATTAAAAAAAGGAAGGCAGTAAAGTTTTTTTTTAAAGACTAATTCAAAAAAATTATATTTTACAAAATGACATCAAAGTTTAGTAGAACTTTAATACTGTAGTAAAACTCTTTAACTACCTTATCCTTTTAAAATTGTAAGTGTAAAAAAACATAAATTTTAGTATTGTATTATCATTTTTGATTCGAACTATTTGGTATTTGATGCGAATTACTTATATTTTATATTAAACCCATTTTTAAAAATTTCGATTTATTTCGTGCAACAGCTCTTAATTGCTGTATTTTACCTACAAACAATTTTGAGAATGAATTTGTTAGAGATGGCATTAGGATTATTGCATTTGATATTCCTGCAGATGAATATCTCCTAAAATTCTTGGGGATTTAATGAGTTCTTTAGGACGAAAAGGAGTAACAAATAGACCTTTAGGAATAAATAATTTAAATGTTGGAAACTTTCTGAATAATCTAAAGATTAGCACCGTCCCATGTTCTAAAACAGTTATGGCAAGTTTAACTCGCCCAACCTAAGGGTAAATGAAGAAATGTTAAATAAAGCAATTAATTTATTTAATAACTCTACAAAAGAAAGTTTATATTTAAAACATGATTCGTTTATTAAATCATAAAAAACAATTGCTTATACTATTAATAAAAATTAATTACCACTCATTCCTATCTGATACTCCCATACTAAAACCAACAATTTAACAGTCATGTTTAAAGATATTTACTTTGTGAATATACATACGGATAATGCTTTAAAAACAAAAAAAAATGTTAGATTAGAGTTCATTTTAATTCTAAAAATATGAAAAAAAAAATATGTGTATTGTTTTCTATAATTATCTCTATATCTAATTACGCTCAAAATTTTGAATTACCAAATGAGTTAGTTAGACAAAAAGTACTTAATAATAATATTGCCAAGGATGTTCAAGGAACACCATTTTACAATGATGCCTTTTTACTGGGAACAATTTATATAAATGATAATAAGTCATTTAAAGCTTATTTGAGGTATGATGCCTTTAATGACGAAATGCAAATGAAACAAAATGAAGACATTAAGGCTTTATCAAAATTTGAAAATGATAAAGTTGAAATTGACAATAGTATATATGAGGTGTATAGTTATTTTAAGGATGGGTCTGACCAAAAAGGATATTTTATAAATTTAACCAAACTGGGTAATACTAGATTATTAATGCACAAAAGCAAAAAGTTTGTTGAAGGAGTTAAGGCGCAAAATTCATACAGCACAGATAAACCGCCTATGTTTAAGGATGATATTAGTTATTATTTAATGAAAAATGATAGCTTAAATTTAGTTGCACTTTCAAAAAAGAATGTTTTAACACTTTTAGAAGACAAGAAAAAGGAATTGGATACTTATATTTCTGATAATAAGTTAAAGCTAAAACATGAAGATGATTTTATTCAACTTATAAGTTTTTATAATAGTTTATAAAGTTAAACTAATTTTTACTCTAAAGCCGTCACCTAAAATGCCTTCTTACTTTTCTTGTTTTCTAAATTAGCAACAAATTTTTCTTAATGTAAATTCATTTTTTTATCATGGGGTTTCTTCATAATTACAAGAACGTTTTATAACTATTTTTGCTGCTGTCTTTTCGATGTCTTCTTCACTTATAACGTTAAAGTTAGTAGGCTATGGATTTGAACCATAGTATTAATGATATTCGGTACCGTTCCAAAAGGTTTTTATCTAGACTAGAAGTTTGGGTAGTTTTGTATTTTTAATTCTATTACCTCATACAGAGGTGTACTGTCCTGTCTATGCTGCTACTTTTGTACTATCGTGAATGCATTCTATCCTTCTAATATAAAATCAGTATTTCATTAAAGCTTTCTTTTCGTTTATTGGGCCTATTTTTGTACCTTAAATACTCCTTGAAATCAACCCAAAAAAATTGGATTCTCACTAAGTGTAAGTACTAATTTACTTGAAAAGCATACATAATATAAGCATACAGGAAGACTTTGAACAGCATATTTGGACGATAGGTTCGATGCCCTTCATTTTAGTTTTTTTAGAGTTATTGAATGCTAATCGCTTCGATAACTTGGCCTATTACTCGAACCGAGATCCTCTTAGTGGCATGAAATGCTTTACAGTTTGAGGATATAGCATGGTTTGTTTTTGGTTGTCATGCCTATAATCAAAAATGTAAAAAATAAAGCAAATATTCAAATTAAGACCATAAAAAAAACCGCCTCATTGCTGAGGCGATTTATTTTTTAACAACTTAAATTGAAAACAATATTTTAAAAAATAAATTTTTTTATTTTTTTGTGTACGTTAGGGTTAATCGTTGCCCAATTGACCCATCTTGTCTTCGTATTAAAGCATTGATAGTAAACGAGGTAGTACAAGTTAATAAAGGTCCTGCACTTTCTCCAGTAAAATATCTTTGACCTGGTGAATTGCCATAAGCATATACAGCATCAGTTACTGTTGATCCATCTAGGAAAGTAAAATTACCTCCGGTCATAACCGCCGTAAGCGAATTCCCGTCAAGTAACAAAGTAACAGGTACTGCAACTCTACCACTAGCAGCTAAATATCCAAAATCAGGATCCACTAATGTATTAGGTAAGGTGCCAGCTTGTATGGTTGCATCTAGAGCATAGGTTCCAGCAGCATATATAAATCCAAATCCTAAAGTCATTGTCAAATCATAGGCCCCAACAAAATCAGCTATAACAAAGGGGCAGTCATTATCAACAATTTTTATTGATTTAGAAGCAAACTTCAATCCTTCACCACCAAGGCCAACAGGAATACCATTAGTTGGAGTTAAGGCTAGTATAATATCTACATTACCATCAACAGCAAGGTTGTCTATTGGTGAAATAGTGATATTTGCAGAAAATTCGCCCGCCGGAATTTCAATAACTCCAGATGCAGGAGAAACTGTGTATCTTGAAGGATCTGCAGAAGTAACCGTAAAATTAACAGTCGTTCCATTAGGGTTATCTGCGCTTCCAAGAAAAACACGAGTGACTACTGGGTTTGAGTCTTCTGTTGTTTGACCTGTTTCATTTTCAAGCTGAACAAAAGGTATTTTATCAAAAATTACTAACTCTTCTTCACCACATGATGCTAATGTTAAAACTACAAGTAGTGATAAAATTAGCGATATATTTTTTTTCATAATATTATATTTTAAATTATTAATAACCTGGGTTTTGAATGATTAGATTGTTAGCATTTAATTCAACTAATGGAATTGGCAACGTAAATCTTTTATCAGTACTCGACATGTCACAAGCATTATCTAAATTACCACAATCTGCAATATCTCTTGATAAACCCACACCAAATCTTTTAAGGTCAAGATATCTATGACCTTCATAAGCTAGTTCCACTCGTCTTTCTTCGAGTAAAAAATCTAAACCATTAGTCGTATTTGTAAATGATGGTAAAGCAGTATCAGCACCAAATCGTGCATCTCTTAATGTTTTTAATGTAGCTTTAGCTATATTAACTTGGTTGTTTCTTAATTCCGCTTCAGCTTTTATCAAATACATTTCTGAAACTCTAAAAACCTTAATATCTGATAAAAATTCATTAGCGGTTCCTGGATATCTGTTAATTAAAAGATAGTTATTAGCAGGATCACTATCGGCTACATTAAGTAGTACCCCATAACGTGCATCGGTAGGATCTAAAATATTGAATAATGAATTAGACATTTCAATAGTTGGGCCTCCACCACTAAAGTGCCAAATAAATCCTGGACCAGCATCACCTACAACTCTTGCAGCTTTAAAAATAACTTCAGTATTGTCAGCATCTAAATACATTAACTGATACTGAACTTTATTAGCCAATGGATACGCTGCGATAAGTTGATTAGCGAAACCTAAGGCACCGGGATAGTCTCCTGAAAAAAGCGCTATCCTAGCTCTTAATGCCGTTATAAAATTGTTAGTCACAAACTTATTATCGGTTTTCGAGTTATCTAGTAATGAAGCTGATGTTGTAAGATCTGAATCAATTAGAGACAATACTTCACTAACGGTATTTCTAGGCAAATTCTCAACAGTAACAACAAAATCTACCGCTGGCACACTTAAACCAGAAGCATCTAAGTAATCCGGAGTGAAATATTGAAACAATTCAAATTGAGCGAATGCTCTTAAGGCATAAGCTTGACCTAAAATATCATTTACAACAGCTTCTTGTCCCGTTACATCAATTATAGTAGCAGCTTCAATTATTCTTGAAGCTTGATTGATCATTGCGTATCTAGATATCCAGATGTTACCAGCTTCCCCTGTAGTAGGATCCATAACCAATCGGTGCAAGTTTAATTGTTGTCCACCATTATCCTTACCAACTTTTGTGTTATCTGTAAAGATAGAATTTAATTGGATAGTGGTATTGTTATAGTTTCTATAAGTAGAATTTAGAGCCGTTTGAAGATCTGAAACACCACGAAATGCTGTACTAGCAATGAGTGAAGAATTAGGATCTATCTCTAAGTTATCTTGGCACGATTGAAAGAACGTTGTAGACGTTGCTATCAAACACATTATTAATAATTTACAGTTATTTTTCATTTTTATAATTTTTTATAGTTTAATGTCTAAACCAAGTGTGAATATACGCGAGTTCGGGAATGTAAAAAAGTCATTCGTAGCAAACGGATCAAATTCAGGATCAAAACCTCTCCACTTTGTCCATGTTAATAAATTCTCTGCCTGAGCATAAATTCTTATTGAACTAAGTGGCGTATTGCCAAGCATCTTTTCCGGCAAACTATAGCCTAAAGCTATTGTTTTTAATCTAAGATAAGAAGCATCTTCTATATATCTATCTGTAAATAAAAGTCTTACAGACCCAGTATTTAGAGCAGGGATACTAGTAATATCTCCAGGTTGCTTCCAAGCTGTTACTAAATTTGAGGTTACATTTGATATATTAATCAATCCTGGATCTTCAGCAACAGCAAGAGTTCCATTGTCGCGATATACATCAGCAGCAAAAGTAAAGTTAGCATCTAAGCTAAAACCTTTGTAAGATAATGATGTATTGAATCCTCCTTGATACACAGGAATAGATGATTTATTGGTAAATACTCTATCGTCTACAGAATAATCTTCGGTAGTATTACCGTCTCTATCTAAATATAATGGTCTACCATTTGTTGGATTTACACCAGCCCAACGTACAGCATAGAACGTATTAAATGCATAACCAACAGCTTCAACTGCGCCCTGAGCTGCATTTAAAATTATATCGCCGTTCGCGTTTGGCTCGGTTCCTGGTAAAGATGTAATCTCATTTTTATTATAAGAAGCATTGGCTCCAATTGACCAGAAAAACTTATCATTGTTTACAATTTTATAATTAAGCATTAATTCAATACCGCTATTTTCTAAAGTACCTACGTTATCACTAATACCTGTAAATCCACCAGAGATTGCTGTATTTGGTCTTGTAATAAATACATCTTTTGTTTCGTTTTTATAAACATCAAATGATCCTGTAAGTTTATTCTTTAATAAACCAAAATCTATACCAATGTTGGCTTTAGTAGTTGTTTCCCATTTCAGATTTGGATTCCCTATTTGAGATGGAAATAAACCAACACTTCCATTGTACCCTTGACCAGTATTAAATAAATCAAAAGGGATTACTAAACCACCATAATAGCCGTTAGCAACTCTGTCGTTACCAGTAACACCATAACTACCTCTTAATTTAAGGTCATTTATAACATCATTCGCTTTAAACAAACTTTTAGTTAAATTTACAAATACACCAGCAGCCCAGAAGGTACCCCATTTATTTGTACTATTAAATCTTGAAGATGCATCTCGTCTTACAGTAACATCAAAACCTGTAATCTGATCATAGTCATAAGCAGCTTTTCCAAAATAAGAAAATTGCGAAACATTAAGTTTGAATGAATTAACTCCAGGAATATAAAAATAATCTGCTACCCCATCGTTGTTTGGGTCTTCGGTAGTATTACCACTAACAAAACCAGCTCCAGTTCCTTCTAAACCAGGAATTAAACCCGTTTGTGCATAACTAAAACCACTATTCTCAGCATAAATAAATTCGACAGCTCCTAAAGCTGACATATTATGCTTTTCACCAAAAGTATGTGAATAATTTAATTTAGCATCCAGGTTCATTCTGGTATCTCTGTTAAAAGCTTCACTTTGAAATCCTTGAAATTGTGCATTTTCATCATTAGCTTGAGCACCTCGAAGACTATTTGTTGGTACCAATCCTAAACCTGTAATTTCTGTAAAATCTATCCCATAACCAACAGAAGCAGATAAATCATCAGTAAAATTATATTGTGAGTTAAGTCCTCCTATTATTCTAATTTCTGTTTCTCTGTTGGTATCGAATGCAGCAACGTTTTGAGCAACATAAGGTGTATTTAAAAAACCAGTAGAATCAGCAAAGTTAGGGTTACCAATAATATTTCGAGTACCGTCTGCATTAAATGGAGATAAATAAGGTTTCCCTACAAAAGGCACGATAAATGGATTACTTAATGAGCCACTTCCACCAGTACCTAGTCCGATACCCCCAGCGATATCTGATCTACTAAAACCTCCACTTAAAGTTGTAGATAATTGAAACTTATTATCTTCTGATTTATAAGTCATATTATTTCTAAATGTCATTCTTTGTAATTTTGACCTTAAAGTTATCCCTTCTTGTTCAAAATAACCTAAAGAAGTATAAGAAGTTAGCTTATCAGAACCCGAAGTAAACGCCAAATCATGAGAAGTTGTAAGCCCCGTTCTTAATAAATAATCTTGCCAATTTGTATCTGTCGTAGATGAGATTCTATCAATTTCGGCATCTGTTAAAGGTGTGCCTCCAGATACTCCCAGAACCGAACCAATATAAGCGTTGTATGTACCAGCACCAGTCCCTGCACCTGCTGCTCTCTCAATTTCTAAAAGTTCTTTAGAATTTGCTAAATTAAAATTAGCTTTAGGAATTGCTGTAAAACCAGTTCTTCCTGAATATTTCACTTCTAAGCCTTTATTATATGATCCTTTTTTTGTTGTTAGTACAATTACACCTCCAGTGGCTCTATTTCCATAGATTGCTGTCGCAGAAGCATCTTTTAACACTGTAGCACTTGCTATATCAGCTTGATTTATAGATCTAAAACTATCCTCATCTACAGGAACACCATCAATAATAAATAAGGGCTCAACGTTCCCATTAATGGAGTTAATTCCACGTAAAAGAATGGTGCTATTTGCACCAGGTTGACCGTTACCCGTGGCTATATTTAAACCCGGAGATAAACCTTGAAGAGCTTGCGCTAACGATGCTGTAGGCCTAGACTCTATCTCATCAGCATTTATAGTGTTTATAGCAGATGTTACAGTAGCTCTGTTTGCAGTACCGTATGCTATCACAACTACTTCCTCTAGTTCATTGTCATCCAACAATGATACATTAATAGTGCTAGAAGATTCAATAACCATTTGTTTAGCAACGTACCCAACAAAACTATATACAAGAGTAGACCCTGTACTTGCTTTAATTGAATACTTCCCATCAAAATCAGTTGAAGTACCCGAACTAGTACCTTTTACTAAGACTGTAGCACCAGGCAATGGTAAACCAGAATTATCTGATACCGTTCCGGTAATAGTCTTTTCTTGTGCAAACGTTAGTTGCACGACAAACGCTAATAAAAGCGTTAGAATTCCACCAAACTTTTTTTTCATTTTAATTTTTTTTGAGTTAGTCTAAACACATTTAAAAGGGAAGCGGTAGTTAAATATTTTTTTTAAAGACTAATTCAAAAAATTATACTTTACAAAATGACATCAAAGTTTAGTAAAACTTTAATATTTAAAGTAACATTCTTTAACTACCTTTTCCCGCTAAAAATGTGCTCGCAAAAAAAGACAATTATTAGTATTAAATATATATTTATGAATCATAATAACTCTATTATGATGTGAATAACTTATTTTTTGCATTGAAATTATAATATATGCGTTTTGATTTATTCTTTGATAAAATAGGTGATGCCGTTAAGTTTTTTATTTTAAAAAATTTATAATCCGTTATTTCAAAACAGGTTTCATTAACTACTCAACTTGTTTAAATTTTAAAAATTGATCTATAAAGGCTATTATTATATATTAACTACATATTTTTAGATGTAAAATGATAATTATTTGCTTTAAGTGTTTAATGTGTTCTATATTTAATAATTTAAAATACAGTAGTTTTAATAAAATTTTCTCAAGCAGCAAATGATTACTACAATAAAAGCCATAATAATTGATGACGAATTCTTAGCCAGAAAAAGAATTTCTAACTTACTAAACGATATTAAAGAAATTGAATTGATAGAAGAGTGTAGCTCTGGGAAAGAAGCTATTAATATGATTGCGTCTAAAAAACCAGACCTTGTTTTTCTTGATATTA
>JBNMNO010000032.1:0-25206 GCA_051275695.1 Mariniflexile sp.
GAAAGTTCAACATAATGTTTTACACCATACATACACGAACGTACAAGGACATGATGAAGATATTGAAGCTGGTAGAATAATTCGCTTCTCCGAGCATACAAAATGGCACAAAATTCATAAATATCAGAAATATTACGCCTTCTTTTTATATGGTTTATTAACTGTAAATTGGGCAATTACAACAGATTTTAAGCAGACTTATAATTATTTAAAAAGAAAATTATCATATGGTGAATTCCCAAATCCTGCAACACAGTGGACTAAACTGATTGTTGGAAAAATATTATATTATTCTATTTGGGTGGTTTTACCGCTAGCTTTAGGTTTTGCTTGGTGGCAAGTATTAATTGGTTTTTTTATTATGCATTATACTGCTGGAATAATTTTGAGCGTTATATTTCAACTAGCTCATGTCATGCCAAATACAGAAATGCCTGTGCCCGATAAAGAGGGGAACATGAAAAACACATGGGCAATACATCAATTATTTACAACATCTAATTTCTCGCCTAAAAGCTGGTTAGTTGAGTTCTATACAGGTGGTTTGAACAGGCAAGTTGAACACCACTTATTTTCAAACATTAGTCATGTTCATTATAGCAAAATAGCCAAAATTGTTAAAGAAACTGCTCAAGAATTTAGTTTACCCTACAATGAATATCATTCGTTTTGGAAAGCCGTTTCAGAACATTATAACCAATTAAAAGTGCTAGGAGAAAAACCGAAATTAGCATAAATTCACATCATACTACATAACCCTACATAAATGCAATTACTATCCGATAGAATTTTAAACATGGCTACGTCTGCTACCTTAGCTATGGCTGCAAAAACAAGAGAATTAAGAGCCGAAGGAAAAGATATTATTGGATTAAGTTTGGGTGAACCCGATTTTAATACACCAGATTTTATTAAAGACGCTGCTATTCAAGCTATTAACGATAATTATAACTCCTACTCTCCTGTTGATGGTTATGTAGAATTAAAACAAGCCATTATTACCAAATTTAAGCGTGATAATGACTTGACTTACACTCCAAATCAAATTGTAGTATCTACGGGCGCTAAACAATCGCTTGCTAATATTGCTGCAGTAATGACAAATATGGGTGATGAAGTTATTCTACCATGTCCTTATTGGGTTAGTTATGCTGACCTTATTAAACTTAATGATGGTATTCCTGTAGAAGTTAAAACATCTATTGATACTGATTTTAAAATGACTCCGGCACAGTTAGAAGCTGCAATTACACCAAAAACTAAAATGATTTGGTTTAGCTCTCCTTGTAACCCAAGTGGTTCAATTTACAGTAAAGAAGAATTAAGAGGATTAGCAGATGTCGTGGTAAAGTATCCAAACATTTATGTGGTTTCTGATGAAATTTACGAACACATTAACTATGTTGGTGCTCATGAAAGTATGGCTCAGTTTGAAGATATGTACAATCGTACCATTACCGTAAACGGTGTGTCGAAAGCATTTGCCATGACTGGGTGGCGTATTGGATATATCGGTGCTCCTGAAAAAATTGCTCGTGCATGCAACAAAATGCAAGGACAGATTACTAGTGGTGCTAACTGTATTGCTCAACAAGCAACTATTACGGCTCTTAATGCAACACCAGATAAAGTTCAATACATGACTGACGAGTTTAAGGTGCGTCGTGATTTAATTTTAGGATTATTAAGTGACATACCAGGGTTTAAAACGAATACTCCTGAAGGCGCTTTTTATGTGTTTCCTGATGTGTCTTATTACTACGGAAAAACCATAAAAGGCATGACTATTAACAATGCCTCTGATTTCTCCATGTTTTTATTAGAAAAAGCCTTAGTGGCCACTGTTGATGGTGAATCGTTTGGAGACCCTGATTGCATTAGAATTTCATATGCTGCTTCTCAGGAACAAATTATTGAGGCTATAAAACGCATAAAAGAAGCTGTTAGTTAATAACTTATAGTTATAGAATTTGAAATGCCACTAAATATATTAGTGGCATTTTTTATTGTATTAAATAAAGTAATATGGCGAATAAAACTATTAATAAATACTCCGAAAACTACATATAACCTTATTCCTTAAAAATGACACGTTCAGAGTAAGAAACTTTTGCATTAGCGATAGAAACGGATAGCTTTTGGCGTGTATGCGCAGCGAGCCCTAACTAGTAATGTATAGGCGACCGCGACCTAGTAAGTGTAATGCCCAAAACTATCTATTCCGCCAGAAAAAAGGTGTAAATAATATAAGAACTGTAAAGAGTTCTAAACGCCCTATGAGCATTAAAAAAGACGACCACCATTGTGCCAGAGGTGGTAATGCTGCATAATTATTTACAGGCCCAAAATTACCAAGTGCCGGACCAATATTACCTAAACTTGAAGCCGCTAAACCAATGGAAGACATAAAATCTATATCGAACATAGAAAACACCAAAGCCCCTATAATAAACGACAACATGTACAGCATAAAAAATGCCAACACATTAAACACAATAAACCTGTTGATGGCCTTATTGTTATACCTAACAGGCACAATAGCATTTGGGTGAAGCGTCCGTTTAAACTCTAAAAAACCGTTTTTTATAAGTATTAAATGGCGTACTACTTTTACACCTCCGGCGGTACTACCAGCACAACCACCTAAAAACATGAGACCGAAAAAGAAAACCGTTAAAAAAGGTGTCCACAATGTATAATCGGCAGATATAAACCCTGTGGTAGTAACAACGGTAAGCACTTGAAATAGTGCATGCCTAAAAGCGCTTTCACCCTCACCCCAAACCATAGGATGCAGAATAGATGATTTCGAGATATCGGCTTTAAAATATATAATAAGAGCCGCAATTATAGTAAAAACCGTTATAAATTTAAAATACAATTTAAACTCCTCATCATTAAGTATTTTTTGAACTTTTCCTTTAAACGCAAAATAACTTAATACGAAGTTTGAACCCGCCAAAAACATAAACAAAATAACAATATATTGAATAATAGGTTGATTATTCCAATACGCTAAACTGGCATTTTTTGTTGAAAAACCCCCTGTAGATAAGGTCGCCATGGAGTGATTAATAGCATCAAAAAATGACATGCCAGCCAGTTTTAGAAGCAGCGTTTCTGCAGCAGTATACCCAAAATAAATAAGCCATAAACGTTTGGCGGTGTCTGTAATTCTGGGGTGTAATTTATCACCACTAGGTCCTGGTGCCTCTGCAGCAAAAAGTTGCATCCCTCCAATACCCAATAATGGTAAAATGGCAATGGCAAGTACAATAATACCCATTCCACCAATCCAGTGTGTGGTACTGCGCCAAAACAACACACCCTTTGGTATAATTTCGATATCGCTTAAAATTGACGCACCGGTTGTGGTATAACCAGACATAGTTTCAAAAAAAGCATTTGTAAAACTTGGAATACTTTCTGTTAACATATATGGTAATGTACCAGACAAGGACATAATAACCCACCCAAAAGCCACCACAATATAGCCTTCACGCTTGTTAATTTCCTTTTTATGTCTTCGGGTAGCCAACATCGTTATAGCTCCGGCAACAAGCGTTAAAATACCCGCAAGGAAAATTTGAAATGTTACTCCATCTTTATAAATATAACTGACTAAAGAAGCCAACATCATAAAACCGCCATTGAATAATAGCAATAATCCTAAAAAATGAAAAATGATTTTATAGTTGAGTTTCAATTTTTAATGTTGTTTATAATAGATTTTTAAAGAAATAATTTTTCAACACGTTTTATAGAATGAAGTAAACAACATACAACAACACGATCGCCTTTTTGAATTTTAAAACTTCCAAGTGCTATCATTCCTACACCATCCCTAACAATACCTCCAATAATAGCAGATCTAGGAAAATCAATTGATTTTATAGCTTTATTACAAACTGCCGACGTTGCTTTTACCTCAAATTCCAATAATTCAGCATTTAAGTTGCTAAGTTTTGTCATTGCAACTACCTCACCCTTACGTATATACCTAAAAATATTATTGGCAGCCAACAACTTTTTATTTATCAAAGTGTCAATACCTATAGAATGTGACAATTCAAAATAGTCCATATTTTCAACTAAAGCAATCGTTTTTTTAACTCCTTTAGATTTAGCTACCAAACAAGACATAATATTGGTTTCAGAATTATCACCAACCGCAACAAAAGCATCCATATCACCAATGTTTTCTTCATCTAATAAATCCACATTTCGACCGTCACTATTAATCACCAAAACCTTAGTTAACTGTTCTGCAAGGTCGAATGCTCTATCCCTATTCCCTTCTAAAAGTTTTACATTAAATCCTTTATCACTTAAATCTCTAGCAGTTTTAAACCCTATTTGGCTACCGCCTAAAATCATCACGTTTTTAATTTCTCTGTTAACTTTCCCTGTAAGCTTGCAAAGTTCATCTGCTCCCCCTTCCGAGGTTATAAACACCACACTATCACCACGTTTAAACTTAGTATCGCCACGGGGTATAATTGTAAATTGCGTTCCAAACCGTTGAATAGCAATAGGGACAAAGTGTATTTCTGGAAAAATTTCGGCGGCTTCTTTAACCGTTTTTCCCACAAATGATGCCGCCCTTGAAAGGGTTAACCCTGCCATTGTTAGTGCACCACCTTCAAACTCGTAATTTTCGTTAAATAATGATTGTTTTAAAGACAGTTCAATTTCTGAAGCTGCTAAAGCCTCAGGAGAAATCAATTCGTCTATACCAAATTTGGTAAAGCCAACTTCATCTTTATAGTGAATAAACTCTGTATTAGAAATTCTCGCAATGGTTCTTTTAGCTCCCAATTGTTTTGCCAATACACATACCGTAATATTAGTTGTTTCGCTCGATGTTACCGCAATAAACAAATCGCAAGAACTAACACGTGCCTCCTTTAAAATAGAAATAGAAGTAGCATCGCCTTTAATTACTCTTATATCTAAATGTGTGTCTGCGTAAGCTAAATTTGCTTTGTTTGGTTCTATTAAAGTAATCTCTTGAGATTCGTAAGACAATAATTTAGCTAAATGAAAGCCTACTTCACCAGCTCCAGCAATAATTATTTTCATCTGTTTGTATTCATCTTTTTTTAATGGTAAGATGCAGTATCCACCTACTAATTACTAAATATAAATAATTTTTTAGTTTTGGATGTTTCATTATACAATTAACTTAAAAAAGTGGTACAAATATACTATAAATTACAAATAGCTGCATAAAATTAGATTAACATCCATACATACCGTCGTAATACAATAAGCCTAACTATTTTAAAGTAGAAATAAATTATGTAGGTTTGCCAAAAAAAGAAAGCATTGTCGAAAATTAAACCTTACAAGAACAGCGATTTAGGAAAAAAAGAGCAAGTCACTAAAATGTTTGACACCATTTCTGGTGATTACGACGGATTAAACCGTGTAATTTCATTTGGAATTGATATTAAATGGCGACAAAAAGTGGTTAAAATAGTGAAAGAAACTAACCCAGATACTATTTTAGACATCGCAACCGGAACAGGTGATTTAGCTATTAATCTTGCCGAAACAAATGCCACTAAAATTATTGGTTTAGACATTAGCAGTGGGATGTTGGAAATAGGAAAAGAAAAAATACTAAAAAAAGCTTTAGAATCTAAAATTGATATGGTTTTGGGCGATAGTGAAAACATGCCTTTTGATGACAATTCGTTTGATGCCATTACGGTTGCCTTTGGCGTAAGAAATTTTGAAACTCTTGATAATGGCCTAAAAGAAATTTACAGAGTATTGAAACCTAATGGAACGTTTGTAATTCTAGAAACTTCAATGCCCACTAAATTCCCTTATTTACAGGGTTATAAATTTTACACAAAAAACATTTTGCCCCTTATAGGAAAACTGTTTTCTAAAGACCGAAGTGCTTATAAATATTTATGCGAATCGGCATCTGTTTTTCCATATGGGGAAGCTTTAAACAATATTTTGCGTGAAATTGGGTTTATTAATGTTGAAGATTTTCCTCAAACCTTTGGTGTGGCGACCATTTATAAATCATCAAAATAATACTATGAAGCACTTTTTTGTATTTATAACATTCTTACTGATAATTCAAACATCTAATGCTCAGTTGTTTAAAAAAGAAAAAGTGACTTATGATGCCAATCAAGGCAGAGGTTCTACTGATAATGATTTGTTGCGTTGGGGTTATTTTTTAGGCATTAATAATTACGATTTTAATTTTGATTACAACGAAGATTTACGCGATATCTATGTAAAACGCAGTCCGGGTTTTAGCGTGGGATTAATAGGGAATTTACGTATTAATGATTTTATAGATTTACGTTTAGAACCGGGTTTATTAATTACAACCCGAGAATTAATTTATAGTCAAACCTATTTTCAAGAAACCTCTTTTAATACCTCCGATTTATCTCGTGAAGTAAAATCAACATATATACACATCCCTTTATTGGTAAAAATTTCAACCAAACGTATTAATAATTTTAAACCTTTTGTGGTTGCCGGCTTTTCTACTGCATTAAACTTATCCAGCAACGAAGACAACCCGAACGACAATATCAACGGACAATTTAGAACTACCTCGAATAACTTATTTTACGAACTTGGTTTTGGTATTGATTTCTATTTATATAATTTCAAATTCACACCTTCTATTCGTGGACTTTTTGGAATTAACGATGAGCTGGTGCCAGACAAAGACCCAAACAGCCCTTGGACCAGCAATATTAACAGCATGAAAACCCGTGGTGTTTTTGTAAATTTTACGTTTCAGTAGAATCGGTTTACAGTCGCAACTTTTAGTTTTTAGTTGCTGCACTAACATATAACAAACTAGATAGTAAAAAAATAAAATAGTTTAATTTTCTTTTTCTTATAACAGCATAAAGTTTCAAATTATAACGCAATTAACTGATTACTGCCGAATAATTCACCTCCTAAACTCACTCAGCAAAATAGCTGTTGCGGTAGCTACATTTAAACTTTCGGCTGCCTGTAAATTGCCAAATCTAGGAATTGAAATTTTTCCGGTTATAGTGGCTTCAACTTCTTTTGAAACACCGTTAGCTTCATTTCCCATAACCAAAATACCCTTTTCTGGCAATGGCTTAGTGTAAACGTTTTCGCCTTCCATAAAGGCACCATAAACGGGAAGCTTAGTGGCTTTTAAAAAATTAACTAAATCAACATAACTAATATTGACTCTTGTAATCGAACCCATAGTAGCTTGAATAACTTTTGGGTTAAAACAATCGACTGTTTCATTACTACACACCAAATTTTCAACACCAAACCAATCGCAAAGCCTGATAATGGTTCCTAAATTACCTGGATCTCTAACAGCATCAAGAGCTACAATTAGTCCGTTAGTATGTATTGGTTTTGGCTGTGGTATTTTAAAAATTGCCAACGCTTTATTGGGTGTCGTTAAAAAACTAATCCGTTTTAAATCGGATTCAGAAATTAAAATTTCATTTTTGGCATCAATATTGAATGTTTCAGTCGTATATAATTCATGAAGTACAATATGAGATTGCAGTAATTCTCTTATTGTTTTAATACCTTCAACAACAAAAAAGCCATAGTGCTGTCTCTGTTTTTTTTGCTTTAAGCTCGTTATTAATTTTATTTGGTTTTTAGACAGCATATAATTATTTTAATTTTTATAAAGAAATGAAAAAATCAATAGCTTCAATCTTTAATTATTTAAATGTTTTTTTTTAGACAGATTGATCCTTTATTAAATTTAACCAGTTTTAAAAACTATTAATATCGAAGATGTTACAAGTAAGCTTTAAAAAAAATTAAAATAAACACATGAAATAATGTATTTTTGAGTCCATAAAGGTCTTTATTTTTTACATTAAACACCATACTTAGAACCTATAACCTGAATTAATTAAAATTTCATTTGAAACTACAAATCTCAAAAATAATACTTTTAGTCTTAATAGCGGGCAACTTAATATCATGTGATGCTGTTAAACGAGTTTCTGAAAATGATTATTTACTTACTAAAAACAGTGTTTATATCAATGGCAAAAAAGACAAAACCGAAACTATAAACAACTTATTATACCAAAAATCAAACATTAAAATACCTATAATTAACGCACCTTTAAGGTTGTATTTTTATAATCTAGCACGCCCAAATATTGATTCCATTTTAAATGCTAAGATTTATGGCAACCCAAAGAAAGTAGCTTGGAAAACCAAATTACTTTCAAAAAAACAACTTAATAAAGACATTGATAATAGAAAAGGATTTAATAGTTGGTTGAAAAATACGGGAGAAGCTCCTGTAATTGTTGATGAAGAAAAAGCTGAGAAATCAATAAAACGACTTCAAGATTATTATATAAGTAATGGTTGGTTCGATGTAGAGGCATCATACAATATTAACAAAAACGACAACAAACGTGCCGATATAGAATATAACGTTAAAACCGGAAAAGCTTTTGTAATAGACTCGATTACTGAAACAATAAAAACGCCGGTAGTAAACACCTTTTACCAAAACATTAAAAAGAATGCTTTAATTAAGCAAAACGAGCAATATAAATCGTCAAATTTTGTTCAGGAACGTGAACGCATTTCAAACGAATTACGAAACTCGGGAGTATACCATTTTAACCAAGATTATGTCACTTTTGAGATTGATACCATTGGCACTAACAAAAAAGTAAACGTAGGAGTTCAAATTCAAAACAGAGCTATCAGAACCCCTGATTCGATAAGGCGAGAGCCATTTAATATTTACACTATTAAAGAAGTTAATATTGTTACCGATTATTCATTTGAAAACAGAAACAGACCCTTTCATGACTCTATATCATACAAAGGCTTTAAAATTTTTAGTTACGACAAAATAAGATATCGCCCTAAAGCATTAACCGATGCCATATTCATAACACCGGGAAGCACTTTTAAAGATAGTGACAGAGCACAAACTTACCGCCATATAAATGAGTTGCGCACGTTTAAGTACCCCAATATAGAGTACATAGAAAACCCAAATAATACCCTGACAGATACCATCCGCTTAACGCCATTAAAAAAATTCGGCTTAGGCTTTAGTGCCGATGTGTCTCAAAGCAATATTCAAACGGTTGGCTTTTCATTAAACCCAAGTTTACTAATTAGAAATATTTTTAGAGGTGCAGAAACCTTAGAATTATCTGCCATTGGTTCTATTGGTGCATCAAAGGATAAAAATAATATAAACGATCCTTTTTTTGATATTAATGAAATTGGCGCCGATTTAAAATTTACCATTCCAAGATTCTTTTTTCCTTTTAATACCGAAAAATTAATTCCAAAATACATGTCGCCAAGTACCCGAGTAAGTTTAGCGGCAACCAGTCAAACCAATATTGGGTTAGATAAACAAACCTTTAGTGGAAATTTTAGTTATAATTGGTCTCCATCACCTAAAGTAATAAATAGGCTGGATGTCTTTAATGTTCAATATGTTAAAAATTTAAATGTTGAAAATTATTTTAGAATATATGAAAACTCATATAATTCATTAAATGATGTAGCACAAGATATCAATTACATACCTTCAAATACAGATTTGGCAATTCCAAACGAAACAGATGCTTTTATTTCGTATGTATTAGCGAGCCCTACACCAAGTGGCATTTCATCAGCCCAATTAACTACTGTAAATGGTATTGATGAGCGAAAAAACAGGTTAACCGAAAACAATTTAATCATTTCTTCTAGTTTTAGTTTTACTAATGACGAGCGCACCAATTTGTTTGACGAAGACTTTTCTATTTTTCGCTTTAAATTAGAAACTGCAGGAAACTTACTTTCTAGTGTTTCGAACCTAATAGGACTTAAAAAGGATACCGATAACAGATACCAATTGCTCGATGTCGCTTATTCTCAATATATAAAAACCGAATTAGACTATGTAAAACATTGGGATTTAGGGAATAAAAATGTACTAGCTGCCAGAAGTTATTTTGGTATTGCCATTCCTTATGGAAACTCAAATAGCATCCCCTTTTCAAAAAGTTTTTTCGCAGGGGGCGCTAACGACAATCGTGCTTGGACCGCTTATCGCTTAGGGCCTGGAAGCTCAGAATCTACTAACGAGTTTAATGAAGCCAACTTAAAATTAGCTTTAAGTATTGAACAGCGTTTTAATATTTTCGAAAAATTAAATGGCGCTGTATTTATAGACGCGGGAAACATCTGGAACGTTTTAGACAATGTAGAATTAGACAATGCTACATTTACAGGTTTAGACTCTTTAAAAGACATCGCCGTGGGTTCCGGTTTTGGTTTACGTTACGACTTTAGTTTCTTTATATTTCGTTTTGATATAGGTTTTAAAACCTACGACCCTTCTTACCAAAACCAGAACCGCTGGTTTAACGATTATAATTTTTCTAATGCTGTGTATAATATAGGTATTAACTATCCATTTTAACAGCTAAATCATTCCACTTTAACTATAACGTTTTAGTGCCATTATGATATTTTCAGATAGTAATACCATAGTTAATTATTTAAAAATTGATTACTTTTGAAACTTACAAATTAATAATAAATTTTTTTAAATAACATGGGACACAACATAAAACCAGGAGTTGCTACAGGAAAAGAAGTACAAGCTATTTTTAAATTAGCTAAAGAAAAAGGATTTGCTTTACCAGCAGTTAACGTAATAGGTTCAGATACTATAAACGGTGTATTAGAAGCAGCTGCGTCGTTAAACGCTCCGGTAATTATTCAGTTTTCGAATGGTGGTGCGCAATTTAATGCTGGAAAAGCTTTAAATAATGACGGACAAAAAGCAGCTATTGCAGGTGCCATTGCCGGTGCAAAACATGTACACACTTTATCTGAAGCCTATGGTGTTCCGGTAATTTTACACACAGATCATTGTGCGAAAAAATTATTACCTTGGATAGATGGTTTATTAGATGCTAGTGAGCAACATTTTGCCGAAACTGGCAAATCCCTTTTCAGTTCACATATGATTGATCTTTCAGAGGAACCAATTGAAGAAAACATAGAAATATGTAAAAAATACCTATCTAGAATGAGTAAAATGGGTATGACTTTAGAAATTGAATTAGGAATAACAGGTGGTGAAGAAGACGGAGTAGACAATAGTGATGTAGACGACTCTAAATTATATACGCAACCAGAAGAAGTTGCTTATGCCTACGAAGAATTAAGTAAAATAAGCGACCAATTTACTATTGCGGCTGCCTTTGGAAATGTACACGGTGTTTACAAGCCAGGAAATGTTAAATTAACGCCTAAAATATTAAAAAATTCTCAAGACTATATTTCTAAAAAATATGGTGTTGGCCATAACCACATCGATTTTGTATTCCACGGCGGATCAGGTTCTACCGTTGAAGAAATTCGTGAAGGTATTAGCTATGGTGTTATAAAAATGAACATCGATACAGATTTACAATATGCATTTATGAGTGGTATTCGCGATTATATGGGCAGCAATAAAGACTACTTAAAAGGACAAATAGGAAACCCTGAAGGAGCAGATTCTCCAAACAAAAAATACTATGACCCACGTGTTTGGTTGCGTGCTGGGGAAGTTACTTTTGTTGATCGTTTAAAAAAGGCTTTCGAAGATTTAAATAACGTAAACACGTTGTAATTAAATTATTTACCACAAATATTTAAAAAATCCTGCTAATAGTAGGATTTTTTTATTTATATCATTTAAAATCAAACCATTAAACTTTTTTTAAAAGAATGTCAACAATAAAATTACTTGGGCGTTACCACAAAATTAAAATAAAGCTTTAATTTTGTGGTCGGGCTTTTACGTTATATCTTTTTTGTAAAAACAAAAAAGATTGTCGCTGCAATCCCTAACGCATAAAACGTTGCTAAGATAAAAATTTCTTGCTTCGTATAACTAAAATCACAAATTAGTATGTCTTGGTTTAAAAGAAAAACAAAAGGAATTACAACAACTACCGAAGAGAAAAAAGATACCCCAAGAGGGCTATGGTACAAATCTCCTACTGGAAAAATTGTTGACGCAGAGGAATTAGAGAAAAATTTCTATGTAAGTCCAGAAGATGGTTACCACGTGCGCATTGGCAGTAAAGAATATTTCGAAATACTTTTTGATGATAATGAGTTTAAAGAATTAGATCCTAATTTAGAATCTAAAGACCCACTAAAATTTGTAGATACAAAAAAATATCCTGAACGCTTAAAAGCAGCACAAGAAAAAACGAAGCTAAAAGACGCCATTCGCGTAGCGGTTGGTAAATCAAAAGGAAATGACCTTGTGGTTGCCTGTATGGATTTTGCCTTTATTGGCGGGTCTATGGGAAGCGTTGTTGGAGAGAAAATTGCACGAGCTGCAAATTATTCATTAAAAAACCAGGTACCGTTATTGATAATCTCAAAATCTGGTGGTGCCCGAATGATGGAATCGGCTTTATCATTAATGCAATTGGCAAAAACATCGGTAAAATTAGCGCAATTGGCAGAGGCGGGCATTCCTTACATTTCGCTATGCACAGACCCAACAACGGGTGGCACAACGGCATCATTTGCGATGTTAGGCGATATTAATATTGCAGAACCCGGGGCTTTAATTGGATTTGCAGGACCTAGAATTGTAAGAGATACTACAGGAAAAGAATTACCAGAAGGATTCCAAACGTCAGAATTTTTGTTGGAACATGGTTTTTTAGACTTTATTGTTTTAAGAAAAGAACTAAAAGGCATTGTCAATCAGTACTTAGATTTAATTTTAAATCAGCCATTAAGAGCATAAATATAAAAGCGACTATAAAGTCGCTTTTTCTTTTTAATCCATTTGCTTGAAAATAATTAAAATTTACTATCTTTGCCGCTCGAAAGAAAGGCTTTCGTGTACATAAAAATTATTTACAACAATATTAGCATGTATTTAGATCAAAAAGAAAAAGAAACCATCTTTACAAAACACGGTAAAGATTCAAAAGACACAGGTTCTGCAGAAGGGCAAATAGCATTGTTTACTTACAGAATTAGTCACTTAACTGAACACTTAAAATCGAATCGTAAAGATTATAACACAGAGCGTTCGTTAGTGAAATTGGTAGGTAAAAGAAGAAGCTTACTAGATTACTTAACTAAGAAAGATGTCTTAAGATATCGTGCCATAGTAAAAGAATTAGGATTAAGAAAATAAAAAAAAGAGGCTTTTTAGCCTCTTTTTTGTTTTTGCGTTAGGGATTGCAGTGAAAATCCTTTTGCTTTTGCAAAAGATTGTAACAGAAAGCCCGACCCTTAGGGAATCGCCCAAATAAAAATAAGTTACATTGTCATTACGAGGAGAGTAACGACGTGGTAATCTTTCTAAAAGGAACAGATTGCCACATCATGCCAAAAACATGATTCGCAATGACGCAAAATTGAAGAAGCTTATTATTGTTTTTCATTGGTCACACAACAACTACACACACAACAACACAACGACCATTGTTTAATTAGAATTAAAAAATTTATGATTCCAAAAGTTTTTAGAGAGGTCATTGACCTTGGTGATGGAAGAGAAATCTCCATTGAAACCGGAAAATTAGCAAAACAGGCCCATGGTTCTGTTGTTGTACAATCAGGAAAATGTATGTTGTTATGTACAGTTGTTTCCAATTACAAACAAAGTGATGTTGACTTTTTACCATTAACGGTAGATTACAGAGAAAAATTTGCTGCTTCTGGACGTTACCCAGGTGGCTTCTTTAAAAGAGAAGCAAGACCAAGTGATGGCGAAGTATTAACCATGCGTTTAGTAGACCGTGTTTTACGTCCGTTATTCCCAAAAGATTACCATGCAGAAACACAAGTGATGATTCAGTTAATGTCTCATGATGAAGATGTTATGCCAGAAGCTATGGCTGGTTTAGCAGCTTCGGCAGCTATACAATTATCGGATTTCCCATTTGAATGTGCTATTTCTGAAGCTAGAGTTGGTCGTGTTAATGGAGAATTCATAATCAATCCAACGAGGTCACAATTATTAGAGTCTGATCTTGATATGATGATTGGTGCTTCTGCAGATTCAGTGATGATGGTAGAAGGAGAGATGAAAGAAATCTCAGAAGAAGAAATGGCAGACGCTATTAAGTTTGCGCACGATGCTATTAAACTTCAAATTGCTGCACAATTACGTTTAGCAGAAGCCTTTGGAAAAAAAGAAGTTCGTGAATACGAAACTGCAGAAAAAAACGAAGACTTAGAAAAAAGAATACACGATTTAGCTTACGATAAATGTTACGCGATTGCAAAGAAGGGTACTTCTAAAGCAGAACGCAGTGCTGCATTCGCTGAAGTAAAAGACGAAGTAAAAGGGTCGTTTACAGAAGAAGAAATGGTGGAATTTGGTCATCTTGTTGGTGATTATTACCGTAAAGCTGAAAAAGAAGCTGTTAGAGAATTAACTTTATCAGAAGGTTTACGTTTAGATGGACGTAAAACAGATGAGATTAGACCTATTTGGTCTGAAGTAGATTATTTACCATCTGTACATGGTTCGGCTATTTTTACTAGAGGAGAAACTCAAGCATTAGCAACCGTTACTTTAGGAACTTCTAGAGATTCAAACAAAATAGACATGCCATCGTACGAAGGTGAAGAAAATTTCTATTTGCATTATAACTTCCCTCCTTTTTGTACAGGTGAAGCAAGACCATTAAGAGGAACGTCTCGTAGAGAAGTTGGACATGGAAACTTAGCACAACGTGGTTTAAAAGGAATGATTCCTTTGGATTGTCCTTATACAGTTAGAGTGGTATCTGAAGTATTAGAATCTAATGGTTCGTCTTCTATGGCAACTGTTTGTGCTGGAACTATGGCATTAATGGATGCTGGAGTTCAAATGATAAGACCTGTTTCTGGAATTGCTATGGGATTAATTTCTGATGGTGATCGTTATGCTGTATTGTCTGATATTTTAGGTGATGAAGATCACTTAGGAGATATGGACTTTAAAGTTACAGGAACTACAGAAGGTATTACAGCTTGTCAAATGGACATTAAAATTAAAGGCTTGCCTTATGAAATTTTAGTGAATGCCTTAAAACAAGCGCGTGTTGGTCGTTTACATATTTTAGGCAAAATCGCTGAAACTATTGTTGTACCAAATGCAGACGTTAAAGCTCACGCTCCAAAAATGATTATGCGTAGAATTCCTAACGAATTCATAGGTGCATTAATTGGTCCTGGAGGAAAAGTAATTCAAGAACTTCAAAAAGTAACCGGATGTACCATTGTTATAAACGAAGATCCTATTACTGAAGAAGGTATTGTTGAAATTTTAGGAACTAATCAAGACGGTATTGATGCTGTATTGACTAAAATTGATTCGTTACTATTCAAGCCAACTCTTGGTGGAACTTACCAAGTAAAAGTAATTAAAATGTTAGATTTTGGGGCTGTTGTAGAATATGCAGATGCGCCAGGAAACGAGGTTTTATTACACGTAAGCGAATTGGCCTGGGAACGTACAGAAAACGTAACGGATGTTGTTAATATGGGAGACGTTTTTGATGTGAAATATTTTGGGGTAGATCCAAAAACACGCAAAGAAAAAGTGTCTCGTAAAGCATTGTTAGAAAAACCAGAAGGTTATGTAGCAAGACCACCAAGAGATGATTCTAGAAGTGGTGGACGTGATAGCAGAGGCGGAAGTCGTGATAACAGAGGTTCTCGTGATAATCGTGGTCGTGATGATCGTCGTGACGACAGAAGACCTAGGGAAGATAAAAAAGAAGATTAATTTATATCTACTTAAACTTGCTAGAAATTATTAGTTCAAGTGAACAGAATTTTCTAGTATACATATCAAAATTAAAAACCTGTAACTACATAGTTACAGGTTTTTTTATTAGTATATGATTCGTTTTATAGTAACTGGTCTAATTTGCTCTATTAATGTTTTCATATTGATTGTATTTTTGATTAATTATTCCTCAAGATTTTTCAATATATTCCATCGGTATCCAAAATTCAAAATCGCTTTTGATCCAAAGGACAATGATGTGTTGGAATTAAGTGGATTAAACTCAATGGAGCCTACCCAATATCCTTTTTTTCCGTTAGTAAAACTAGATTGCAAGTAGAGATTAAATGGGAATGGTCTTACTCCGACGATTACTTTAGTGTTATTAAACTTTTTACCTATTCCTAATTTACCTGTTACAATCGATGGAAGGGCTAATCCTGCTTCAAATTCAAAAATTAAATTATTTTCATTGATATATGTCTGCCCCCAAAGATATGAGGTTCCGGGAAAAATGAAATCACCGTCATCTACTATATAGGCAACACCAAAATTCCATTCTACGAAAGAATTCTTTGATTTTATAAAACGGATGTATTTCATACTTGTATTTGGCTTTTTACTGCTGTTTTTTAATCCAAGAAGTGAGTCGTTAATAAAAAGAACAGACCCCTTATTTATTTTTTCACCTTCCATATTATCTACGCTCAAGGATGTGTTATGCGTCTTTGCCTCCTTTTGAGGATAAACGCTAATACTAAATGTCAAAACTATAGCCATCGCCAAAATCTTGATTTCTTTAATTAGTGTTTTCATAATTTTTGAATTTAATTACATTACTATTATTCAGGTAAATCTTTTAAATTGATAGTAATTGAAATCGTTTTTGATTCTAGAATTTCCTGACTAAAATCTAAATGGGTCATTACTCTATTAACTTTAACGGTCGCTTCAATTAATGGGTTCGTTTCAAAATCAAAAAGCGCAGGCTCATGGACATAAATTGAAGCCATTTTTAAGCCAGATGAATTATTTATACTTATTGCATTCGGAACATTTTGTGATGTTATTATAAAATTTGTAGTTCCTCTATTTACTTCGTAAGGAATAGTTCCAATTAATTGATCTTGATCAGGGTTTTCATCCATTGTAATTGTAAAACCGTTCACCGTAAATAGATCTAAATCATCTCTTGAGCATCCGCCAGTTATCCAAAAAATGGTTAAATAACATAAAATAGCTTTAAAAGTAGTTTTCATAATTAGGTAGTTTTAAATTGTTTTGTTTATAACAATAATTTTAAATAGTAGATTAATTACTACATAACACCTCCGCTAAGAGCAATACCTGCAAGACCAACGAGAATTGCTAATCCTACAAGAACTGATATCCCAATAGTACTAATTACAGACAACGATTTATTTTCAAGTCGCACCTTACTTAAATCAGCTTGATCTATAAGTATTTTAACAATTTCACCTTTAACCATTTTAACGCCATAGTATTGCTCATTTTCAAAACTTATGGATTGAAATTTATAAGCTTGCTTAGTAACGGTTTCAACCTTAGCTCGTTTATGTTCAATAACAGCTTGTTCTAAAGTGACAGAATCTTTATAATAGGCCTTACAGCCTTGTAAAAGCATAATAAATGCTAAAAATATTGTAATTAGCACATTTCGTTTTTTTATTGTTTTCATGTTGTTTAGTTTTTAGCCAATTACTTTTTATTAATAATTCCATTGTAATAAGAGTCCGACTGCATAAATATTTTTAACAGAATTGGTGTTTGCCTGAAAACTGAGGCCAATTGAAAATTTATCTCCGGTTTTAAACCTTAATTTTGTTAACAATGGTACTCCTGCCTTTGTTACTTTAAAATTATTAGGATTATTATAAAAGAAAACTCCTAATCCAGCATGAGTATCAATAAATAACCAGTCAATAAGCTCAAATTCTCTTCCATACATAAAATTTAATTGTTTGAACTTTTCACCTCTTCCCCAAATTGTAAATTCTTCACTGATCGCCCCCGAAAAAGTAAATATGTTTTTTCTTAAAGCAAAGCTGACATCAGCAGATAAAGCAAAACCACCTGAATTATCATAAAAGAAAATTTCTAATGGAGTAATCGAAAAGGAATTGAATGATAATTTATCATTTTGACTCTTATTCTGTCCATCCGTTATAGCGCATGTTAAGAGCAATAACAGACAAATTAAATTTTTAATTATTTTCATGACTAGTCAATAATTTTAATTCTTATGCCGCCGCAGGAAATTTTTTTATCTCCCTATTAGTCAATATGTCCTTTATAAATTCAGGTAAAATTTTATCTAAAACCATAAAGCATTTATTTACAAAACCTGGAATAATTATTTTCTTTCTTTCTAACATTCCATCAATCGCTATTTTAGCTGCCTTTTCTGGATTTAGTGTGGACTCTCGTGAAATTAAGCCAACTATTCTATTTTGATAACACAATCTTGTGGTTGTATTTAGGCCTCCAGGACAGATTGTTGTCACAGATATATTATCTTTTTTTAATTCCTTCCTTAAGCTTTCTGAAAACGACAGCAAATAAGCCTTTGTTCCACCATAAACTTGTTTTTTTGGCATCGTAAAGAATCCTGCCATACTACTAATATTTAAAATTCCTGACGGTGCATTTTTTTTCAAGTCTTTTAATAAAAGACTAATTAATAGTGTTGGCGCCGTAACATTAACTTCAATTTGTTTCAAAATGAATAGATCACTTAATTCATCAAAATACCCTCTACTTAAAACACCGGCATTGTTTACCAAATATTTTATTTGAATATTATTTTCTTTTATATAATCTGCGATTTTATAATAACTGTCCGTAATACTTAAATCGGCTTCTAGAGATAGAACATTAGCATTAAAATTTTGTTGAATAAAAGTTGATAATTCATTCAATCCGGAGTTAGGCAAAGCAACTAAAACAAGATTCATTTCTCTTTGCGCAAATTCTAAAGCCATTGCTTTACCAAAACCTTGGCTTGCTCCTGTAATTATTGTATAGTATTTTTCCATAATTATTATTTTGATAAAAAATTAATAGTTTGTTCTAAACCAATTTTAAGCGGAGTAATTTTATAATTCAATGTTGAAATGGCTTTTTTTGAAGAGGCACTCCTATTAGTAAATAATGAGTCTAATACGTTAGGTGTGAGCGCAAAACTTTTTCCGAAAATCGCATAAAGGCTAGAAGCTAAGGCCACGGCCGTTTTTAGTAAATCATAATTAACTTTATATATTGAAATTGTGCTTTTTGAAATATTCTTAATCTTATTAAACAGGCTTTCATAATCGGTGTTTTCGCCACCAATGATGTATTTTTCACCTTTTCCTCCATTCTCTATAGCAAGCAATTGGGCATTTATAACATCATCAATAAATACATAGTTTGCTTCTATATTCAGTTTAGATGGGACATAAAGCGCTCTGTCTTTAATTATTTTTGATATTATGGCATTTACGCCATTTGAAAATGTATTTAAACCAGGTCCATAGACTCTGGTAACATTTAATATTGTACACGAAAGACCTGTTTTGACATAATCTAATACAACTTCTTCCGACATGGTTTTAGTAAGTTCATAATCGTTTAAATAGGACGCAATCCTCGGTTGATTTTCGGTAATTGGCACATGGTAAAGCGCTGGACCAAATACCGACAAAGTGCTCGTGTAAATTACTTTCTTAATATTTTCAGCTAGTGACGCTTTTAAGATATTTGATGTTCCTATAACATTTGTATTATAAAAACTATCGATTTTATTATATTTCAAATCGGTAAAGGCAGCCGTATGAAATACATATTCGCAATTTGCAATAGCTCTTTGTATGGATTCATAATCACATATATCACCTTTAAAAGGTGTAATATTTTTATGTTTGGGGATATTGCATGAATCTAAATCTCTCACAAGAGCATTTACTTCGTAATTTTCGTTGGCCAATTTAATCGCTAATTGGTGACCTATATATCCCGTTGAACCTGTTAATAAAACTTTCATAATCTTTTTGTTTTAAGAGTTAAATTTTTAAACAATGAGCATTCATATACTGCAGATAATGTGATATGAATTATAAAAGCTATCCATATACCATTAGTAAAATAACTAAACAGACAGAGTATAATTCCAAAAGGAATTGCACCTACTATTTCTTGTTTCGAGTCAAAAATATGGATCAATACATACAGTAAGGTAGTAATTACTATTGCTGTGACTAGACCATACATTTCTAGTAGAGAAAAGAATAAGACACCTCTAAAGAAAAACTCATAAAACAGAAGAAAAACGATTCGAATAGGAAAGTATACCCATCCTTGATTCATACTGTATTGAGATTTATCTGTGTATTGTATAAGTTTCTTTTTTACAGAATTGAGAGCTAATAAGGCCGAAACAATTACTATAATAAAACCACTTAATAAGATACTAAAATTTGGAATTTCAATATCCCTAATTAGAAATCTATATTTGGGAACTAATAAATAAGAAAGTGCCCCAAATAAAATAATGCCTAATACATGTTTTAAGTTAATTAATAATAACCCTTTACTTGTTAATAACGCTCTTTCAACATTGGGTGTTTTAATTATTTTAAAGACATAACCAATTAAAAAATAAACAATAAAAACCCCAGTAATTAAATAATATATCTGTGTTGCATTTTCCATTATTTTTAATTTATAATTTGTTAATTATTTATCATATATAAAATGATTTAAATCATGAAGTGTTAAATTTTTTATTTTTTCATTTCATTTAATTGATTTTTAAAGATTTTCGATAGTGTTAGTTTTATTTTTTGCTATGAGTTTAATTTTATAAAAGGTTCCTTCAACTTCAATCAAGTTACATTTGCCATTTTTGTAATGGTAAATATTAGTGCTATTATCAGGAAGTATTACCTTGTAATTTCCTTCGCTAATTGGTGTTATTTTTACCATTTCTTTGTACTTATCTGAATACACTTGAGAAATCCCTTTTGGTTCAAAAAAGTATAGGGTTACAAAATTTCTGTTGATAACATCAAAATGAAGCGTCTCTTTTTTGTCTTTTATTTTTAGGATATATTTACCATTGTTCAAGGATAAAGACTGATTTAATTTTACTTTATCATTTAGTTTTCGATAAACTGAAGAATAAATTAAAGTATCCTCATTATAAATAGATTTTTCTTTTCCAATGGCATTGAAATTCAAAATAACTTTAGCATTTACCTCTGAATTTATTATGTAAGTAGTGGTTTTATCAATAATAGTTTTTTCAATATCAATAAAGCCAATACTTGATTCATTTCTAATTACGCTGAATGAAATTTTCTCAACTTCAAAAATCACATTCTCAGAACTTGTAATGGCGAGCAATAAAAAGGGAAATGCATATTTAATTTTATACACCCTTTTTTTAAACACCTCTATCATCTTCCAAGAATGGTGATTTTTGAAGTTTTTTTTAAGTACATATATGAAAAACATAATAAGCATGATTGTTTTATTTAATTATATCAGTTTTGAAACAGAACATATTCCTAATAAAATTGATATGTAAATTTACTTTGCGATATTTGATAACCATTTGACTAAAACACAGATAATTAGAAATATTTTTCTTAAATTTCACAAAGTCTTCCAGAAACCTACTTGTAATTTCTCAATAAATGCAAGAACAATTCATTCAGTTTTTAAAAGCCAAATCTCAGGACAACACCTCATTTGCTGAAGAAATAGCATCTGTTTTAGACATTGGTTACGATGCAGCATACAGGCGAATCAACAATAAAACAAGCTTAACTCTTGAGGAAGGTGTTAAGCTAGCCAGACACTATAAAATTTCACTCAATAAGTTGTTTGAAGTAGGGAATCAAAATACAATTATTGCAGAATTACCCCCTCAACCGAAAGATGAAAAAGCTTTGGAACAATGGCTAAAGGCTTCATTACTAAATGTCCAAACTATATCCAAAGTAAAAGGTTCAGAAATATTGTACTCAGCAAAAGACATTCCATTATTTCACACATTAAACGACTCAATGTTATCGCGTTACAAAATGTATGTTTGGTTAAAAGACATCAATGAAGAAATGGCGCATAGTAAAATCACTTTTGACGAATGGAAAGATTCTATTCCAGATTCTTTACTTCAAACAGCGTTCGATTTATCAAATGTTTATAAACACATAAACATTACAGAAATTTGGAATGAAACCACTTTATCAGGTACACTTCAACAAGTATTGTATTATTTTGAAACAGGATTAGTCTCGTCCAAAATGGCACTTAGAGTTTGTCAAGACATTAATGATATAGTTAATCGTGTTGAGCAACAAACCATTCAACAGAGTCTTACAGGTGCTCAAAGTAACATCTATTATCATCTTTATCGTTGTGATTTACATACACTTCACAATACCATAATGGTAAGTTCGAAATATGGGAAAGTATTTTTTCAACCTTTTACTGTACTTAGTTATTTTAAAGTAGAACATCAAGAAACATGTGAATTAATGTATGAGTTCTTCCAAAAAATGATGCGCAACTCAAAACTATTGGCCAATGCTGGGGAAAAAGATCGCTCCTTATTCTTTAATAAAATTCATCAAAAAGTAAATAATGCTATTACTCGAATAAAAATAGATGACAGAATGGACTTTTTATAAATTTTCGTGGCTTAAAAAGGGTGTGCGAAAAAAATATCACACTTTTTGTAACATTTATTGTTATTTAGACGTATAACTACTGAATAATGATATTCATTTTAAAACTTACAGGAGAACTTTAGATGAGACAACTTAAAATTACGAAGCAGGTTACCAACAGAGAAACCGCATCGTTAGACAAATATCTTCAAGAAATTGGAAAAGTTGACTTAATTACCGCAGACGAAGAAGTAGAATTAGCACAACGTATTAAAGCTGGCGATCAAGCTGCTTTAGAGAAGTTGACCAAGGCTAATTTACGTTTCGTTGTATCGGTAGCTAAGCAATATCAAAACCAAGGTTTAACATTACCAGATTTAATTAATGAAGGTAATTTAGGTTTAATTAAAGCGGCACAACGTTTTGATGAAACCCGTGGTTTTAAATTTATATCGTATGCCGTTTGGTGGATTCGTCAGTCCATTCTTCAAGCATTAGCTGAGCAATCGCGTATTGTACGTTTACCATTAAACAAAATTGGTTCTATTAATAAAATTAATAAAACTTTTGCGTTTTTAGAGCAAAGTCATGAGCGCCCACCAAGTGCTGAAGAAATTGCAAAAGAATTAGACATGACAATTAACGATGTTAAAGAGTCCATGAAAAATTCTGGACGTCACGTAAGTATGGATGCGCCTTTAGTTGAAGGTGAAGATTCTAATTTATATGATGTATTAAATAGTGGTGAATCACCAAACCCAGACAGAGAGTTATTACACGAATCCTTACGTACTGAAATAGAACGTGCTTTAGAAACGTTAACTCCTCGTGAAGCAGACGTTATTCGTTTATACTTTGGTTTAGGAAATCAGCACCCAATGACCTTAGAAGAAATTGGAGAAACCTTCGATTTAACTCGTGAGCGTGTACGCCAAATTAAAGAAAAAGCTATTAGAAGATTAAAACATACTTCTAGAAGTAAAATATTAAAAACATATTTAGGATAGTAAATTTTTTACGACTAAATTACAGTAACAAGCAGTTACACATAACTGTTCGTTTTTTGATTGATGAAAGAACCCTCGGCTGATTACCGGGGGTTCATTTTTTACTCCATTCCTAAATCCTCTTCCAAAGGAAAGATACTTCCAAAAGACTTTTCTATATTTGCACAAACCCTTACAACAATAACAAATAATGAGTACTAAACTAATTGCACCTTCAATACTTGCCGCAGATTTTAGTAATTTACAGCGAGACATTGAAATGGTAAACCAAAGTGAAGCAGATTGGTTTCATATTGATATTATGGATGGTGTTTTTGTGCCTAATATTTCATTTGGAATGCCTGTACTTGCAGCCATTACAAAACATACTAAAAAAACGGTTGATGTTCATTTAATGATTGTTGATCCAGACAGATATATTAAAACTTTTGCTGATTTAGGAAGTGATATTTTAACGGTTCATTACGAAGCTTGCCCACATTTGCACAGAACTTTACAAGCTATAAAAGCCGAAGGCATGAAAGCCGGTGTATCTTTAAACCCACATACCAATATTAATCTTTTAGAAGATACTATTAATGATATTGATTTAGTGCTAATAATGAGTGTTAACCCTGGTTTTGGTGGTCAAAGTTTTATTGAAAACACCTATAATAAGGTTAAACAACTAAAAGAATTAATTACGCGTAAAGGTTCATCAACACTCATAGAAATAGACGGTGGTGTTACCTCTAAAAACGCAAAAGCACTTGCCGATGCAGGTGCCGATGTTTTAGTTGCAGGTAGTTTTGTTTTTAAAAGCAGGAACCAACTACAAACAATTAAAGAATTAAGAGCTATTGCCAACTCTTAATATTGGCTTACAAAGTAGTTTAATAAATCTGTAGTAGTTACTATCCCAATTAAAAGGCCATCATCTACAACTGGTAGCGCATGAAACTCACGTTTCGCCAGTAGTTCTGAAGCTTCTTTTATGGTTGTATTACTTTATATACTTGTTGTGTGCAAGCCGAAAAAAACGAACAGACTATGAGATTACTTATCGTTAATACAATTTTCTTATCTTCTTTTACGATAATGGCGCAAAATTTCCATACCGAATTTAAGTATGATGATTCTCTTAACAAAGGTATTACGATTCAAAATAGTTATCCAAAAGGTGGACAAATATATACAGCACCTAATGGTAAAGAATATGTTTTCGTAGTATTTTGGACTTGTATAACTAATAAAACTGATACTGCCTTAAAATTAAAAATAGATTTTTCGCCGGATTCATTTACAGTTCCTTCTTCGCCACTGGTAAACTTCAATTTGTATTTGCCAACGGAGGAAATGACACTTGAAAAAGAACCCTTGACGAATTATGGTTTGGATTTAAAATCATTTTTAGACGAAAACATTGATGAACCGTCCGAATTTATTTTAAGCATTTCCCCAAATAAGACGAGCCTTTTTTATTCGGTCTTAATTTCTAATAAAGGAGTAAATGGTACAGTCCGAGCAGGACTTAGAAAAACACTCAACTTATTGACTATCAATACAATAAGTTTTTAAAATATTATTTTTAAGCATAAAAAATTATTCCCAAAAACACCACTTAACTACTTGAAGAACAATTAGTTATTTCCAAAAATAATATTTTCACAAAAGTTGCTAAGCAAAAACAGTCCCCGGTTTAGTCCCCCGATTTTTTTGTACTTTTGTACTTATAAAACCATATGATATGCGGAAAACAAGC
>JBNMNO010000033.1:0-25112 GCA_051275695.1 Mariniflexile sp.
CCAGCTCATGATGCTTTCTTTACGTCATGGCGAGGCACGAAGCCATCTCACGACGCTTTCTTTACGTCATGGCGAGGCACGAAGCCATCTCATAAATTGAAACTAAAAACCTATTCGCAACACACATTGAACAGATTGCTTCGTCGTGCCTACTCGCAATGACGGAAAACTACTAACTCAACTTCATGTCAACACACCAAGACAGCTCATAATGCTTTCTTTACGTCATAGCAAGGCACGAAGCCATCTCATAAATTGAAACTAAAAACCTATTTGCAACACACAATAAACAGATTGCTTCGTCGTGCCTACTCGCAATGACGGAAAACTACTAACTCAACTTCATGTCAACACACCAAGCCAGCTCACGATGCTTTCTTTACGTCATGGCGAGGCACGAAGCCATCTCATAAATTGAAACTAAAAACCTATTTGCAACACACATTGAACAGATTGCTTCGTCGTGCCTACTCGCAATGACGGAAAACTACTAACTCAACGTCATATCAACACACCAAGCCAGCTCATATAAATTACACATTTCATAACCTCAAGCTCACCATTTACAACCATAGGTTATCTATCTTTGCAACTTAAAATGAAGTATCACATATGCCGTTAGTTACTGTAGAAGACACCATTACACTCTTGAGGATAAATAATTTTCCTCGCTATTTTGCAAAAGCCATTGCGACATTATTTTTAAAAATTACGCGACTTTCTGCAGCAAATACCTTTTACGATAAAAACAAGCACCAAGAATGTCTGCCCTATTTAACATCGTTACTAAATTTTTACAAAATAAAATACCACGTATCTGCAACCGATTTAGAAAAAATCCCAAAAGAGGGTGCCTTTATCACCATTTCCAATCACCCTTTAGGGGGTGCCGATGGCGTTATCTTATTAAAAACAGTGCTAGAACAAAGACTAGACTATAAAATCATCGCCAATTATTTATTGCAAAAACAAGAACCCGTAGCTCCTTATATTTTACCGGTTAACCCATTTGAAAAAAACGTTTCAAGAGCATCTAGTATTGGTGGTTTAATGGCTTCTTTAAAACATCTCAAAGACGGAAAACCGCTAGGCATTTTTCCAGCAGGCGAAGTCTCTACCTTAAAGAGAGGGGCTATTTATGAAGATAAACAATGGGAATTAAGCGCCATTAAACTGATTAAAAAGGCCAATGTTCCTGTAATTCCAATTTATTTTCATGCTAAAAACAGTCGTCTGTTTTATTTTCTATCCAAAATAAATCCTTTATTAAGAACTCTAAAACTTTCTTCAGAATTGGGAAACAAGGAAAACCAAATTATCTGTATTAAAATTGGAAATCCCATAGAAACAAAACGTATTGCCGCTATAGAAGATATCAATCAGTTGAATCTTTTCTTGCGAAAAAACACGTATGAATTGGCCCAGTCGTTTGATAAAAAAAATAGGCTAAACCAAGCCTAAACAGTTAAACAACAATATAAATCACATCGTTTTCTCCATTTGGTAATCGTCCATAATAAACCCATTTCCAATGTCTGTAATTATTGATTTAATTTTTATAAAACCTAGTTTTTTGTAAGCCAGAATGGAGTTGGTATTAAATTTATTTACATTAAGTTTAATGGTATTCAAATTAAAAGAATTGGCCATATCAACAACATGTTGCAAAGCTACTTTCCCTATTTTTTTTCCTCGATAGGTGCTTAACACATAAATTTTACTAAGAAACAAAAAATCTGTTTCTTTTTTTACCGCCACATAACCCACCGGGATATCATTGAAAGTAATATAAAAAAACAAAGCCCCTTGTTTAATCTGGGCTTCAATGGCAGAAGCCGAATTAAAATTAATCAGCATATATTCAATTTGTTCTAAACTGATTATGGAAATATAATGTTCGCGCCAAATAGTATCTGCTAATTGTGCTATACATTCAAAATCTGATTGATTATTAGCAATTAAAATGTTAGTCATAGATTTACTCTACCTGTTTTAAAGGTTTGCGGGGAAGTTTTTCATTTCGTTGAGCCGTGTTGTAAACAAAAGAAGCTACAATAACTGCCATTTGTTTTAAATCGTCAATAACTAAACGCTCGTAGTTATCCATATTGGTGTGGTGTGTTCTTGACCAATATTCAACAGGATCTTGAATAAATTGAAATCCAGGGATAGATAGTGCGTCAAAACTCTGATGGTCTGTTCCACCAGTATTTCGAATGGTTATAGTCGTATTATCAATAATATCAATAAAAGGTTTAAACCACTCTTCAAATATAGGCTTTACAGCCTCGTTACCCTGCAAATATACACCTCTAATCCTTCCTGTTCCATTATCTATATTGTAATACGCCGACACCGAATTGTGGGCCTCCTTTAGCTCCATGGTTTCTGGGTTACCAAAATGATTTTTAACATAATTTCGAGATCCGTGCAATCCTTGTTCTTCTCCGCCCCATAAAGCAATTCTTATGGTGCGTTTTGGTGCTAAACCTGCTGCTTGTAATATTCTAACAGCCTCCATCATTACGATACAACCGGCTGCATTATCTGTTGCACCTGTTGCCCCATGCCAAGAGTCTAAATGACCTCCTAACATAACAATCTCCGATTTTAATTGATTATCAGTCCCAGGTATTTCAGCAATTACATTATACCCTTGTAAATCTGCATAATTAAATGCGGTTTTAATTTCAGCTTCAACTTCAACTTCAACATTATTTTCAAATAAACGAGCCATTAAATTTACATGTTCAGGAGCAATTTCAAATTCACTCAAGCCTACTGGTGTGTCTTTCGAATAGGCTCTTGGGCTGCTCGTAAAAAGAGTCCCATGCATGCCACTAGTTCCCGTGATAATTAACCCTGCCTCTTCCTCAAGTAAAAAAGCATTTATTTTTTGGCTTAATTCTCTTTGTGCTCTAAACTGAGCTAACTCCTCTGGGGTTCTACTTCTTCTATCTGAACTACTTGGAACTTCCATTTCTTTCAATTCCTCTTCAGTGTAACGTAAAGCATCCGCTTTAAACGTTGGATCCTGACTTCCTCTGCCTGGTTTAACTGCAACAATAATACCTTTTAGTTTTCCTTTATATTTAGCAAAATCTTCTTCTGTTTTAATATCGAGAAAAGTTACTTTTCCAGATATTTCGCCCTTTGTACTTTCTGTCCAAGCTTTTGGAACCGCAATAAAAGGCATATAATAAGGTTTTGTCATAGCTACATAACTTCTGTTTATTTCCCAACCTCTTCCGAATTCTCCCCAAGCTTCTTTTGTGGCATTTACTAAACCCCAACTCGTTAACTGACTTACAGCATAATTTGCAGCATTATCATAACCGATTGAATTAGTAAGTCGCGAACCTGCTTTATCTATTAATTCAAAGGCAATCTTTTCTACATGAGAATTATTAAGTCCCTCATTTTTAATTTTCTCAATAGCATCAATATTTTCTTGACTGATGCATATAAAGCTTAATAAAAATGCTGGGATAAAAAGTAATTGATGTTTCATAAGGTGCTTGTTAAAGTTAGTAGTCTTTTTTTATAACACTAATTTAAGCTATTTATTCCTTATTATATATGAACCTATTTTAGATTTTAATTCTTTTGATTTTAAATGACGTAAAAGAAAATCATAAAAAAATGAAACACCGCACCAGCCAACACAAACAAATGCCAGATAACATGGTTATAAGGTATTTTTTTTATGGCATAAAATACAATTCCTACGGTATAAGCTAAGCCAGCCCCAAAAAGCAATAACATCCCGTTACTATCCATTAAATTAAAAAGGTTTGTAAAATCAAATACGATAAGCCAACCCATTACCAAATATAAAAGTGTAGAGAAAATTTCGAACCGTCCTGTAAAAAACAATTTCAAAACAATCCCAAAAGCAGCAATGCCCCAAACAACCCAGAATAGTGTCCAACCCAAACTTTCATGAAGTGTAATTAATAAAATTGGAGTATAGGTTCCGGCAATAAGAAAGTATATACTAATGTGGTCTATAATGCGGAAGTAATGCTTTTTGCCTTCATCATTTACAGAATGGTATATGGCAGAAGCCGTAAATAAAACGATGATGGAAATACCGTAAACAAGTACGCTAAAAAGACTCCAATTTGTTTTGTTAGTATCAAAAACAATAAGTAAAACCAAACCTATAATGCCAAAAATAGCACCAATACCATGGGTGATGGTATTTAATCGTTCCTGTAATGGTGTTTGTTTGTGTTCTGACACTATTTTATTTCTTTTTTTTATCTAACCAAATGTCTGTTAAGTCCAAATAGTTGTATTCAACAGCTGCTTTTTGCCTAACTAACAAGCCATTTTTAAAACTTCTTTGTAAAATATCTTCAATAAGATAATCTTCATATACATTTTTGGGGTCGTAAGGTTGTTTTAACGAAATATCGAACATGCTGGCCGTGGTATTATACCAAAAGGCACGCCACCCACTGCGCAATTCTTTAACAAGGCCAAAAGTAGTTATACCCGTTTGTCGGTGTATTAATTTTACTAATATCTGCCCTTCCGTACGTGTTAGTTTCTTTAATTCCTCTGAAAACTCCCCTTCAATATATTTTTGGATTAACTTGGTATATCGGCGTTTATCTCTTGCCCTCTTAATGGACTCTAAACGATCATTTAAAGAATCTAAACGGGCAGAAGCTAATGTCGCATAGGGGTACACTTTTAAAGTCTTTCGTCTTAAAATTAAATACTTAATCTTATCCTCTCTACTCCCAAATTTCATATCGCCAAGTATATAGATGGGATTAAGATCGACTACCGTGCGTGGCACAGAATCGCCTTCAATAAACATATAATCAAATTCTGTACTATCCTCTTCTTTATCTTTTATTTGAGCAAAGAAAAATACAGGAAAAAGGATACATAGATATATAATAAAATTCTTCATAAAACTATTGGAGCAATAATCTATCAAAATTAACAATTTACAAGGCTTAAAACATATTTTTCGTATTTATATTATTAATTTAGTGCAAAACTTTAAAACATTACGATGAAGAGCATTTTAAACAAAAAATCCATGGCCTTTTTAGAATCATATTTAAACAATGCAGCACCTACAGGCTACGAATGGACAGGGCAAAAACTTTGGATGGACTATTTAAAACCCTATGTCGATGAGTTTATTACCGACACCTATGGCACCGCCGTGGGCGTTATAAACCCCAAAGCTAAATACAAAGTAGTTATTGAAGGGCATGCCGATGAAATTTCGTGGTATGTAAACTATATTTCTGACAACGGATTAATTTACGTAATTCGAAATGGCGGTAGCGACCACCAAATTGCCCCAAGTAAATTGGTTAACATCCACACTAAAAACGGCATAGTAAAAGGCGTTTTTGGCTGGCCTGCTATTCACACACGTGATAAAGCTAAAGAAGAAACACCAAAACCAGAAAACATTTTTATTGATTGCGGATGCAAAACAAAAGAAGAAATTGAAAAACTTGGGGTTCACGTAGGTTGCGTTATTACGTATCCAGACGAGTTTCACATTCTAAATGGCGACAAATTTGTATGTCGCGCACTTGATAACCGCATGGGCGGTTTTATGATAGCAGAAGTGGCCCGTTTATTAAAAGAAAACAAAAAAACACTGCCTTTTGGCCTGTATATTGTAAACGCCGTGCAAGAAGAAATTGGATTACGTGGTGCCGAAATGATTACGCAAACCATTAAACCAAATGTGGCTATTGTAACAGATGTAACACACGATACAACCACCCCAATGATTGAAAAGAAAGTACAAGGCGATTTAGAAATGGGTAAAGGGCCTGTCATTGCATATGCACCTGCGGTTCAGCAAAAATTACGCGATTTAATTACCGATACGGCAAACGCAAACAACATACCATTTCAGCGAAGTGCCTTATCGCGTGCCACCGGTACCGATACCGATGCGTTTGCATACAGCAATGGAGGTGTTGCTTCGGCATTAATATCATTACCATTGCGTTACATGCACACCACCGTAGAAATGGTGCATAGAGAAGATGCAGAAAATGTAATAAAACTTATTTACGAAACCTTACTTAACATTAAAGACGGAGAAACATTTAGTTATTTTAAATAATAGTTAAATTGAAACGTCATGGCGAGGCACGAAGCAATCTGTTAATTTTTTGGTCAAATCAAAAGATTGCGTCAGTCATACTTCCTTCGCAATGACGGTTCACTATGAATATAGGATTGGGCGTTACCACAAGGGTCGGGTTTTGCGCTATATCTTTTTAAAACGTCATGGCAAGGACGAAATATGTGGCAATCGGTCAAATTTTAGTTCACAGCATTTTTATGACATTCAAGTTTTAAAAAGGATGTCGCTTCAACCCCTAACGCAAAGGCAACTTCAAATAAAACAACTATTATTCAGTAAACCTTTATGGACGAATATATAGACATTGTAACCAAAGACGGAGAGCCAACAGGCAATTCAGAATTAAAATCAGTAATACACCAAAAAGGGCATTACCACCACACCGCGCATATTTGGTTTTACACTCTGGATGGGCAGGTGTTACTATCTCAACGATCTGCAAAAAAAATTATTTGCCCGCTTATGTGGGATGTGTCGGTTGCAGGACATATAGATGCTGGCGAAACCCCAAAACAGGCAGCTATTAGAGAGACCAAAGAGGAAATAGGATTAACGCTTCCTGAAAAGGAGTTACAATATATTGGTGTATTTAAATGTTTTCAAACCTATCACACTGGTATTATTGATAATGAATTTCATAATACATTTATTGCAGAACTCAAAGTACCGCTTTCAAAATTAAGCCTGCAAGTTGAAGAAGTTGAAGCTATAAAACTAGTATCGTTTGATGTTTTTAATACCCTTATCAAAAATAGTGGTATTGATAATCATTTTGCGCCTTCAAACAAGGCTTATTATGAATTGGTATTGCAAAACATCATGAAAACAATACTGTAAATTATTTTTTAACTACTTCCTTACTAGCACATTATTGCCTAGAAAAGCAATATAAAAGCGTCATATTTGGCACTACAATTTTGTTCAAAGCGCGCTCTTTTAACATGATATTTGCAACCATATTTCCAATGTCTTCGACTCCCCTCAGACTCACATTCCTTATAGTCATGATTTTTGTTATGTATTTTGCGTTTTAATATTGAAATTATGGTTTTTTAAATAAAGGTAAAACACTTAAAATTCTTATATTTACTACATAACGATTAGTGCATTATGAGCAAAACCTTTAAAACAAACGTAAACGATGTATTTGATTTTGAAATTACTTCCGAAGCTGTATCCCATCTTGATGCCCTTAAAATTTCAAATACTGAATTTCACATACTTGAACAAAACAAATCCTATAAAGCTGAAATAAAAGAGGCTGATTTCAACAAAAAAACATATAAAGTAAGTGTTAATAATACTACTTATAAAGTAATCATTTTTAACAATTTAGATATACTTATTAAAGATATGGGATTTTCATTTGGAGCAACAAAACACGTTGATTCCATAGTGGCTCCCATGCCCGGTTTAATTTTAGATATTCACGTAAAAATCGGTCAGGAAGTACAGGAAAATGACCCTTTACTAATTCTTGAAGCTATGAAAATGGAAAACGTAATCACCTCTCCTAGAAATGGCATTATTAAATCTGTTATCATAAAAAAAGGAGACCCTGTTTTAAAAAATCAACTATTAATTGAATTTCAAGAAGGCCTATGAAAAAGATACTTATTGCAAACCGGGGCGAAATTGCCATTAGAGTCATGAAAACAGCTCAAAAAATGGGCATAAAAACGGTTGCTGTATATTCTACGGCCGACAGGAATGCGCCACATGTAAAATTTGCAGACGAAGCCATCTGTATTGGCGAACCTCCATCCATACAATCGTATTTAAGAATGGATAAAATTATAGAAGCCGCAAAAAAACTGCAGGTAGATGCCATCCATCCCGGGTATGGTTTTTTAAGTGAAAATGCAGACTTTGCCGAATTATGCGAGCAAAACAACATTACCTTTATCGGACCCCGATCCAAAGCCATAAAAATTATGGGAAGCAAACTCGCGGCTAAGGAAGCTGTGAAAAAGTATAATATTCCCATGGTTCCTGGCGTTGACGAGGCCATTACCGATATTTCAAAAGCTAAAGCAGCCGCCAAAAAAGTAGGGTTTCCTGTTTTGATTAAGGCATCTGCTGGAGGTGGCGGGAAAGGTATGCGTATCGTTGAAAAAGAAAGTGAATTTGAATCTCAATTAAAGCGCGCCATTAGCGAAGCAACTTCTGCCTTTGGAGACGGTTCTGTTTTTATTGAAAAATATGTGAAATCGCCAAGGCACATCGAAATTCAAATTATGGCAGATAGCCATGGCACTGTTTTACATTTTTTCGAACGTGAATGCAGCATCCAACGCCGTCATCAAAAAGTTATTGAAGAAGCGCCTTCCTCCGTTTTATCGCCAGAATTAAGAAAAAAAATGGGTGACGCTGCCATTTTGGTTGCAAAATCATGCGATTATTTAGGTGCTGGTACCGTAGAATTTTTATTAGATGCCGACCATAATTTCTTCTTTTTAGAAATGAATACCCGCTTGCAAGTGGAGCATCCCGTTACAGAAATTATTACAAATGTTGATTTAGTAGAACTTCAAATTCGGATAGCCCGTGGGGAAGCCCTTCAAATAAAACAAGAAGACTTAAAAATTAACGGACACGCTTTAGAATTGCGTGTGTATGCCGAAGACCCTTTAAATGATTTTCTCCCAAGCGTGGGCCATTTAGATACTTATAAAATTCCAATGGGTAAAGGTATTCGCGTGGATAATGGTTTTGAAGAAGGGATGGACATCCCTGTGTATTATGACCCCATGCTGGCTAAGTTAATAACCTTTGGAGAAACCCGCGAAGAAGCCATTCAATTGATGCTGAAAGCCATTGCAGACTATCACATTGAAGGCGTACAAACCACCTTGCCGTTTGGAAGGTATGCTTGCGAGCATGAAGCATTTCGTTCGGGACATTTCGATACCCATTTTGTTAAAAATTATTACTCGCCAGAAGCTTTAAAAGCCCAAACACAAACAGAAGCTAACATGGCTGCCTTAATCGCTGTGAAGCAATACATGGAAGACCAAAAATTGGTGCGGTTACCCAATTAAAAAAGTTTACCGTATTGAGTAGCAGACTGCAGTAATAGGCAGTAAAACAATAAAAAGTGCTTAAAAAATCTAGATAGCGTTTCTCAAAATTAATAAAAGAAAGACCTGGTTCTTTTCCGAAAAACAAATAGTATGGATTCAAAAATAAATAAGTTAAATGAACGCAGGGCTCTGGCACATTTGGGTGGTGGACAACAACGTATTGATAAACAGCACGAAAAGAAAAAATTGACTGCCAGAGAACGTGTGCACTACTTGATGGATGAAGGCTCTTTTGAAGAAATTGGCATGTTGGTAACCCACAGAACTACCGATTTCGGAATGCAAAAAGAGATTTATTTTGGAGACGGCGTTGTTACTGGTTACGGCACAATACATGGCCGATTAGTGTATGTTTATGCCCAAGATTTTACGGTGTTTGGTGGAGCTTTATCTGAAACCCATGCTGAAAAAATTTGCAAAGTAATGGATTTAGCAATCAAGGTTGGAGCGCCTATTATTGGTTTAAATGATTCTGGGGGTGCACGCATTCAAGAAGGGGTTCGCTCCCTAGGTGGTTATGCCGATATTTTTTACAGAAATGTACAAGCATCGGGCGTTATACCACAAATCTCTGCCATTATGGGGCCATGTGCTGGTGGGGCTGTCTACTCGCCTGCTATGACAGATTTCACTTTAATGGTAGAAAACACAAGCTATATGTTTGTTACCGGACCCAACGTAGTAAAAACAGTGACCAATGAAACGGTGACTTCTGAAGAATTAGGTGGCGCATATACCCATGCTTCAAAATCTGGTGTTACGCATAGAATAGCATCAAATGATGTGGAATGTTTGGAAGATGTTAGGACGCTACTAAGCTATTTACCACAAAATAATACCGAAACTCCTGCCCTGCTTCCGTATAAATTACAGGATGAAGTAAGAGCGGTTTTATCAACAATTATTCCAGATAATGCTAATAAACCTTATGATATGCATGATGTTATTAAAGGTATTATTGATGCAGATACTTTTTACGAAATACATAAAGCCTATGCAGAAAATATAATTGTTGGTTTCGCGCGTTTGGGTGGCAGAAGCATTGGTATTGTTGCCAACCAACCTATGTTTTTAGCGGGTGTACTCGATGTTAACAGCTCGAAAAAAGCAGCGCGTTTTGTGCGGTTTTGTGATTGTTTTAATATTCCGTTATTAGTTTTAGAAGACGTTCCCGGGTTTTTACCAGGAACAGATCAAGAATGGAACGGCATTATTGTTCATGGTGCCAAATTACTCTACGCGTTTAGTGAAGCTACGGTGCCAAGGGTTACCGTTATTACGCGTAAAGCCTATGGAGGCGCTTACGATGTTATGAATTCAAAACACATTGGTTGCGATATGAATTTTGCTTGGCCTACTGCAGAAATTGCCGTTATGGGTGCTAAGGGTGCTGCAGAAATTATCTTCAAAAAAGACATTCATGCTGCAGAAAACAAAGACGCCACCTGGAAAGAGAAAGAAGCAGAATATGCTGAACTCTTTGCAAACCCATACAGTGCAGCAGAGCGCGGTTTTATTGACGAAGTCATCTTACCTAATGAGACGCGAAGAAAACTTATTAAAGCGTTCGCCATGCTGGAAAACAAGGTGGTTGATAAACCTAAACGCAAACATGGCAATATACCTTTATAAAATTTAAGGTTATAAAGGTGATTTCATACCTTCTTGAGCGGCAGTAAAACCTAACTTTCAATACTACTTAAAGGTTTCAGGTCTTTTTGATGTTTGTAGTATTTTCTAAAACAGGTCCGTCTTTTTTGAGATGCTTTTAAAAATGCCCTTTTAAACCATGCCTCATTAATATAAAATGCTATTTTAAATACCTTGCCAACCCGCATAGCTTTAATAAATGGCTTTGGAGAAATTATAGCAGTAAATGGGTGGGTTGTAAAAATTCCATGACGCTTTAAACAGCCTATTTACAAGGCTTTCCAAGCGTTTATATGCAAAATAGTGTTCCCTTTTTTTGTCACAACTTACTTACAACTAGTTAGTTGTAAATTTAATTATGATATCTACTAAATAATTATAAATAATAATAAGGTCCTAAATAAAGATTTAAATCTATATCTTTATATAAACATCACTAAACCATTAAACACGTTCTTAACAAATTGATACCATGGCAACTAAAAAGCCTATTCAACCTATAACGAAGCCTAAAAAAAATAAGGTTTTAAAATCTAAAATGCCTTTAAATTTCCCTATTGTAGGGATAGGCGCTTCTGCTGGTGGCCTTGAAGCATTAGGGCAATTTTTTAAACATCTGCCCGAAGGTAACGGTATGGCATTTGTAATTATTCAGCACCTCGACCCCAATTATGTTGGTATGATGCCTGAACTCTTGCAGCGAACCACAACCATGAAGGTGTTTCAGGTAACCGATAACTTGAAATTAGAGCCAAATTGTGTATATGTAATTCCTCCAAATAAAAGCATGTCTATTTTAAATGGCGTACTCCATTTATTTAGCATAGTTAAAATAAAGGGATTGCGACTTCCTATAGATTATTTTTTCAGTTCGCTGGCAGACGACAAACTAAATAAAAGTATTGGTATTATTCTTTCGGGAATGGGTTCAGATGGAAGTATGGGAATAAAAGCCATTAAAGACAAAAAAGGCATTGTATTAGTACAAGACCCTAAAGATGCAAAGTTTGATGGCATGCCAATTAGTGCATTAAATGCATGTATCCCAGATGCTATTGCCAGTGCTAGTGAATTGCCAGACAAACTTATGGCTTTAAACAAATATCGTCCTACGATTAAAGCTAAACCCGAAAACGAAATTAAAACCAAAGGCAATCTCGATAAAATAATTATCTTAATTCGTAATCATACCGGGCATAATCTTTCTTTGTACAAAAGGAACACCTTGTTTCGCAGAGTAGAAAGGCGCATGGCTGCAAATCAATTTAATACAATTGCCAACTACCTTCGTTATTTACAAGAAAACCCAAACGAACTGGATTTGCTTTTCAAAGACATATTAATTGGTGTTACCAGTTTTTTTAGAGACACTGCTGTATGGCTCCTGTTAAAAGATAAAATTTTCCCTGAATTGTTTGACCAATTTCCAAGCGGTTATGTTTTTCGAGCATGGGTTCCTGCCTGTTCTACAGGCGAAGAAGCCTATACGCTAGCCATCGTATTTAAAGAAGCACTGGAAAAAATAAGCAGTCTTAAGCATTTTAACTTGCAGATATTTGCTACCGATATTGATAAAGACGCCATTACATTTGCGCGTAAATCTGTTTATTCCACTAAAAGCACTTTACAGGTTACACCCGAGCAACTAAGACTTTTTTTTACTAAAGTAGATGAAGGTTTTCACGTAAATGCCTCCATACGCGAAATGATTGTTTTTGCACCTCATGATGTTATTAAAGATCCGCCATTTAGAAAACTTGATTTTCTTTCGTGCCGCAATCTGCTCATTTATTTAGAGCCTGAATTACAAAAAAAACTGATGTCTTTATTTTATTACAGCCTCAATCCTTCTGGAATTATGTTACTAGGTTCTGCCGAAAACGCAGATTCACTAAAAGGTGTTTTTACTGTTATAGACACAAAATTGAAATTTTTTAAGCGCTCATTAATTCCTGTAGCCATTGAAAAATTAAGTTTTCCTGTTAATTATCTAGGTAAAAGTCCTGAAACCATAGACCTTGTAAAAAAAACAAAAACGATTGAAAGTGTACAAACTAGCGCCGACCAATTAGTACTACAACGCTTTGCGCCAGCCAGTTTGCTAATTAACCCAAATGGCGACATATTATACATTTATGGAAATGCCGGAAAATATTTAGAAATTGTTTCAGGTAAAGCAGACATGAACATATATAACATGGCACCGGAAGGTTTGATTACTTTTATAAGGAGCGCCATTCGTAAAGCTAGTCAACATTATCAACCCATTATTTTGAACGGCTTAAAAATAGTTGTACATGGTGGCGCACAATATATAAATATTAAAGTCCAAAACATTGAAAAACCCGATACCCTTAAAGGATTTCTAATCATAATTTTTACCGATGTTGCAGCTATTTTAAAACCAAGTATAAAAACACTTGAAATTGTTAAAAAAACTTCCACCAACCATCTTCAAGAATTAGAAACTGAATTGCACCGTGCAAATGAAGAGCTTCAAACTACACGCGAAGAAATGCAGACTTCGCAAGAAGAATTAAAGTCAATCAATGAGGAGTTACAGTCATCCAATGAAGAATTGCAATCTACTAACGAAGAACTTATTACTTCAAAAGAAGAAATGCAAAGTTTGAATGAAGAATTGCAAACCGTAAATATGGAACTGCAAAGTAAAGTTAGCGATTTTGAGCAAGCGAACAACGACATGAAAAACCTACTAAACAGTACTGAAATTGCCACTTTGTTTCTAGATAACAACTTGAATATTCGCAGATTTACTGAGTCGTTAACTACAATATTTATGTTGCGTCCATCAGACATTGGCAGGCCGTTTACCGATTTGGTTTCTCATTTGGAATACTCTGATATTAAAAAGGATGCTTTGGAAGTATTGCGAACATTGGTGTTTAAAGAAATTACTATTAAAGCAAGCAAACAAAGATGGTTTAAGATAAGAATAATGCCCTATCGTTCAAATAACGACCGCATTGAAGGCCTGGTCATGACCTTTATTGATATTTCGGTTGCAAAAAAAACAGAATTCCTATTAGCCACAGACAATATCGTAGAAATAAAAAAAATTGCGACCGCATTGGCTGTTGCCAATAAAGAACTTGCGTATCAAAACGAGCAAATAGAAAAACGAGCAGCGGAACTTGTTACTGCCAATAAAGAACTGGCGTTTCAAAACGAGCAAAAAGAAAAACGAGCAGCGGAACTTGTTATTATCAAAAAAAAATTGGAGACCTAAAGTAAGGAAAGGGAGCGCTAAAAACTGAATGAACTAAGGCAAACAATATTTTTCTTGAATATAATCTATTATAAATCATGGAAAAGGATAAAAGCACATCAGATGCTTCAAAACTTCGTCAAAAAGCTGAGGAGAAACTAGGAAGGCAGAAATCGAAGGAAACACCAGTTCTTTCGGAAGAAGCAACTCAAAGACTCATTCACAATTTGGAAATACATCAGATAGAGCTGGAAATGCAGCAGGATGAGCTCAAGCTATCCAACAAAAATGCTCAAATACTTTCTGAAAGATACACTGAATTATTCGATTATGCACCAAATGGCTATGTTGTGCTTTCTACAGAAGGCAACATTATTAATTTAAATTTCTGGGTTGCAAAAAAGCTTGGAAAGGACCGGGCAAATTTAACAGGAAGTCGATTTGCCTTTTTTATTTCGGAAAAAACACGCCCTGTGTTTATAGCATTTATAGATAATTTATATTCAAATTATGGCGTTAAAATCTGTGAAGTAATATTAGCAATAGATGGGGTAGCAAACAGAAATGTACAAATTGAAGGTCACTATTTAAAGGCCAAAGGACAATTCATGCTTAATTTGGTAGATATTACCCAAAATAAACAGAATCAAGCCCTATTGCTAAATGAGAAGAACTACATAGACAACATTCTCAACTTGGTTGCAGACCCCATATTTGTTAAAGATAACAACCATAAAATAACCTTTGCCAATACTGCCTTTTGCACGTTGTTCGGTCTGGATAAAAACAGCGTGATAGGTAAAACCCTTGCCGAAAACGTTCCAGTAGATGAAAGGGAACATTTTTTAAAAGTGGATAAAACGGTTCTGGATACGGGTATATCAAACACCTGTGAAGAAAGACTTACTATTAATAACTTAACTCTAATCATTATTACAAAAAAAATACGCTTCATAGATGAATCTGGGAACAGGTTTCTGGTAGGCTCCATCCATGATATTACAGAACTTAGAATAGCAAAACTACACGCCGAAGAAAGTGCTCTCGATTTACAACTAATAAACAAAAGCTATAAACGAACCAACCAAATACTAGAAACTTCACAAAAAATAGCCAAATTAGGAGGGTGGGAACTGGATTTGTTAACCAATCAACTATTTTGGACCTCAGAAGCCTATCGAATTTACGACACATCGCCTGAAGAATTTAATCCTACAATGGAGTACGGATTAGCATATTTATTACCCCAATCTAGACAAAGGGCAAAAACATTGTTAGAACTTGCCATAGACAAAGGCGAAAATTTCGATTTAACTCTCGAAACTCACACAACCAAAGGGCGGAAAATAGATCTTCGCTACATCGCCTTAGCCACAATTATTGATGGAAAACCAACAAAATTAACAGGGATATTTCAAGATATTACCGAGAGCAGGCAAACGCAAGAAGCTTTGCGTATAAGCAAAGAAAGATACAGTGGATTGTTTCGTAATCTTAAAGCCGGAATTGTTGTACATGCTGCAGATACTTCTATTATTATGAATAATGGAAGCGCATCAGAAATACTTGGATTAAGCGAAGACCAGATGAGAGGCAAAGAGGCCATAGATTCGGCATGGAAATTTATAGATATAGAAAATAATCCTTTACCTGTTGAAGATTATCCGGTAACCAAAATTATAACCAGTAAGAAACCCATTAAAAACCAAATATTAGGAATTTATCACCCAAAAACAAAAGATATAATTTGGGTAACTGTTAATGGATATCCGGTGTTCGATAGTTTGGGCAAATTAACTGAAGCGGTAGTAAGTTTTATAGATGTCACAGATCGTAAAGAAGCACAAACAGAACTCGAAATACATAAAAATGAATTAGAAGCTTTGGTTGCAAAAAGAACTGAGGAATTAACCACAAAAAACATCGAACTCGATAGGGCTATAAAAGCATTTGTTGGCAGAGAGTTAAAAATTAGAGCTTTAGAGAAAGAACTAAAAGAACTTAAACCAAATAGTATATAATTAAGCCCTATCATGCATTATTAGTAAACAAAAACTAATGCCTTATATAAATTTAGGAGTTAAAAATGAAAAAATTCTTATTTAAAACACTAAAGAACAAACTGTTATTCTGGTTTCTTATTATAGCACTGACACCGTTATTAACCTTAATTATATATTCCTATTTTCAACAAGTTAATGATACAACTAACGGAACTATAGAAAAAGTTACGGCCATTCGTGATTTGAAAGTAAAAGAATTAAATAAATGGCTAATTGACATTAGGGGCGACATAAATATGATGAGTCAAGACTATGAAATTAGGAGTTTGGACGACCATTTTACCGTTGAATTAAAAGCGCCAAAACACATGGAACAGCAAATAGCGGTAGAAAAATTATTGAATAGGAGTTTGTTAAATTATAATAGATATGAAGAAATTTTTATAGTTAATGTTAAAACCGGATTGGTAGAAGCCTCAACAAACAGGCACAGTGTTGGAAGGGATGAGTCTCATAACCCATGTTTTAAAATACCACTAGCAACCAAAGAACCTTATCTTGAAGAAATCCATTTATCACCTATAACCAAGAAACCCGAAATGACGTTTTCAGCACCAATTATTTGCTTGTCACATAACAAACATATCTCTGGTATTTTGGTTACAACCATAGATTTGCCAAATACAGTTTATAAATTAATGCTAGATAAAGTTGGGCTGGGCCAAACAGGCGAATCTCTCATTATAAATAAAAACGGTATCGCTTTAAACGAACTGCGTTGGTATAAAAACGCCCAGCTTAACCTTAAAATAAAGGCACTGCCTGCTGTTTTGGCTGTACAAGGTAAAACAGGTATTATAAAAACGAGCGATTATCGTGGGGTAAAAGTACTTGCCGCTTACACTAACATTCCGCAAACAGGCTGGGGTTTTGTTGTAAAACAAGATATGAGCGAATTGAATATTCCAATTCATAACGTGATGAGGCGCTCTGCTATTCTATTTATACTATTTACAGTTATGGTAGTTTTTATAATATTAAATATTAGTAAATCCATATCGAAACCTATTACAGTAATGGATAGTATTGCTAAAAAAATTGCTAAGGGAAATTTTAATAATAAAACTATAACTAATACCCCCAATGAGATTGGCTCTCTTGCCATATCCATCAACCATATGTCTGAAGTCATTCAATCTAAAAATAATATTGAAAAAGGAGTGACTGCTATTTCAGCTATATTGTTCTCACAAACAGCTATAGATGACTTTGCCGTTAGCCTTCTAAATGAATTGACAAAAATTTCCAAAGCCCAAATGGCTGTGTTTTATATTTTAAACGAAGCAAACCAGACGTTTGAAACTTTAACCTGTTTAGGAGTAGAAAAAGAATTCCTAACTACCATAAGTGCAGCATCTCCAAAAGACCAATTCGGTAAAACACTACTTAAAAAAAATATTTTTTATTTAAAAGATTTTCCTGAGAAAACTGTTTTTAATACTAAAGCTAACACTTCTAAATTTAAGGCGCTTAGCGAACTAATAACATGCCCTATAGTTATTGAAAACGAAATTGTGGCTTTTGTAACACTTGCAAAAAGCAACCCATTTACTAAAGAGTTCATGACCATTATTAATCAATCATCCAAAAATATAAGCGCTTTTTACGCAAGCTTAATTGTAAATTTAAGAGTTGGTATTCTGGCAGAAAATGTATTAAAAATTAACGATGCCTTGGATGCACAGACTGAAAATCTAAGAACAAGAAATAGTGATTTAATAAACGAAAAGCTTAAAGTGGAAGAAGTAAATAAAGAACTGGAAGCTTTTTCTTATTCGGTATCACATGACCTTCGTGCACCACTTCGCCATATTGATGGCTTTACCAACCTTCTGCAAAAAAGTTTTGCAAATAAAATGGACGAAAAGGAAAAAAGCCATTTTAAAAACATTATTGATTCGTCATTAAAAATGAACCAATTAATAGATGGTTTGCTCATTTACTCCAGAACAGGTAGATCAGGACTTAAAAAAGTTTCTAGTAGTATGAAAACATTGGTAGATAAAGTAATACAAACATTTGTTTTTGATATTAAAGAAAAAAATGTTCTTGTAACTGTCGATGCCATGCCTGATGCTTTTATGGATGCTTTTCTATTGGCTCAAGTATGGGAAAACCTTATTGCTAATGCTATAAAATTTAGCAGTAACACCAAAAACCCTAAAATTCATATTGGATATAACACCGATGCCGAGGGAAACTCCATTTATTTTATTAAAGACAACGGCGCTGGTTTTGACCAGAAATATGCAGAAAAAGCTTTTGGTGTTTTCCAGCGCTTGCATACTACTAATGAATTTCAAGGTACTGGCATTGGCTTGGCAACAGCAAAGCGCATCATTACGAAACATCAGGGCGCTATTTGGGCTGAAGGTAAAATAAATAAAGGAGCTTCGTTCTTTTTTAAATTGCCAATTAACTAAAATACACTACATTAGGGCAAGATGAATTGATTTAAATGAACTTATTCTGAAAATAAAAACCAAGAACCGTAAAAAATGACAGCACTTAAAAGAATACTTTTAGTAGATGACGACCATAGAGATGTGGAATTAACACTTGCCGCACTTGATGAGATAGGTTTAGCCAATAAGGTGGATGTGGCAAACAATGGCGAAGAAGTCTTAGATTATCTTTTTAAACGCGGTACTTACAAAAATAGTCTCCATGACTATCCCGTTGTTATACTGCTCGATTTAAAGATGCCTAAAGTTGATGGCCTAGAAGTACTGAAGCAAATTAAAGGCAGTAAGGAGCTACATACTATACCGGTGGTTATACTTACCTCATCCAAAATGGAAAGCGACCTCATAACAAGCTACAAACTTGGTGCGAATGCGTTTATAATAAAACCTGTGCAATTTGATGAATTTATAAATATCATAAAAGAAATTGGATTGTTTTGGGGTATTCATAATGAAACACTTTTAAATAAATAAAAATGGGTGACTTAAAAATATTAATTCTGGAAGATAATGCCCTCGACGCTGAGCTTATTAAAGAGGAATTAATAGCGCATCGGTTTCAATTTATTTCAAAACTTGTAGATACAAAAGCAGATTTTACAAATGCTTTAAAAAACTTTAAACCAGATATTATACTTTCTGATTATAGCCTACCACAATTTACAGGATTTGAAGCTCTGGAAATTGCTATAGAACAGGCCCCAACTATCCCTTTTATACTTGTTACCGGACACCTTACAGAAGAAATAGCAGTCGACGCCATTAAAAATGGAGCCTGGGATTATGTATTAAAAACAAACCTGATACGCTTAATGCCTGCCATAGAAAACACCATTAAGTTAAGAGAAGAAAAAGAAACTAATTTACGTATTAATAAAGACCTTAAAAAACTTATTACAGCTGTAGAACAGAGTCCAAATAGCATAGTTATTACCGATGTAGATGGAAATATTGAATACACAAACGCAAAATTCACCAAAATTTCTGGTTATACGGCTGAAGAAGTGTTAGGGAAAAACCCAAATATTTTAAGTTCTGGAATCCAATCCAAAGCGTATTATACCAAGATGTGGAAAACCATTACGGCTGGAAAGATTTGGAATGGAAAATTTTGCAATAAAGCCAAAAATGGTAGTCTATTTTGGGAAGAGGCAACCATATCTCCTATAAAAGATGCCGATGGAGCTATAACAACTTATTTTGGTATAAAACAAGATATTACAGAACTTGTAAAAAGTGAAAACGACTTACTTGAAATTTATAGCGCCATTAGCTCCAGCCCTATTGTTGTTTTTTTATGGGGAACCAAAAAAGCTTGGAAAGCAGATTTTGTATCTTCTAATGTTGTTGAACTGCTTGGTTATAGTCCTGAAGAATTTCTATCGGGCAAAATTTCATTTAAAAATTTGATTCATCCAGATGATTTTCATAAAATTACCGAAGAAGGTATAAAACATCATAAAGAAGGCAAAAAACATAAACTTATACAAGAATACAGGGTTTTTACTAAAGAGGGGGTTATTAAATGGGTGCGAGATTTTCCTGCAATACGGAAAGATAGTAACCAAATAATTACTCATTATCAGGGTGTAATGCATGATATTACAGAAATTAAACAAAACGAACAAAATCTATTAGAAGCCCAAAGAATATCGAAAATTGGGAGTTTCGATTTAAATTTAAAAACCCACATCATTAAAGGCTCAATCACTTTAAAAAGTATTTTTGGATTTGATAGAAATACAGAAATAACTCTAGACCTTTTTAGAAGCGTTGTGCATCCTGAAGATATCTCAAATAATATAAAAACATTAGATAATGTTATTAAAACCGGTGAAAAATTTGATTTGAAATATCGAATTTTAACCAAAGACACACAAGAATTGAAATGGGTTCACGGTTTAGGTGAAATAATTTATGATAATGCTGAGCCTACAAATTTTATTGGTACCGTACAAGACATTACTCTTGAAAAAACTGCTGAGCTTGAATTACTGCGTTTGTATGACGAAGTGGCCCAGTTAAAAATTCAATTAGAAACCGAAAATGTACACTTAAAAGAAGAAATTGCACTGTCTTTTAATTACGAAAACCTAGTATATGCCAGTGAAGAGATTAGCAATGTTTTAACGCAGGTAGAACAAGTTGCTAATACAAATGCTACCGTACTGATACTTGGCGAAACAGGAACAGGCAAGGAGCTTATTGCAAAAGCCTTACATAATACAAGTAACCGAAAAGATAAAGCGTTAATACGCGTTAATTGCGCCGCTATTCCTGCCGAACTTTTGGAAAGCGAATTATTTGGCCACAGAAAAGGCTCGTTTACAGGCGCCCATAAAGACAGAATTGGCAAGTTTCAATTAGCCAATGGTGGCACCTTATTTTTAGACGAAATAGGCGAAATGCCCTTAGAATTACAACCCAAACTATTAAGGGCCATTCAAGAAGGGGAAATTGAACCCATTGGTAGCTCAAAAATCATGAAACTGGATTTAAGAATTATTGCTGCCACGAACAGAGAACTAGAAAAAGAAGTGAAAAACAAACGCTTTAGACAAGATTTATTTTTTAGGTTGAATGTTTTTCCAATAACCATACCACCACTTCGCAATAGAATTGAAGATATTACTGTTTTAGTTGATTATTTTTTAGACAAATTTTGTTTAAAATATCAAAAAAACATAACATCCATATCAAAGGAAGCTTTACAACAAATGAAAATTTACCCTTGGCCAGGTAATGTTAGGGAACTTGAGAACATTGTTGAAAGAGCCGTTATTACCTCGAATAAAGATAGCATCACATTTCCGGAATTTGAAAGTAAAAGAATATCCCAAGCCAATTTAGAGAAAAAAAAATACAGTGCTATGTCGCTAGATGATATTCAAAGCAACTATATTATTAAAACCCTAAACCAAACCAACTGGAAAATTGAAGGTAAAGAAGGTGCTGCATCATTAATGGATATCAAACCGAGTACATTACGAGACCGCATGGCAAAATTTGGAATAAAAAAATCGAAGGTATAAATGCGGTATGCCGTGGTATTTCCAAATATCCTTAAAAATCAACGGCATTCCGTGAGTTTGTTTTTTTGTTTATAAATTATTTAATTATTTAGTTATCTCAATTTCAGTGTCTTACATTAAGTTTTAATTGTAATTTCTTATTGGGCATCCCTTTTGCACTTCGTTTTTTAAATAAAACAGCATGATGCCTAATCTAACTAAATTCGACTCCAATGAAACTTTTTACATAGATAGCCGTGGCTTTTTGTATTTAAAGTTTAGCAGTAAAAACAATTACAATATACTCGCAGTAAAACAAATAGACAAATACTTAGAAACTATATGTAATATTTGTAAGCAAAATTCACATTCTATAATTGTCGATTTGAGAGATGTTAGTGGTATTGTTTCTGCTAATTATTCCTGCTTAAGAACATTGGCTAAAGATGTTCAATTAAATACGGTTTGTGCTAAAATTGCCTTTATTACTACTTCCCTCCCTTTACGTTTAAAAATTGATAATTACATAACCCGACATAAACCCAATGTACACACAAGGGTGTTTCAAACTCTTGACGATGGCATTGACTTTTGTGTAACCCCGAACAGATTACAAAATGGAACTAATTTCTAAACAAATATGGAATAATACCCAGGAGGAGCAATTGGTTAATGCCCTAAATAAGGCAGCATTAGTAACCGTAACGGACTCTGAAGGTGTTATTATATATTCTAATGATGGTTTTTGCAAAATATCTGGTTATTCTGAACAAGAATTACTAGGAAACACGCATAGCATGCTAAAATCGGGCATGCAACCAGACAGTTTATTTAGCGACATGTGGGCACTAATTAGCTCGAATAAAATTTGGACCGGGAAAATTTGCAATAAAAAAAAGGATGGTAGCTATTATTGGGCAGACACTACAATAATCCCTTTTGAAGATGCATTTGGCAACATTGAAAAATATATATCCATACGTTATGATATTAGCAAATGGGTAGAAAACAAATCGAACCTAAAACTTACACAAGATAAGTTTAAAATTATTTTTGAAGGCACGCCTCACCCTTATATTATTACCGATTTACAGGGAAAAATCTTAGAATGTAATATTGCTACTGCAACCCTATTTGGTTATAAAAAAAAAGAACTTGTTAATATGCTAATTTGGGATTTAAATGTTCTGAACGAAACAGACAGAGCTTTTTTAAGCAGTAGGATGAAAATTTCATCACCTAAGCCGTTTAGAACTGAATTTCTAGTTACATCAAAAAATGGAAAAAAAATAGATATTGAAATAGTTTCGCATCATTTGGTTATTGACAGCGAACCTGTGGTTTTAACTATGGTTCATGATATTACTAACAATAAAACTATTCTTAAAAAACTACAAGAAAAAACAAGCGATCTTGAGTTATTACTGTATCGTTCAGGGCATGACTTAAGAACACCTTTTACCTCATTAGAAGGCCTACTTAACTTGCTAAAATTGGAGTCTCTTAACGAAAGTTCTCTAGATATTGTAAATATGTTTGAAAGCGTTTTAACAGACGGCAAAAGACTAATAGACAATCTTTCTACATCTTCCTTAATGCTAAATAAATCTATAACCAAAGATGACATTGATTTTAATCAATTGGTAAGTAAAACCATTAGTAGCCTTTCACACATAGATGAGTTTAATAATGTGAGTTTTAACGTTAATATTTCTGAAGGTTTCAAAATAAATTCAAACCTGCAATTAATTAGTTCCATGCTTCAAAATATTATACAAAATGCCATTAAACACAAAAGGCCATTTAATGCTACGCACACGCCATTTATAATAATAAGTGCTTTTAAAACCAATACAGGTTATAAAATCTGTATTAAAGATAATGGTATTGGTATTAACAAGAATGAGCTAGACAAAGTCTTTAAGCTTTACTATAGAAGTCATAATAATGTTGACGGTACAGGCTTAGGCCTATACATTACTAAAAATATTGTAGAGCAACTTAATGGCACCATAACTGTGCAAAGCATTGAGAATGAAATGACACAATTTGATATTAATTTACCAAACACCATATAAATAATGAAAGATATTAACCAAATAGTAATTATAGACGATAATAAAATTGATTCTTTTATTGCTCAAAGAATTTGTTCCCTTGCTTTTGAAAAAACAATGATAAAAACATTTAAGAGCAGTGCTTTGGCTCTAGATTATTTTAAAGAACCTGCGAAAAAGCATGAACCGTTCCCAATTAGTAATGTTGATTTAATCTTATTGGACATAAATATGCCCGTTATGAATGGTTTTGAATTTTTAAAAAATTTAGAAAAAACCAACTTATTAAAAAAAAACCAAGTTGAGGTCTATTTCCTTTCCTCATCTAATAATGAAAAAGACATTTATGAAGCATTAAGTATTGAGTTTTGTTCGGGGTATATAACCAAGCCCTTAACAGAAGATAAATTAATTGAGGCTATGAAGTTAAAAAACAAAAAAGAATATTTTTTACTAAATAATAGTGCGTCTATAGAAACAGATAAAACAAAACACGTAGCATAAATGTATAACATTAACAACACTAAAACACCAAAAAAGTAATGAAACTACAAGCTCTCACCTTTTTGTTTTATTTTTTATGTACGCATACACTTTTTTCCCAAATAGTAAATGAAGGTACTTTAAAAATAAACCCGTCTACACTCGTATATTTTGGGGATGCGTATACCAATAAATCTACAGGAACTCATGACAATGATGGCGAGTTACATTTAAATAATAATTTTATAAATAATGGAATAACTTCAGTTCCAACAAGCGGAACCACCTATTTTAATAGTACTGTGAACGCTGTTCAAACTATTTCTGGAACCTCTAATTCAGCCAATTTTTTTAACTTAGAAGTTGCCAACACCTTAACAGGTGTGTCTGTTGTCGATAATTTTGGTTTACTAGTTAAAAATGCTGTTAATTTATCGAGTGGCGATTTACGCTTAGTAGGCGAAGCCCAATTAGTGCAAACCCATGCGGGAGCAGATGCCAATACGGCTACATCAGGAAAATTATTAAAAGACCAACAGGGCGTTTCAACGACATATGCCTATAATTATCGGTCGTCTCCAGTTAATAACAATACAGGAGCTTTTTCTTTAAATGGCGGCATGTTTGATGGGACAGATACTGCAATAAACCCTTTTACACCGCAACAAATTTCATTTAATTCAGGATCACCGTATAATGGCGTTCCTGCCATTGTAGATGGGGGTGGTAATGTAACCACGCCTTTAATAATTAATGACAATTGGTTGTACACGTATTCTCCTAACACTACCGGCTATGCGGGTTGGGATAGATTAAATCAAAATGCCTTAATAAATCCTGGTATTGGATTCACCATGAAAGGAACAGGTTTAACAGCGCAAAACTATGTTTTTAAAGGGCTTCCAAACAATGGAGACTATACATTTCCTATA
>JBNMNO010000034.1:0-24629 GCA_051275695.1 Mariniflexile sp.
TACCAATGGTATCGAATAAAAACAATGAGGTGCGTAAATAATCGATTTTACTTCTGAAAATGACTGCAAAAATAGCCGATGCTATAATAACATAGGTGTATGTCATGTCTTTCATCCAACTAACAGGCGTTTCGCCAATGAGGATATCGCGAAGTGTACCACCACCAACCGCCGTAACAAATGCGATGATTAGGATTCCGAATAAATCCATTCTTTTATTAAGGGCAAGTAAAACCCCTGAAATAGCAAAGGCTATGGTTCCTAAAATATCGATAATGTAAAACATAGATTTTATTAGTTAAAGATTCCTAATTAAGCTCGGGATAATTGATTCACATAATTTTGCTTTATAAAATGGGTTCACTTATTACATGTTTTGAGTATAGAAATTATAGTCTTTTAATATGGTACTCAGAAAGTCGATGTCGTATAAATTGGAATCTATATTTAATACGCCCGCCACCTTATTTCTTAAAAGTGTTAAGGTTTTATAATCGTTATTTTTTCTTGAAATTAAAAAGGTTTCTTTTATAATGCGTACATCTTTATCGGTAAGTTGGGTGACATTATTAAAAACTGGTTCGTAATCAACATCAATTTCCTCTAAAATAGTACTGGTTATTTTATGCTTTGCTTTTACACTTATTACTACAGTACCAGCTGCTGCATCGCCAACGCGTTGTTTTTTATCAGACAACAAAATACTCAAAACGCCTATTGATGCAAAAAACAACCAAATATCTACAATACGCAACATCCATCTAACAAGTAAGTTATACCATTGAGTAGGTGCACCATCAACCCGAACCACCTTAATTTTTAATATCATTTTACCAACGGTTTGCCCGCTAAAAAGAATATGACAGCATACCGAATAAAAAAAAGCGGGTAACATGAACAATCCTAAAAACCCGCGTTGCGTCCAACTATCAGTACTAAATATATTAGAGAGCTCCACTAAATTCTCCATAATGGTTATGTAAGTCAACAAAATAAGACCATCAATTAAAAACGCTACAAAACGTTCTCCTAAACCAATTAATTTGTAATCCAAATTTACATTTTGTGCTGTGTTAATTGCTAAATTGCTCATTGAGATGTATATTCGTTTCTAATTTAAATATTTATATGCGCGAAGCTTCGTTCGTTAAGCAAAATAAGGAAAAATGGCTGGTTTTTGAAAATGCATTACACAATAATGCCAAAATAAATCCTGACGACTTAGCTTCTTACTATATTCATCTCACAAACGACCTGTCATATGCTCAAACATATTACCCGGACAGTAAGACCTTGTTGTACTTAAATTCGCTGGCATCAGAAGCGCATCAAAAGATTTACGTTACCAAAAGAGAATCGAAAAGCAAAATTGTCTCGTTCTGGACATATGAATTTCCGCTGTTTTTTAAAAACTATCAGAAAACACTTTTGTATGCTTTTTTAATTTTCATATCCGCCCTTTGCATCGGTGTTGTTTCAACCTTAAATGATGATTCCTTTGTACGCTTAATTTTGGGCGATGATTATGTAAACATGACCATTGAAAACATTGAGAAAGGCGAGCCCATGGCGGTTTATAAAAGCGGCAGTAACATTGGCTCCTTTTTGGGTATTACCATAAATAATATAAGAGTTGCCATTATTGCCTTTGCTTTTGGGGTCTTTTTTAGCGTTGGCACGGTTTATATTCTATTTAGTAATGGTATTATGCTTGGTGCTTTTATTACTTTTTTTTACAACTATGGTATTTTAGATAAAACATCGACAATCTGGTTGCATGGTACTATTGAAATTTCGGTCATAGTGATTGCAGGTTGCGCCGGACTGGTTATGGGAAATAGCTTTTTGTTTCCTAAAACCTATTCCAGACGTGTAGCATTTACTAAAGGCGCTAAAGACGGTTTAAAAATTGTGGTGAGTACCATCCCGTTTTTTATAATTGCTGGTTTTATTGAAGGTTTTATTACCCGATATGGAGAACAAATGCCGGCAGTTCTATCGTATGGGATTATATTTAGCTCGCTATTTTTAATAGTCTATTATTACATTATTTACCCAATAAAACTGACCAACAGTTACCAAACTGATCTTAACAAAATCCCAAAATCGTGAGTAAACAGTATATTGAATTACGAAACAGAAATGCATTTGGAGACACTATTAATACCTATTTTTTATTTCTTAAATATAACTTTAAAACATACACCAGCTTGTACTTACGCTATAACGCGATAAGTATTATTCTTTTAATTGTTGCTTCTTACCTATTGGTTACTGGCTTTATGGGTTTAGCGAGTAGAGATTTTAGGTTTGGAATGAATAACGATGGCGACCATACCATTTATTTAATAGTGGGAGCCATTTTTTTGGTGCTTATCCTTTTTATTACGGCACTTATAAATTACAGTTTTTCGAGTGCGTTTATGTCAGAATATGTTAATTGTGAAGGCAAAGTACAATCCAAAAATATATGGCAAAAAATTAAACAAAATTTAGGAACGGTTATCGTATTCATATTTATAGGTATTGGCATTTATATTGGGTATCTAATTGTATCCATCCTTTTTGCATTTATTCCCTTATTGGGTATGCTGGTTCAATACGGTCTCAGTTTTTTAGTTACGGCCTTTTTTGGCTTGTCCTTTATGTCCATTTTTTCCGGAAATAAAGGATTAAGTGAAGCTTTATCTGAGGGTTGGAGTTTTACGTTTTCAAGCTTTGGAAAAGTGATTCTTTTCGGATTAGTAATCGGGATTTTAAATTTAATGATAACAATGCTTATTATTTCTATACCCGGATTTATTATTGGTATTTACGTTTATTTTTCAATAGAAAGTCATGTGGATTTATTATCAAGCGTATTTGCAAATGCAGTATTTACCTTAGGCTTTGCCATGTTTTTATTGGCATTTATTTATTCGCAAGCCTTAACTCAAATAGCCTATAGTGTGCTGTATTACAATATATTTGAAGAAAAAAATAATGTTTTTTTAAGAAGCAAAATCGAACAAATTGGGGCTAATGAATAAGAAGGGTTACCATATTTCGATGGGTATGTTTGGTGTTTTTGTTGGCAATATTCAATATTGTTTTTCTCAGGACAGCATTCAAAAAGACGCTTCAAACATGAAAGTAACCTATTTTAAGGAAGCTATTAAAGAACGCTACAAAGGCGACGCTTTTAATTATTCCATTAACGATACCGGTGGAGTTAATCTTATCCAAAATGTGCTACGAAAATTCTTTAGTTGGTTAAATGATGTTTTTGGATTCGATATCAACTTTATTAATTATCAAACTTTAGAATATATAGTTTATGGTTTTTTAGGTGTTGCAACACTATACCTTCTTATTAAATTTTTAATGCAGTCGCCGATAAACTCTGTATTTAAAACCGAAGCGAAAGACATTAACCATTTTCAATATGTTGAAGAAAATCTAAAAGATGTCCATTTTGAAACCTTAATTGAAGATGCTCTAAACCAACGGAATTACCGTTTGGCTACCCGCTATTTATACCTTAAATCTTTAAAAATACTCACCAATAAACAAATTATTGAATGGCATTTCGACAAAACAAATAGCGAATACTTAACCGAGATTACAGACGAAAACACGAAGTCTGTATTTAAACGCATTTCATATATATACGAGTATGTTTGGTATGGCGAATTTTTGATAGACGAAGCTGTTTACCAGAAAAACAAGTCCGATTTTGAAAAAATAAACACGCTGCAACATGGATAAACAATCTAAAATAGCATTGTATGCCATTGGAGCGGTTATTGTACTTATAGTGCTTGCAGAAATAACAAAACCCAAAGCTTTAAACTGGAGAGATTCTTATTCGGCTTCCGATAAAATTCCTTTAGGTTGCTTTGTGCTTTTTAATGAGGTAAATAATTATTCCAACCAAACGATAACCGTTTCTACAAAAAATATATTTGAAACATTAAAAGAACTAAAAGACTCTACAAAAACCGTGAGCTTTTTTATAAATAATAGCATTTCGTTTGATAAGCAAGCTTCCGAAGCATTAATAAAATATGTTGAAAAGGGAAATTCGGTATTTATAAGTGCCAACAATTTATATGGTAATTTAAGCGATACCCTAAATATAGGTGTAGGTACCGATATGAATAATTTTTTTAAAAGACCTTCATTGAACTCTTTTACAAGTCCGAGTTTAAAAAGAAATGAGCGCCGCTTTAAAGATGTTATTGAAAATAGTTATTTCACAAAAATAGACACCCTTAACGCCATAGCTTTAGGAACCATTAAAGTTGACAAAAGCAATAAAATTATAAATGACACCATTCCAGACACGAATATTAACTACATAAAAATGCCGTTTGGAAGTAATAATGGCGCTTTTTACATACACACCAATCCGTTTGGTTTTACCAATTACCATATGCTAAATGGTAATGAGGCTTATGCTGCCACTGTATTATCCTTTTTACCAAAACATAACATTATTTGGGATAATTATTATAAAAGCGGACGAAAGGTAATTACAAGTCCGTTGCGTTTTGTGCTTCAAAACCAAGCTTTAAAATGGGCCTTTTATATTACCTTATTATCATTAATCCTTTTTGTTGTTTTTAGGGGAAAGCGAACCCAACGCATTATTCCTGTTGTTGAACCATTAAAAAATGCCACCCTTGATTTTACCAGAACTATTGGAGATTTGTATTATCAACATGGCGATTTTACGAACATCATCACCAACAAAATTCAATATTTTCTAGAACAAATACGGTCTAAATATTACTTGAACACCAATGAATTAAGCGAAGGTTTTATTTCTAAATTAGCCATTAAATCATCTAACAAAAAAGAAGACACCAAAGCATTAATAGACTATATTATTTATTTAAAATCGAAGTCAAACCATACTGAAATTGATTTAATTCAACTTAACAAACTCATAGAATCATTTACAAAACACACACTATAATGGAAGAACAAACTCCTGAAAATCAAGATATAAATTTTGAAAGTAGACTAGATTTAAAACCACTTCAAGAACACGTTGAAGCTATTAAAAAAGAAATTGGTAAAATTATTGTCGGACAAAACGAAATGATTGAATTACTCATTATTTCAATCCTTTCAAACGGGCATACGCTAATTGAAGGTGTTCCAGGTGTTGCAAAAACAATCACTGCAAAGCTATTAGCAAAAACGTTGGCTGTTAATTTTAGTAGAATTCAATTCACCCCCGACTTAATGCCAAGTGATATTTTAGGAACGTCTATTTTTAACGTAAAAACCAATGAGTTTGAATATAAAAAAGGACCTATTTTTTCGAATGTTATTTTAATTGATGAAATAAATAGGGCGCCTGCAAAAACACAAGCTGCTTTATTTGAAGTCATGGGTGAACGACAAATTACCATGGATGGCACCAGATATGTTATGGAACCACCATTTTTAGTGTTCGCGACTCAAAACCCCATTGAGCAAGAAGGCACATACAGATTGCCCGAAGCACAATTAGATCGTTTTCTATTTAAAATAGACGTGGACTACCCAACACTTGAAAACGAAATTCAAATTTTATTAGAAAATCATCAAAGACAAGATGCTCTAGATTTTGATGCGGTTGTTCCGGTTTTAAATGCGAAGCAAATTGCACATTATCAAAATTTAATAAAACAAATATTGGTTGAAAACCATCTTTTAACCTATATCGCTTCCATAGTAAATAACACGCGTACCAATGCGAATTTGTACTTGGGCGCTTCACCACGTGCTTCTATTGCCATATTAAATACAGCCAAATCAAATGCAGCCATTCACGGTAGAGATTTTGTAACACCCGATGATATAAAACGTTGTACAAAAGCAGTTTTGAAACACCGTTTGGTATTAACGCCTGAACGTGAAATGGAAGGCTTTACGGTTGAAAAAGTGATCGATCAAATTTTAGAGACTATTGAGATTCCTAGATAGTGAAGAAATTTTTTAAAAATATTTATTTAAATAGCCGCTTTTTTGTAAGTGCAGGTTCTCTTGTCTTATTATTTATTTTGGCGTTTATTTTTTCGGGGTTATTAATCATTGCCATAATGTTATTTTTTATTTTTTTAAGTTTATTGGTGTTAGATGGTATGTTACTCTTCAAACAAAAAGGCATTACAGCATCCCGAATATTACCCGAAAAATTGAGTAATGGAGATGATAACCCTATTGAAATATCGCTGCAAAATAATTACAGTTTCACAAGTTCGTTAAAAGTTATAGATGAATTACCGTTTCAATACCAGAAACGCGATTTTGAAATCAACACCAAATTAAACAAACAAGAGCATAAAAAAATCACTTACACCTTACGACCTTTAGAACGCGGTGAATATTATTTCGGGAATTTAATCCTGTATGCTTCTAGTCCTATACATTTTATTTCAAGACGATTTCAATATGGAAAAGATGCTATGGTGCCCAATTACCCATCGTTTTTACAGTTGAAAAAATACATGCTTTTGGCTTTTTCGAACAAGATTTTTGATTACGGCTTAAAAAAGATACGACGCATTGGGCACACTATGGAGTTTGAACAAATAAAAGATTATGTTCAAGGTGATGACCTAAGAAACATCAATTGGAAAGCCACAGCGAAAAGCCATAAATTAATGGTGAATCAATATCAGGATGAACGGTCGCAACCTGTTTATAGTGTTATTGATAAAGGTAGAGTTATGAAAATGCCTTTTGAAGGCTTAAGCCTTCTAGATTATGCTATTAATGCATCGTTAGTAATTAGCAATGTGGCCTTAAAAAAACAAGATAAAGCTGGTGTTTTTTCGTTTTCAAGAAAGGTAGAAAACAAAATAGTTGCAGAGCGCAGACCTTCGCAAATGAATAAAATCCTGGAAACGCTCTATAATTTGAATACAGATTTTGTAGAATCAGATTTTTCAAGATTATATGTTGATGTAAAACGAAATTTAAATCAGCGTAGTTTACTTTTATTATATACTAATTTTGAAACTTTAGATGCTTTGCACAGGCAATTACCTTATTTAAAAGCCATTGCGAAAAATCATTTATTGGTAGTGATATTTTTTGAAAACACAGAATTACAAAAACTTATAAAACAAACTACCGTCAACACTTTTGAAATTTTTGAAAAAACAATTGCTCAAAAATTTATATACGAGAAAAAATTAATTGTGAACGAACTTCAAAAGTATGGTATTCAAAGTATTTTGACTGCGCCAGAACATTTAACCATTAACACCATTAACAAATATCTGGAAATTAAAGCTCGGGGGTTGATATAAAAAAGACCCTCAAAAAATTTGAAGGTCTTTAAATATTAATTAATGGATTTATCGGATTAGCTTAACCAAGCTTTCATCATCCAAACCGTTTTTTCCTGTTCTGTAATAAAATCACTCATCATAGCGTTAGTTCCTTCATCATTAGCATCACTAGATTTATCTAAAATAGCGCGTTCAATTTTTAATAATTCAGATAAAGAATCTACAACTAAAGTAACCGCTTTTTCATCATGTGAAATATTTTTACCTACAGGAACTTGAGCATTTTCAATATAATCTTTAAAGGTATGAAGTGGCGTTTCGCCTAATGTTAATACTCGTTCTGCAATCAAATCTACTTTCATGTTAGCATCGTTGTATAACTCTTCAAACTTCACATGTAAATCAAAAAATCGTTTTCCTTTTATATTCCAATGAATACCTCTTAAATTTTGATAATATATTTGAAAATTAGATAATAATTTATTTAGATCGTTTGCTAATTCTTTTGTTTTTAAGGTATCTAAACCTATGCTATTAAGTTTCATACTATTATTATTTTTTATTCACTGCAAATTTAATTTATAATTAACAGGTGTTTTCATAAATTTTATTGATAGTTTTTATATTTTTATAGTCAAAATTTATACTAATGACAATCACACAATTATACTACGTTTTGGCTGTAGCTGAAAACCAAAATTTCACCAAAGCAGCTGAAAAATGTTTTGTAACGCAACCTACTTTGAGTATGCAAATACAAAAACTTGAAGACGAACTTGATATTCTGATTTTTGACAGAAGCAAAAAACCCATTGAATTAACCGATGTTGGCAGAAAAATAGTTAGTCAAGCAAAAAATATTGTAAACGAATCTTATAGAATACAAGATATTGTAGATCAGCAAAAAGGCTTTATAGGTGGTGAATTTAAACTAGGTATTATCCCAACGGTCATGCCTACCTTATTACCCATGTTCTTAAAGAGTTTTATAAAAAAACACCCCAAAGTTAAGCTTAAAATAGAGGAGTTAACAACTGATGAAATTATTGCCCGACTAAAAGATGGTCATTTAGACGCCGCCATTGCCGCCACCCCACTGGAAGATGAAAACATTAAAGAGCGTGTTTTATATTTTGAACCTTTTGTAACTTATATTCCTAAAAATCATAGACTTCATAACAACAAAAAAATTGATGTTTCAGATTTAGATATTAATGACATGTTACTTCTTGAAGATGGTCACTGTTTTAGAGACGGCGTAATAAATTTATGCAAAGCCTTTAAAAATAATCCAGACGACAAATTCCAACTGGAAAGCGGAAGCATAGAAACTTTAATAAAATTATCAAATGAAGGATTGGGAATGACACTTCTGCCCTATTTACACACATTAGATATTAACGAAAAAGAAAGAGGAAATTTACACTATTTTAATGAACCTTCACCTGCAAGAGAAGTTAGCCTTATTTACCCTAAAAGTGAATTAAAAATGCAAATTATTGAAGCCATACACGATGTTATCTCGGGAGTTATCAGGGGCGCCATCACGTTTCAAGACGTTATATTTATTCGTCCTTTACATTTAAAAAAAAAAAAACGACCAAGTGGTCGTTTTTTTTTTATGATTTTAAATAAATTAAACATGAATCTAATTCCGGGTTTTGCTGTACAAGAGAAAGAATAAATAATTTAAGCTCTTCTAACTCATGAGGCAATAAACGTTGTACCGCCTTTTGTACTTCTTTGCAAAACAATGTCACATCAAAACTAACTTTTTTTAGTACCGTCTTGGTATACTCAAGCATTGTGCTAGCCATAATATTTGTTAAGGATTTGGTTTGATAAAAGTATTTTTTTTACATAGGCTAAAATTAATTTAACTCCTAAATTTAATGAAAAAAAGTGGTAAGTTTTTAATTTTTAATAAAAATTAACACTTAAAACCGATTGTCACCATCAATAATATTTCCTAAACCACCAAGAATACTGCCTTCTCCCTTATGTTTACCTCCTCCTTGAGGTGCTGATGCCAATACTCTTCCCGCTAACCTACTAAATGGCAACGACTGGATATAAACGGTTCCAGGACCCTGTAATTTAGCAAAAAACAAACCTTCTCCACCAAAAATGGTATTTTTAATACCTCCAACAAATTCAATATCGTAATCTATATCTTGGGTAAATCCAACAATACAACCAGTATCTACTCGCAAGATTTCACCACGCTGTAATACTTTTTTAGCCATGGTTCCTCCTGCATGTACAAACGCCATGCCGTCCCCTTCTAGTTTTTGCATGATGAATCCTTCACCGCCAAACAAGCCTCTTCCTAGTTTTTTTGAAAACTCAATTCCTATACTTACACCTTTAGCTGCACACAAAAACGCGTCTTTTTGACAAACAAATTTGCCCCTAAACTCTGTTAAATCTATTGGTAAAATTTTACCGGGATATGGCGAAGCAAAACTTACTTTTCGTTTTCCTGACAGGGTATTATAAAAAGCAGTCATAAATAAACTTTCGCCCGTTAGAATACGTTTTCCAGCTCCCAATATTTTTCCTAGAAATCCGGAATCGTTTTGAGAACCATCACCAAAAATGGTTTCCATTTTAATACCATCATCCATCATCATAAAACTACCTGCTTCGGCAATGACACCTTCTTGGGGGTCCAACTCAATTTCAACATATTGCATTTCTTCGCCGTAGATTCTAAAATCAATTTCGTGTGCTGTCATTTTATATTTTTTTTAGTTTATTTGACTATTAGTTGATTTGCCTGAGAATTTGTTACATACGTTTTAAAAAAAACCTAATGCGCTTCAAAACTTTATAATCAAATTGAATATTTCTTTTTAAATCTTTGGATTCCAACCACATTATAACCTTTTAACTTTTTACCTTAATACTCCATTCAAAAATAAAAGTAGAAACTTCAATACCTTCTTCATTTACACCAACAGATTTCATACTTATGGTTTGCCCCTCACCAGTTTCAACAGCTTTTAAAAGCGCATCGTCTATTAAACTCCCATCATTACAGGTAAACATTATTCTACCAATGGCTTTTTTTGAAAAGGTTGCTGAATTAGATGTCACTAACATAGAGACATTTTTATTTGATTCCTTTATTTTAATCATCATTAAAGCACCTGTTGTAAATTCGGCAGCCATACCTTGTACCGCCCAAAACATAGATTTAAAAGGGTTCTGATTTACCCATCTATACCTTACTGTAACCACACATTTATTATCGTCTATATATTGGGAACGAACACCGCAAAAGTACGCTGCAGGCAATTTAAACATGGTGAAAATGTTTAATTTTTTAGGAGTTATTGTCATTATAATTATTTAAATTTTTACTAAGTTATGAAATTATTATATACTTCAAAATGTTAAATTTTTGTTAAATTTTAGTACTATGCCTAACATAATACCTTCTTTAAGACATATATTTGCATAGACAACTATTATATGTTTTAAAATCATGCTAGATACTCACAAAAAAAACATTGCAACATTTATTCATTTATCAACCTTTAGTAGGTTTATAATTCCATTTGGCAATCTATTAGGACCTGTTATCTTATGGGCTACCAATAAAGATAAATCTGAATTTATAGACGCACATGGTAAGCAAGCTATTAACTTTCAATTGAGTATTTTACTATATGTTATTATAATTGGAACACTTACAATTCCATTTTTAATATTTAATTTATTTTCGGGAATTGATTTTATGCATTTTAATGAAATTTTTGATTTCCATATAAATTTCAAAAAACCAGCGCCTATTTTTTATATAGTTGGAGGTTTTAGTGTAATTGCAATATTCGGCTTTCTCTTAGAATTAGCCTTCATCATAAAAGCAAGTTTAAAAGCTCGAGATGGCGAATATTATAAATACCCGTTTACAATCAATTTTTTAAAATAATTTCATCAAAATCAATCAAAAAATGAACAGTTTAACACTATTAAAACGCTTTAGAACATGAAGATAGAAAACACAAAAGCACAAATGCGCAAAGGAGTTTTAGAATTCTGTATATTATCGGTTTTAAAAGACGATGATGCATACGTTGCAGAAATTTTAGACACCTTAAAAAACGCTAAATTGCTCGTGGTAGAAGGTACTATTTACCCACTACTAACAAGGCTAAAAAATGTTGGCCTTTTAAATTACAGATGGGAAGAATCTACTTCTGGACCACCTAGAAAATACTACGGACTTACTGAAACAGGCAAGTTGTTTTTAAAAGAACTTGACACTACCTGGACCGAATTACAAAATGCAGTTAATATAGTAACCAAACAAAAAACAAATTAACATGAATAAAACAGTCAATATAAACTTAGCAGGTGTTTTCTTCCACATTGATGAAGATGCATACTTAAAATTACAACGCTATCTTGACGCTATAAAACGCTCATTTACAGATTCGCAAGGTCGTTCTGAAATTATTGCGGATATTGAAGCGCGTATTGCCGAACTTTTTAGCGAGCGAGTACAAAACGACAAACAAGTAATTCGTATTAAAGAGGTAGACGAAGTTATTTCCATCATGGGGCAGCCAGAAGATTATTTGGTTGACGATGAAATTTTTGAAGACAACCCAAAGTCGGCACACCAAAGAAAATCTTCTGTTTCTAAAAAATTATTTAGAGACCGCAACAACTCATACATCGCTGGTGTTGCGTCAGGATTGGGACATTATTTGGGTATTGATGCCGTTTGGATTCGTTTAATCTGGATACTTTTCACCATCGGATCTGGTGGTACATTTATTTTTATTTACATATTGTTTTGGATTTTAGTTCCTGAAGCAAAAACAACTGCTGAAAAAATAATTATGACAGGAGAACCTGTTAACATTAGCAACATTGAGAAAAAAATAAAGGATGGCTTTGAAACCGTTTCTGAAACCGTATCGGGTGTTGCAAAAAACGTTTCAGATGCAGCAAAAAACGTTGATTTACAAAAACAAGGAAGCAAAATAAAATCAAGTTCAAAATCCTTTTTTGATACCATTGCCGAAATTATTATGTTCTTCTTCAAAATATTTGCGAAATTTGTTGGAATCATTTTAATAATAGTGGGAGCTTCAGCGATTATTGCACTTATTATTGGTTGGTTTTCAGTAGGTGTTGCTAATATTGTGAATATACCAGGAATGGATCTTGTAGATATTGCCAACTCCAGCAATTCTCCTATTTGGTTGGCTTCACTCTTAGCCTTTTTCGCTATAGGCATACCATTCTTTTTCCTGTTTTATTTAGGCTTAAAAATACTGATAAACAACTTAAAATCTATTGGGAACATTGCGAAATTCACCCTTTTAGGCTTGTGGTTATTCTCTATAATAGGCCTTATAATTATGGGAATAAGACAAGCTAGTGAGCATGCATTTAACGAGCGTGTTATAGAAAAACAAGAACTTTATGTTACTACCAAAGACACCTTACTAATTAAAATGTCAGAAAATGAATTATTTAGACATAGAGTTAAAGTAGCAAATAATGAAAACGGTGAGAAAATAATTTATAGTTCAGATGTTAACATCATTGTTAAATCAACTACAGATTCTTTGGCCTATATAAGTATTGAAAAAAGTGCAGATGGCAGAAATTACGACAAAGCTGTTGAACGGGCTAAAAACATTGATTATAATTTTGAATTAAAAGGAAATGAGTTGCTTTTAGACTCTTATCTATCAACAGCTTCTAAAAACAAATTTAGCGACCAGGAATTACTAGTTACCTTATACTTGCCTGAAAGCTCTATAATTAAATTTAACGATAATACACGAGATTATTTAAGTTATCATATTTCTTCAAACTACGTAAATCATTATTTGAATATCACAGAAAACGGTATGGAATGCAATGATTGTGATGAAGATAACTTTGAATTAAATATTGATATACCTAATGTAAGAATAGATGAAAATGGTATTGAAATTAAAGGTGATAAAAGCACTTTAAAAATTGACGATAATGGCATAAAAGCCGAATCTAAGGATGTTAAAGTAAACATTGATAGTGACGGAATTAATATAAAATCTGATAATTAACAATTCATCATTAATAAATTACAATTCAGATATTTAAGTTATTAATCGATAACAACAAATTAGATATTTGAATATTAAAAAAATCATCAACCTCTACTGAACTTGTTTCAGTATCAAAAAACAAATAATTATGACAACATTAGTAAAAATTATTGCAGCCACCCTAATAAGTTTTAGCCTGTTCTCTTGCAATTTCAACATGAATCTAAACCCGGGTGTTAAAGGAAATGGCGATGTAAAAATTGAAAATAGAACTATGAATCAACCATTTACAGCTATAAAAGCTACTGAAGGTTTAGATGTTTATTTAACACAAAGCGATAGCGAAAGTATTCGTGTTGAAGCTGACGAAAACTTACAAGATATTATTGTTACAGAAGTAATAGATGGTGTTTTAAAAATTCACACCAAACAAAATATTGGAAGATGTACCTCAAAAAAAGTGATGGTAAGTTTTAGGGATATTTCCAGCATTATCTCAACAAGTGGTAGTGATGTGTATTCAACAAACACTATTACTACTGAAACCTTAGAGCTGGAATCTACAAGTGGTAGCGACATGAAACTGGATGTTAACACAACTACTTTAAATTGCAAATCTACCAGTGGAAGCGACTTAAAACTTTCTGGTAAAACCATAAAACTTATTGCTGAGGCAACAAGTGGTAGTGATATAAAAGCTGAAGATTTAATAGCCGAATCTAGCCAAGTTAAAGCAACTAGCGGCGCTGGAATCACCGTAAATACGACTAAAGAATTAACTGCCAATGCAACGAGTGGCGCAGATATTAAATACTTAGGAAATCCAGAAGTAGTAAATAAAAACAATAGCTCGTCTGGCAGTATTAAAAGAGACTAATATTAAACAAACCACCAAAATTTAAACCATTTCAAACATAAAATCAAGTTTGAGATGGTTTTGTTATTTTGTACTAATATAAATCTGCTTAAAATCAATGTGCAAGCATATTATTACTATACTTTTTAAGCTAGCTTTTTGTTTCACCATTAATGCCTAAAACACAGAAAAAGTTAAAAGGAACAAAACCCTTACTATTCAGCAAACAGATGTTAATCCATTTCATACAATAATTGTTGATAAAGATTTTGAAATTGAAATAATTTATAATCAAATACCTTCTGTTATAATTAAAACTGACGAAAACCTGTAACACTTTACACAAAACACGAAGCAATGATTATACAGAAGTTATAGATTCGGTAACTATTGACAGATCTGGCAGTAACAGTGTATGCTTATAAGGTAAACCTCAGGTTATTATTAATAAGCCTCGAACTCATTTTAAACTTTTATAATTATTTTTTTTTTGAAAAACAGATATCCTAAAGCAAGATAAAACAAAACAACAGTTAATGCATATAGTAGGGAGGCCATTTTATTTGACAAAAAAGAATAATTGAAAAATGTATCAAATAAATAGGAATGTACATTTTGATCTTCTCCAACTTTTGTTAAATAAAAGAATTTTGAAATAAAGCTGGAAAGAAAATAAATAGTAATAGCATTCATACCAACATACTTAAAAATAGTTCCAAATTTCAATTTTAAAATATCGGTTAAGTAATATATGATTACAAGAAATAATGTCGCCCAACCAGTTGTAACCAATACAAAACTACTACTCCAAATTGCCTTATTAATTGGAAACCATAAGTTTATAAAATATCCTAATACCAACAATACAACAGAAATAAACACTAGTACAGAAACATTTTTATGAATCTTCGACAATACGTTTCCAATTAAAATTCCAGAAATACAAGATGCAATAGCTGGCAATGTGCTAAACAAACCTTCAGGATCATAATCAGGTTTCCACATATGCTTTCCTAAAATATTCAAGTCCATATAATTTACCCAGTTGTTTGGTGCTCGATCAAACGTTGGCAGTGTTCCATCTGGGAATAAAACAAAACCTAAAAACAACCAATAACCTATTAAAATAGTTATCCCAATACCCAATAAAACTCTCCAATTGCAATTAAGAAATAATATAGCTGAAACTAAAAAAACAAGACCAATACGTTGAAGTACTCCCGGAATTCTAAACGTATCAAAATTATCAAAAAACGGATAGTAGGGTAAAAACAATTTAAGAAACAGCCCCAAGCCAATCAATTTAAAACTTCTGACAGCAATTTTAATATACGTTGATTTTACATTAGGTTTATTTTGGTATGCGAAGAAAATAGAAATCCCAACAATGAATAAAAAGAAGGGAAATATTAAATCTGTTGGGGTTAATCCATGCCATTCGGCATGCAACAAAGGAGAATACACAAAACTCCAAGAACCCGGTGTATTTACCAGTATCATGGCAGAAATAGTAAAACCCCGTAATATATCTACAGATTCTATTCTCTTATTCATTAGAAACATCTTTATGCTTTTTTAAGGCCTAGTTTGTGTCCAAAAAACGCATAATATAAAATAATGATGTAACACGGAAGCAAAATCCAATACCCTTTAGTAGCCGCTTCTGCGGAGGCTAAAACAGAATCCATTCCCTGAGCTATTAAATCTCCTTTATTAATATCAACTAATTTCCCGTATAAAGGTGGAATAATAGCTCCACCAGAAATAGCCATAATAAGTAATGCCGATGCCGTTTTAGTAAATTTCCCAAGCCCCTTTAAGGTTAAAGGCCATATAGCTGGCCATACCAAAGCATTTGCTATTCCTAAAGCAGCTACAAAAAGCACAGAAGTAAATCCACTTGAAAACACAATGCAAAAGGTCAATAAAATTCCTAGTAAAGCACTCGCTTTTAACGCCAAAGATTGCGACATGTATTTAGGAATTAAAAAGACGCCTAAAGCATAGGTGCCCACCATTGCAAGTAGTGTATATAAGGTGAAAAACTTTGCTTGACTAATGGGGATATCTAAAGAAAGCCCATAAGAAATAATAGTATCTCCTGCAATAACTTCAACGCCTACATAAAGGAATAATGCTAAAACACCAAGCCATAAATGTGGAAATTGAAAAATACTCGTTTTTGCCGTCTCTCCTGTTTTAGTTGCTTCAATGGGTTCTGCTTCAACATGCGGCAAGGGCGCTTTTCTTATTAAAACACCCAAAACAAATAATACTATAGCCATGACAATATAAGGGGTTACCACACTGTCTGCCATGACATTTAATAAATCTGTTTTTTCAGCATCAGAAACAGTACTCAATTGTTCCTTTATTTTACCGATACCGGATAATAAAATAGTCCCAAAAATAACAGACCCTAAAGCCCCTGCCACTTTATTTGCTATTCCCATAATTGCAATACGCTTAGCGGCACTTTCAATAGGCCCTAAAATGGTGATATATGGATTTGATGCTGTTTGTAATAAAGTCATTCCTGTTCCTTGAATAAAAATAGCCAATAAAAACATCCAATAAGTTCTTGCCTCGGCAGCTGGTATGAAAATTAAAGCCCCAAGCCCCATAATAATTAAACCCAAAGACATCCCCTTTCTATAACCTATCTTATTAATAATGTAGGACGCTGGTAATGCCATAACCACAAAAGAAATGTAGGATGCCGATGCTACCAAATAAGATTGTGTGTCCGTGAGCTCATTAATGGTTTTCATAAATGGAATTAAAGCACCATTAATCCATGTTACAAATCCGAAAATAAAAAACAGTCCTGCTATTATCATTATTGGTACTAATGTGTTCTTTTTTGTTGGAGCCGATGGTTGATTAGTTTTAGACATAATGTTATAGTTAATTTTATAGTTATTGTTTAGATTTCTGAATCTTCTTGTGTGTTTAAAATTCGCTCTTTTGTTTGTTTTATATAATTTCTCCCTATAGGAATTCTTTTGTTCGCGATTTCAATGGTGTTTCCTTCTATGGCAGAAATTTTATTTATTGAAATAGTGTAAGACCTATGCACCCTTAAAAAATTTGATAGCGGTAATTCTTCAGTTATAGCTGTAAGTGATTTATGCACCACATAATCGCCTATTTTAGTAATCACTTTTATGTAATCTTTAAGGCTTTCAACATAAAGAATATCATTCAAGTTTATTTTTAATAATTTTTTATCTACTTTCAAAAAAATATGAGGCTCTTGTTTTAAACTTGTATCTGCAGAAGAAGAGTTATTATAAAGTTGTTGATATACTTTATTTATGGTTTTTAAGAATCTGTCAAATGGAATTGGTTTTACTAAATAATCTAAAACGTTTAGCTCAAAACTTTTTACAGCATATTCCCGGTAAGCCGTTGTAATTACAATTAAAGGTTTAGAATTCAAATTTTCAATAAAAGAAAATCCTGTCATTTGTGGCATATTAATATCTAAAAAAATAACATCCACTTTTTCCTTCTCTAATGCTCCATACGCTTTCAAGGGATTATTAAAGGTGCCAACCACTTCAAAAGGATCAAAATTCTTTAAATGACTTTCAATGACACTAATAGCTAATTGTTCATCATCTATTATTACACACTTTATTTTCATTTATTTCTGTTTTTTATTTAATAATATGGTGTTCTAAACTAAAAACATTCAGTAATATTAAAACTTTAATTATGTTTATTTAGTCTTATAGGAATTTTTAAAAACAAGTTATATATATTGTCTTTAATATTCGTTTCAAGAACAAAATCATTCGCAAACAATAATTTTAATCGCCGTTCCGTATTCATAATTCCTATACCCTGTTTACTTTCTTGATTTGTATTTGAATTAAAAGTATTTGCAAGTTGAAATTCCAAATAATTATCCTTACAAATTTCAAAACTCATATTAATTTTAACTTTATCGTTTTCCATTAAACCATGTTTAAAACAGTTTTCTACAAAGTTTAAAAACAATAATGGAGGAACCTCAACATCTTCAATACTTCCGGTAATATCCATTTCTAAATCAATCCTATCTTTAAATCTAATCTGTTCAATATCAATATAATTATTTAAATGATTAATTTCTTCAAGCAAACTTGCTTTAGAGCTCTTAACTTCATATAACACATACTGCATTAAATCCGACAATTTAATTACCAATCTTGGTGCATCATCAGATTTTGTTAAAGTTAAGGCATATAAGCTATTCAATGTATTAAAAAAAAAATGAGGTTGTATTTGAGTTCTTAAAAATTTTAATTCTGTACTTAATTGAAGTTTTGCTAAATCTTCATTTCGTTTAAGTTCAATAGGCCAATCTATTAATAATTTTATAGACGTAACAAAACCTAAAACATATAACTCCCCTAAAATAACTGCTATAATATGATTGGTTTCAAGAAATTTTCCTGCTATTTCAGCTTCTGGCCATATTTCTTTAGTAACCAAAAGGTAGTTTAAACCCGTTCTAACCAAATATACTAAAACCAACATTAAAGCCACAGAAGCTATATATTTATGATACTTCTTTATTAAAATAAATTTAGGTATTAAATAATATACGTTAATATAAACTACGATGATGTGAATGGGAAATTCTACTAAATTAGATTTTAAAGAATACCAATAATCATGAAAATAACTACCCCATCTCACTACATTAAAAGTAAAGTATCCTACCCAAAATAAGACATGATATTTTGCAGAAACTGTATTCTTTATGTTTTTATTGAAAATTAAAATAATATTTGTTTTAAATTATTCATTGCTGTAGTCTTATAAAGGTCAAGCAATTTTAGTGATATAATAGTTAATTAACAATTAAAATATTAATAGTTTAATTTATAAAATCACTTATCTCCCACAAAATGTTGTCTATGCGTGATATTGTGTCGTTCAGATATTATTTTTTATAACTATTTTTTTAATAGATACTTTTGAAACAAAACTAACAAACATTACATATTGCAGTGTTAATGTTAAAAATGAATATATCTAATGTTTTTGCCCCAAAATTATATTCAAATTTCAGAGGCTTAATAATTGCCTGAATATGTTTAACATGGCATATGGTTATATCAAATTTTTGAGAATAATAGTTTTCATACTATTTAGTTTAGTTTGCAAAACAGGGGAAACAAGTTTTCGCTTGTTTTAAAATGAATTCAAATAAAAAATAAATTATGAGCGTAGATGTTGCGAACTACATGGATATAAGTTATAAGGAACCTGGAAAATTTGAAGAAATAACACGTTATGAAAAAATCCATAATGTTGTCGTAAATTCTTCAACCGAAGGCTCCTTAATTGTTGCAAAAGAAATAGCCGACTCAATTAAAGCAAAACAAAAATCTAAATCGCCTTGTGTACTTGGTTTAGCAACGGGTTCTTCACCCATAAAAGTTTATGAAGAACTGGTTAGAATGCACAAAGAGGAAGGATTAAGCTTTTCTAATGTGGTGTCTTTTAATTTGGATGAGTATTATCCGATGGATAAAAGCAATATTCAGAGTTACTATTATTTCATGCATGAGCACCTTTTTAATCATGTAGATATATTACCAGAAAATATTAATATTCCCGACGGCACCGTAAGTAGCGAAGACTTATATCAATATTGCATTGATTATGAAATGAAAATTAAATCACTTGGTGGTCTTGACTTTCAATTATTGGGCATAGGACGAACAGGACACATTGGATTTAACGAACCGGGGTCTCATTTTAATTCGGGAACCAGAAGTATCACACTCGACCATATTACCCGTGCTGACGCAGCAACATCATTTTTGGGTGTTGATAACGTTCCAAGAAAAGCCATTACCATGGGTGTTGGCACCGTAAGAGGTGCTAAGCGTATCGTTTTAATGGGTTGGGGAATAAGCAAAGCCGAAATCCTTAAAAAAACCATTGAAGGAGATATTACTTCGCACGTACCTGCTACATATTTACAGGAACATAATAACACCACTTTTGTATTAGACAAAGGAGCTTCTTCTGAATTAACAAGAATTAAAACACCTTGGCTGGTAACATCTTGCGTATGGATTGATACTCTTAAATTAAAAGCAGTGGTTTGGTTAAGTGAACTAACCAATAAACCATTTCTTAAATTAACTGATAAAGATTATAATGACAACGGGATGTCTGGTCTTTTGGCAGAAGAAGGTTCTGCATACCATTTAAACATCAAAATGTTTAACACCCTACAACACACTATTACTGGTTGGCCGGGAGGCAAACCAAACGCCGATGACACCAATAGACCGGAACGCGCTAATATTCCTAAAAAGCGGGTTGTTATTTTTAGCCCACATCCCGATGATGATGTTATTTCGATGGGAGGTACTTTTGATAGATTGGTTGAACAAGGACACGAGGTTCATATTGCTTATCAAACCTCTGGAAATATTGCTGTTTCAGATGAAGAGGCTTTAAAATTCGCAGAAATATCCAAATCTCTTAGTCCAGACTGTAAAGAATCGGATAGCATTATAAACATTTTAAATGAAAAAACAGGGAATGATGTCGACTCGCAGGAAGTAAGAAAGTTAAAAAGCCATATACGCAGAAGTGAATCATTAGCAGCTACCAGATATTTAGGATTAAACGATGCCAATGTCCATTTTATGGACTTGCCTTTTTACGAAACTGGGGCTATCAAAAAGAATAATTTATCACAAGACGATATCGATATCATGTGCAGTTTAATTGAGCACATAAAGCCGCATCAAATTTACGCTGCAGGCGATTTAGCAGACCCACACGGTACCCACAAAGTATGTTTGGACGCACTATTTGAAGCCTTAGAAAAGCTAAAACCACGAAAATATATGGATGATTGTTGGGTTTGGTTATATCGTGGCGCATGGCACGAATGGGAATCTTATGAAATTGAAATGGCGGTTCCAATGAGTCCAGACCAGGTATTAAGAAAACGACATGCCATATTTTATCACCAATCTCAAAAAGACGGTGTTATGTTTCAAGGAAATGATTCCAGAGAATTTTGGGTTCGTGTTGAAGATCGAAACAGACTAACCGCAAAAAAATATAATGATCTTGGATTAGCAGATTATGCTGCCATTGAGGCTTTCAAAAGACATCATTTTTAAGCATGAAAAAATATATAATATTCATTGTTTTTCTAATTTCATATAGTGGTGTTTCTCAGAATGAATTAATGCAGAAATATTCTTTGATGCCCTGGCCTAATGAAATTAGCGAAAGCAATTCTAAGTTTTTAATTAATAGCGACATTACAATTGCTATTAACGGAGAAGACCAAGGAAGAGTCCGTAATGCAGCTATTAACTTTCTAAGACGCCTGACCCACAGAACAGGTGTTTTTATAAATGAAGGATTCCCTGTTAAAAAAGAAAAAGGCACCATTGAAATTTCATTTGAAACAATTTCACAACTATCAATTAACGATGACGAATCGTATACTTTAAATATAAATGAACAAACCATTCATCTCTCTGCTAAAACAGATGTTGGTGCTTTAAGAGGTCTAGAAACATTATTACAATTAACAACGAACAACGAATCTCATTATTACTTTCCTAGCGTAACCATTACCGATGCACCCAGATTTATTTGGAGAGGTTTAATGATAGATGTAGCGCGACATTTTCAGCCAGTAGATGTTATAAAGCGAAATTTAAGAGCTATGGCTTCGGTAAAAATGAATGTATTTCATTGGCATTTAACAGACGACCAAGGCTTTCGAGTAGAATCTAAAATTTACCCAAAATTACAAGAATTAGCGTCCGATGGATTATACTATACACAATCCCAAATAAAAGATATCGTTAACTATGCTTCAAATTTAGGTATTCGTGTGGTTCCAGAGTTTGATGTGCCTGGGCATGCTTCTGCTATTTTAACTGCGTATCCAGAACTTGGAAGTAAAGATGGATATAATTATACTATTGAACGCTTTTCTGGTATTTTCAACCCAACAATAAACCCAACAAAAGAGGTTACCTATACATTTCTTGGTGATTTATTTGAAGAAATGAGCACTTTATTTCCTGATGAATACTTTCATATTGGCGGTGATGAAAATGAGGGTAAGCATTGGGATGAAAACAAAAAAATTCAAGCCTTTAAACAAAAAAACAACTTAAAAACAAATCACGATTTACAAACATACTTTAATATAAGACTTGAAAAAATTCTTAATAAACTAGGGAAAAAATTAATGGGCTGGGATGAGATTATGACACCTAATATGCCAACAACTGCCTTGATTCATTCTTGGAGAAGTGAAAATGAAGGTTTAGAAAAAGGTGGCTCTTTGATAAATGCTGCTAAAGCAGGACATAAAACGATATTGTCTAATGGTTTTTATATTGATAGAATGCAATCTGTAGAATATCATTATAGTATTGATCCTATAGGGGATATCATTTTGTCAAAAGAAGAACGTGCTAACATTTTAGGGGGAGAAGCCACCATGTGGAGCGAATTGGTGACTCCCTTAACTATAGATTCTCGTATTTGGCCCAGAACAGCGGCCATTGCAGAACGTTTTTGGTCAAAACAAGAAGTAAATGATATTGAAAACATGAAACTTCGACTAAAAGATGTAAGTAATAAATTGGAAGAACTTGGAATTACCCACATAAAAAATAGAGATGTTATTTTAAGAAGTATAACCAACAATCAAGATATTTCGGCGCTTTTAGATTTAACTAAAATATGTGAACCGTTAAAAATATATGAAAGAAATAAAGATGGCGTAGAATACAAAACATTCTCCCCTTTCACCCTATTTGCAGATGCTTGCACTGCCGATGCCGAAGATGCTCTAACATTTAATAATGTATTAAATCAGTATCTAACAAATCAAAAAAAAGAAAATCTAAATGCCGTATTAAAAAGTCTTAAAAAATGGGCTAACAATTATAATTTAATTAGCGAAATACAAACCAATCCAAAGCTCAAAAACATAGAAGCTTTATCATTAAATCTATCCGAAACTTCAAAACTATTATTGGCTACATTGAATAGTAAACAAATAAGTGAAAATGATTTAAACGATTTAAAAGCAACCTTAGAAATATTAAAAAAATCTTACGAAGATGTAGAATTAGTAATTGTTGAATCGTTACTAAAACTATCCAACTATTGCGAGAAAAATTATTTAAGGTCCTAATATTTTATAAATAAAAGTGGTCTTAATAATCTTCAAAAACAAATGAATATTAACAGACAAAACCACCTTCAATAATGCCAAATCATCAATTAATTCACGAAGCGACATTTACATCTTCAAATGGTTATAATAAATTCATAAATTGGGTAAGTAGTGAGTTTGATTTGCATTTACAAGACAATTCTAATGGTTTAGACGTGTTTTTTCCGAACGGGAAATTAAATATCCAAAAAGCAACCAATCAAGATAATACTCTGGTAGCAAAAATTAATTTTGAAAGCAATTTACAAAAACAAGGTACAGATATTGTTAATAAGATAATGACACTATATAATCAGTTAGCAAACACCTCCAAAATAAATATAAATTCACCCCTAATCTAAATCATAAAAACAGATTAATATTATTTAGTCTAGTATTAAAATAAAGTAACAGATATTCTTTATTTCAATTTCCTTAACTATTCTTGTATTTATAAGGGGGCTAGAATTAAGATGTTTTTACTATTGTTAATGTCTTTGATCCTAAAGGAAAAACGTTATTACGCCTCTAAAGGTGCGTTTTGCATGAAAATAAAATGGTTCGTATCCCTATTTGAATGTTGTAAATTTTTCAAATAATAAAGAAGTAAAAGCCATGAAAATTCATAGTAAAAAATAATGCACTCAAAATTTTAAAATTTAAGAAATCATAAAAAATATTGACTAGCGATTATGTTAAATTCTTTAATTTGCTGGTCTTGCCATAATGCATCTTTACTTAATTCTTTAGCTAATATGGAAGCTACAAGAGGGGCTACATCTAAAGCTGCCCGGGCATCTAAAAACAATATACGAACCCGTCTTGCTAAAACATCTTCAACGGTTCTTGCCATTTCAAACCTTATGGCCCAAATAATTTCGGCTTTGGTATAGGGTAATCGTTCGTGCAATTTATCACCCATTTTCGGGAATTCTGTTATTAAATTTTGAATTGCTTTTTTGTCACTTCCATAAATATATAAATGATTTGATTTATCAATAGATTCAAGGGCTCCATGTATTTTAAGAGATTTTGTTTTACAAGCCACTTTCGGTAATTTACCCATAGAAATAGCCTTATTAAGGGTGTCTTGAGCCATACATCTGTAAGTGGTCCATTTACCACCGGTAATGGTAATTAATCCAGATTTAGAAACAATAATTTTATGACTTCTAGAAATCTCCTTTGTTTTTTCTGAATTATTTTTTGATATAGCCAAGGGTCTTAAA
>JBNMNO010000035.1:0-24139 GCA_051275695.1 Mariniflexile sp.
GGTGTTTTAAATTTGTCTGTTGCACTTATTACTTGAACTTACAATATGAAAAAATCTGTTTTTTATTTATTGCTTATGGTAGCAATAGCAATCCTTCCAAATACGAGTATGGCTTCAGAAACTAAATCATTGCCCATTACTCCAGTACCCAAAGAAATTCCAGCAGAAATTCAAGTTATGTTGAATCGTTTGGAAGAAATTAAAGACATGGATAAGTCTGATTTAAAATCGTCCGAAAGAAAAGAGCTTAGAGTAGAAGCGCGCAATATTAAGAAAAAAGTGAGAGCTTCAGGAAATGGACTTTACATATCTAGTGGCGCTATAATTATCATTTTATTGGTAATCATAATTTTATAATTAGCCTTCGTCCTAGCACATAAAAAAAGCGCCTGAACAGGCGCTTTTTAAGTTCTGTATATAAAATTTAGAATTGATAACGAATACTTAAAGCAATATCAAAATCTAAATCATTATTATCATATACGTCGTCTCCAAAACCAAGTTCTGGTCTAAAATCTAATGCTAATTGTAAAGGAATATCAAAACCATATTCAATACCTATATCACCAGCTGCAAAAATGAATGTATCAGAAATGTCTTTTCCTCCAGGATTATCAAAACTAAAAGAGCCAACACCACCACCAGCACCAACATACCAGTTAAAAGCACCATCTAAAGGGAATACCCATTGGTACAATCCGGTAAGTTTAAAACCGTTATAGTTATCGCCATCTCTCCAGCCTAAATCTAATTCTAAACGGTTGTTGCCACCTAAGGCACGTTGATAAGAGATTTCAGCTCCAACACCATTGCTGTCTCCTAATCGTAGGCCAATAGCGTTTTCTGAAATGTCTTGAGCACTTGCTGCTAATGTAAAGCCTAATAATGCAATTGAAAATAAAAATAATTTCTTCATAATTTAAAAGTTTTTTATATTAATCATATACGACCATTTGTAAATAAAAGATCATTTTACAAATCGAGAATATTTTTACAAAAATAACGCCAAAATTGTATTTATATTTAACTACTTTTTAGTTCTATAAACATTTTTATTAAATAATGACTTTAACATCACATTTACAGGGACTAAGCAAAACCCTTTCTGGCGAATTATTTTACGATGATTTAATAAAATCCATTTATGCTACCGACGCGTCTGTGTTTAGAATGGTGCCTCTAGCAGTTGCTTACCCTAAAAATAACGAAGATATTAAACAACTTATCCAATTTGCTAAAACACATAAAACATCTTTAATTCCCAGAACGGCTGGTACATCGCTGGCAGGTCAATGTGTTGGGGAAGGTATTGTAGTAGATGTTTCAAAATATTTTACTAAAATTTTAGATGTTAACGAAAAGGAACAAACGGTCATCGTGCAGCCTGGGGTTGTTCGTGATGCCTTAAATAATTATTTAAAACCTTTTGGATTGTTTTTTAGTCCTAATACCTCCACCTCAAATCGTTGCATGATAGGAGGAATGGTAGGAAATAATTCATCGGGCACCACTTCGATTCAATATGGGGTGACCCGTGATAAAGTGATTGAAATACACGCTTTTTTAAGTGATGGCCATGAGGTGGTTTTTAATGAATTAACTTCAGAAGAATTTCTGAACAAAACTAAATTAGAATCTTTAGAAGGCAATATTTATAAAACGATTTATTCTGAATTAAAGTCTAAAACCGTTCAAAATCAAATTATTAAAAATTTCCCAAAACCCGAAATACACAGAAGAAATACAGGTTATGCTATTGATGAGCTCATAAAATCGGATGTATTTTCAAGTTCATCTGAAAAATTTAATATGTGTAAACTTCTTTCTGGAAGTGAAGGCACATTAGCATTTACAACACAAATCACTTTAAAATTAGATAAATTACCACCTCAAGAAGCTGTTATGGTGGCGGCGCATTTTACGAGCATAGAAACGTGTTTAAATGCAGTTGAAATGGTGATGCGTCATAATTTGTATACCTGTGAGATGATGGATAAAACCATTTTGGATTGTACAAAACACAATAAAACACAACAAGAAAACAGAAGTTTTATTGAAGGCGACCCCAAAGCTATTTTAATGTGTGAAGTAAAAGCGTTTACCAAACAAGAAGTGGATGTTTTAGCTCATAAACTAATCAAAGACATCGAAATTTCCGGTTTAAGTTATGCGTATCCAAAACTGGAAGGAAGCGAAATAGAAAAGGCAAATAATCTGCGTAGTGCTGGATTAGGCTTGTTAGGGAATATTATCGGCGATAAAAAATCAGCTCCCTGTATTGAAGATACAGCGGTAGCTTTACCAGATTTAGCCAATTATATCTCTGAGTTTACGGCGCTCATGAAAGGCTATAATCAGGAAGCTATTTATTATGCCCATGCTGGTGCTGGTGAATTGCATTTACGACCTATTTTGAACTTAAAAAAGTCTGAAGATATTATTTTGTTTAGAAAAATAACGACAGATGTAGCGCATTTAGTAAAGAAATATAAAGGAGCTATGAGTGGTGAACATGGTGATGGCATCTTGCGTTCTGAGTTTATCTCCTTGATGATTGGGGAGGCTAATTACACTATTTTAAAACGTATAAAAACCGCTTTTGATACTGATAATATTTTTAATCCAGGGAAGATTATAGATCCTTTACCAATGGATAAATCGTTACGTTATGTTCCTGATAGAGTAGAACCAGAAATAGAAACCATGCTCGATTTTTCATCATCCCAAGGCATTTTAAGGGAAGCAGAAAAATGCAATGGTTCAGGCGATTGCCGAAAACTTCCAGAATTTGGAGGAACCATGTGTCCGAGTTACAGAGCCACAAGAAATGAAAAAGATACCACACGAGCAAGAGCAAATGCTTTACGTGATTTTTTAACGAATTCAGAAAAAGCAAACAAGTTTAATCATAAGGAGCTTAAAGATGTTTTCGATTTATGTTTGAGTTGTAAAGCTTGCGCCAGCGAATGCCCGAGTAGTGTGGATGTAGCCAGTTTAAAAGCAGAGTTTCAGTATCAATATCAAAAAGCAAACGGTGTGCCTTTGCGTACCAAATTATTTGCATATAACAATACATTGAATCGATACGGAAGTGTATTTCCAAAGCTTACAAATTTTGTATTTTCCAATAGTTTTACATCTTCAATATTAAAGAAAATGTTTGGAATTGCTAAAAAAAGAAGCCTTCCTTTAATATCAAATAAAAGTTTAAGTAAAGAGTTTCAAGGTATTAAAAAACAATTAGTTAATAAAAAATTTATAAAGGTTATTTATTTGTTTAATGATGAGTTTTTGAATTATTTAGACACACCAATTGGTATAGATGCGATTCAGCTTTTATCGGCATTAAATTATAAAGTAAGACTTATTAATAATGCTGAATCTGGACGTGCATTTTTATCGAAAGGCTTGTTAGAACAAGCTAAAGATTTAACTAACAAAAATGTTGCTATTTTTAAAGATTTAATTTCATCTGAAACGCCATTAATTGGTATTGAACCCTCAGCTATTTTAACTTTTAAGGATGAATATTTAAGATTAGCAGATGATAAAGTTTCTGCTGAAAACATTGCAAAACATACCTTTTTAATTGAAGAATTTATTCAGCAAGAAATAAAATTGGGGAACATTACCTCAGAACAATTTACTTCAGAAGAGAAAACAATAAAATTCCATGGGCATTGTCATCAAAAATCTCACGGTAACCAATTCTCCAGTTTTAGTGTTTTGAATTTACCAAAAAACTATAAAGTAACCATTATTCCAAGTGGTTGTTGCGGTATGGCAGGAAGTTTTGGCTACGAAAAAGAACATTACGAAGTTAGTATGCAAATAGGTGAACAAACCTTGTTTCCTACTGTTAGAAATGCATCAATGCATACCATTATTTCTGCAAATGGCACAAGTTGCAGACATCAAATTAAAGATGGAACCCGGCGAGAAGCGAAGCATCCTATTACTATTTTAAGAGAAGCCTTGATTTAGCTGATTGTGTTGTAGCTTTACACCTATATAGCTTAAAAACCAGTATTATTTAGACTTTTTCTTTCGTTGTTCAACAATGGTTATAGCTGCTATCAAATCTTTCATTTCCATTTCTTCAAAGTCTTCATCAACATAAAACGGTGCCAGTTTGTCCTTTTTAAAATAGTGTAGTTTCCAACGTTTAAACTGATATTCTAATGCCGTGTAATTTTCAACCCAATCTCCAGAATTTAGATACGTGGTACTGCCATGTTTATTTTCAATATATTCCTTTTTTGGTTGATGAATATGTCCACAAATCACATAATCATAACCATTTTCAATGGCTAAATCTGAAATTGTTTTTTCATATTGACTAATGTGTTTAATAGATCTTTTAATGCCGTTTTTTATATTATTTGATAATGAATACCGTTCTTTTCCACAACGTACTCTATACCAATTATTAAGTTTATTAAGGGTGTTTAAAAAGTAATAACCATAATCTCCAAGTTTAGCAAGCCATTTCGCGTTTTGTGTTGAAGTATCAAAAACATCACCATGAAAAAACCATGCTTTTTCACCATATAAATTTAAAACCAACTTATCAACAATAGAAATATTTCCTATTGTAGTGCCACTAAATTTTCGAAGTGTTTCATCATGGTTGCCTGTAATATAATAGATGTCAATTCCTTGGGCAGACATATCCATGATTTTTTTTATTACTTTTAAATGCGATTTAGGAAAATAGCGTTCATTAGTTTCCCATCCATCTATAATATCACCATTTAAAATTAATTTTTTTGGTTCTATGCTATTTAAGTAGGTTAATAAAAGTTTTGCATTACAGTTATGCGTTCCTAAATGCACATCCGATATTACTGAAATCTCTATTTTTCGTCTTATTTTCAAGGTAATAATTTCATATGAGTAAATAACAAGTTTTAATATTATGTAGTCATTAATTTATAATTATTTAAACATGAGTATATTGTTAAGCAATTGTTATGCGTTTTGATTGAAATTTTTTCGTGTTTGTGTAAATTCATTTTAATATCTCTAAGAATAGATTTACTTTAGCATCAAATTTTTAATTATGGCTGGAAATTCCTTTGGAAAACTATTTACACTAACAACATATGGCGAATCTCATGGGCCTGCTTTAGGTGGGGTTATTGATGGTTGTCCATCAGGAATTGCTTTAGATTTAGATGTGATACAAAACGATCTTGATAGAAGAAAACCGGGACAATCTGCCATTGTTACCCAACGGAAAGAACCGGATGTTGTTAAATTTCATTCTGGAATTTTTGAAGGTGTAACTACTGGAACATCCATTGGTTTTGTTATTGAAAATACCAATCAAAAATCTCATGATTACTCGCATATTAAAGAAAGTTATAGACCAAGTCATGCCGATTATACTTATGATAAAAAATATGGGGTACGGGATTATCGTGGTGGGGGACGAAGTTCTGCGCGCGAAACAGCATGTCGTGTTGTCGCAGGTGCTGTAGCAAAACAAATGTTAAAAGGTATTGAGTTTTACGCTTACGTTTCTGGTGTTGGCACTTTAAAGCTTAATAAACCATATTCTGAGCTTGATTTAACCCAGACTGAATCTAATATTGTACGTTGTCCAGATGTAGAAATGGCTGCAAAAATGGAAACTTACATTAAAGAAGTTCGTAGCAAAGGCGATACCGTAGGCGGTATTGTGAGTTGCGTTATAAAAAATGTACCGGTTGGGTTGGGCGAACCCGTGTTCGATAAATTGCATGCACAACTCGGTAAAGCCATGTTATCCATTAATGCTGTAAAAGGGTTTGAGTATGGAAGCGGCTTCGATGGTAGCGCTATGTTTGGTAGCCAGCACAACGATTCGTTTAATAACGATGGGACAACTAAAACAAATTATTCGGGTGGTATTCAAGGCGGTATAAGCAATGGTATGGACATTTACTTTAATGTGGCGTTCAAACCTGTGGCAACCCTTATTCAAAAATACGAAACCATCGATAAAGATGGTAATACTGTCGAAATGCAAGGGAAAGGGCGTCACGATCCATGTGTGGTCCCAAGGGCGGTATCAATAGTAGAAGCTATGGCAGCTATAGTTATTGCAGATTTTTACTTGCAGAACAAAATTTATAGTTAATAGCTATTTCCTGGTTCGAGTTCATCTTGAACGCAGTCGAAAAGTTATTTCTTTTTAAGACTTCGTCATTTCAAGGATTGAGTGGCAAGCAATCTGACAATACTTTACAAATGGATGTCGCTGCAAACGTAGAGAGAATACGGTACTTCCAATAAAATATATTAACTTCCCGCCAATAAATTTTAATTTCATGAAGAAACTAGCATTACACTGGAAAATCTTAATAGGAATGACGCTCGGTATTATTTGGGCACTACTTTCAAGTACATTAGGTTGGAGTGCATTTACCATAAACTGGATAGACCCGTTCGGAACTATTTTTATAAACCTATTAAAGCTTATAGCTGTTCCTTTAGTGCTGTTTTCTATTATTAGTGGTGTTGCTAATATTGGTGATCCAAAAAGTTTAGGTAGAATGGGAGGGAAAACCCTGTTTATCTACCTCATTACAACTGTAATGGCAATTTCTTTGGGATTGGTTTTAGTTAATACTATTAAGCCAGGAAAACTTATTGATGAACAAAGTAGGATAGATAACAGGATTAGTTACGAAATATGGGCAGCTTCTGAAGGGCATGAGATTAAAGATGGCATTAATTACCTTAAAGACCCTGCGTTTTTGAAACGTGCTCAAGAAATATCGGAGTTAACTAAAAGTGAATTAAAAGAGATTTCGGTTTCAGATAAAATTGAAAAAGCTAAAAAGCAACAGAGCGTTTCTCCTTTACAGCCATTAGTAGATATTGTTCCAGATAATTTCTTTGCATCATTGTCAAATAATGGGTTAATGTTGCAAATTATCTTTTTCGCTATATTTTTTGGTGTGTGTTTACTCTTTATTCCAAATGATAAATCACAACCCGTTTTAACTTTAGTAGACGGAATTAATGAAGTGTTTTTAAAAATGGTTGATTTGGTTATGCAGGCCGCACCATTTTTTGTGTTTGCTTTGTTGGCAGGGGTTGTAAGTAAAATGGCAGGAAACGATATTGGTAAAGTAATCGAGATTTTTAAGGGACTAAGTTGGTATTCATTAACCGTTTTAATAGGACTTTTATTAATGATTTTTGTGATTTACCCAACTATTCTTAAAGTATTTGTAAAAAAAATACCGTATTTGGGCTTTTTTAAAGCGATGGGTCCAGCACAAACCTTAGCATTTTCAACATCTAGTAGTGCCGCAACACTGCCTGTTACTATGGAGTGTGTGGAGCAAAATATGGGTGTCGACAAAAAAGTAAGCAGTTTTGTGTTGCCAATTGGCGCAACTGTAAATATGGATGGCACCAGTTTATATCAAGCTGTAGCGGTTATTTTTTTAGCACAAATGCATATGATTGATTTAACAATCGGTCAACAATTAACGGTTGTCTTAACCACTACTTTAGCATCCATCGGGTCTGCTGCAGTGCCAAGTGCAGGGTTGGTTATGTTAATTGTAGTTTTGGATTCTGTTGGCTTAAACCCAGCTTGGATAGCTATTATATTTCCGGTTGATAGAATTTTAGATATGTTTAGAACGGTGGTGAATGTTACCGGCGATGCAACAGTATGTTCAATTATAGCAGATGGCGAAAACATGTTAAACTATCAAGGTGAACAGAACCCTTCAGAAACGTTTGATTTAGACTCTTAATTTAATTTTAACAATCATGAGTTTTCTTTCAATTACATCTCCCATTGTTTCGGTATCATGGCTTAAAGAACATCTCAATGCTGAAAATTTAATAATACTAGATGCTACCATAAAAAAAGCCGTGAGCCCTAGTAATGATTTGTCGGATTTTCAAATACCAAACACACGGTTTTTCGATTTGAAAACGGCATTTAGCGATGGATCTGCGCTGTTTCCAACAACATTTCCTTCTGAAGAAAAGTTCACGTTAGAAGCCCAGGCCTTAGGTTTTAATAAAAATAGTGCCATAGTGGTTTATGATGAACAAGGAATCTATTCTAGCGCTCGAGTTTGGTGGATGTTTAAGGCGATGGGGCATAATAATGTGGCAGTATTAGATGGTGGGTTTCCGGCATGGATTAAGTCAGGATACCATACAGAGACAAAGAAATACTACACTGGGGAAAAAGGGGATTTTGAAGCTAACTATAAGCCTGAATTCATGAAATTCTTTAATGATGTTGAAAAAGCTTCAAAAACCAAAAGTCACGCCATAATTGATGCGCGCTCCGAAAGTAGATTTAAAAGCTTAGAGCCAGAACCAAGGGTGGGGTTGCGTATGGGAACCATACCAAATTCGGCCAATTTACCGTTTGAAGATTTATTAGTTGATGGCGTATTAAAACCACAATCGGAAATTGAATCAATATTTAACAAGGTTGTCTCTAAAGAAAAAGATATAATATTTTCTTGTGGTTCTGGTATTACAGCCTGTGTTTTAGCCTTGGGTGCTGAACTATCCGGATATAAAAACATTGCAGTTTACGATGGTTCCTGGACCGAATGGGGGAGTTTAGTCTCTGAATAAACTGGGATTACCATCAAGGAATTAAAGATGTGATTTTATGAATTACAAATAAAGCAGGTTCATAGCTATGAATAAACAGATTGCTTCGTTCCACTCGCAATGACCTTAAAAAAACAGCTACTCTAAAAACTTACTTTTTAATTCTGGAGTAGGAATCATACAAGATTCTTTTTTGCCATACCATTTATAACGATTTTTTGCTATATAATCGTAAACACCATTGCGAATAAATGGAGGGATTATAAAAAAAATACTCATTACATTTTGTGGAAATCCTAGATTTTGCGCAATCTTTAATGCTGCGGTAGATTTAGAAACAACGCCGTTTTCTGGGGTATAAAGTAAAATAGAATCTGTTTTTGAAGTGTCTATATTATAGTCCTTAATAATTTGTTGTCCAACTTCACTTTGCAATGCAGTAAACATAAAACTATTTTTTTTATCATGCTTAATAACATATTGAACCGAGGTATTACATAGGTTGCATACACCATCGAATAAAATTAATTTTTTATCTTTTTCTAGCTCCATAAAAATAAATTCTCATTAATTGAATTTGTTTTCATAATACCCGAATGCCGAGACTGAAAACGGTCTACTTTTTTACAGCCTCCACAAGCTCTAATTGGTCCACACTTACATTTGTCGTAAATATGCCATAATTTACAACAGCCTTACTTTTTTCAATTTTATCAATGCTTCCAATGGCACGACCATCTGTCATACGTACTCTATCTCCAATTTTTAGCGTAACTTTTGGTTTTGGTGCCTGAATGGCTTTTTTCTTAGCTTCTTTTTTCTTTTCGCGAATTACAGTAACCACTTTTTCAGCATCTTGTTTTACCTGTTCTTCTTTAGCTTTAATAACCTTTTTCTCTATTACTGTTACTTTCTTTCGCTTGGAGTTTTCTATTTGCACCAATTTAAAAAGTTCTTCCATTAAAGCTTTCTTTTGCTTATTGTCGAAGTATTTTTCTGCAATATCATTTACTTTTTGTCCTAAATAAATAAGACGCTGGTTGCTATCGTACAATTCCTGATAGCTTTCCAGTTTTTTTTGAATTTTCGCGTTAATCTCTTCTAATTTATCGGCTTCTTGACTCGTTTTCTTTTCGTTTAACTTTAACGATTCGCCCGTTTTTTCAAGTTTAGAGCGCTCTTTTTGAAGTTTGGCTATCGTGGCATCAAACCGCACTTTGCTGCGCTCAATCTTCTTTTTAGCACGGTTTATCAAACTAAACGGAATACCGTTTTTTTGTGCCACTTCAAAAGTAAAGCTACTTCCGGCTTGTCCAATCACTAATTTATATAACGGTTCTAGAGTTTTTTCGTCAAATAACATATTTGCATTCAACATAAAAGGCAACTCGTTAGCTAATATTTTTAGGTTGGAATAATGGGTTGTAATAATGCCGTACGCTTCCCTGTGATAAAATTCTTCTAAAAAAATTTCAGCCAACGCACCCCCAAGTTCAGGGTCACTACCCGTTCCAAATTCATCAATTAAAAAAAGTGTATTCTTGTTACATTTCTTTAAAAAGTAATTCATTTGTTTTAAGCGGTAGCTATAGGTGCTCAAATGGTTTTCAATGGATTGATTATCACCAATATCACTTAAAATCCTGTCAAACAAGCAAACCTTGCTACGCTCATGAACAGGAATTAATAAACCACTTTGTAACATAACCTGTAATAAACCAACCGTTTTTAAAGTGATACTTTTTCCACCTGCATTCGGACCAGAAATGACAATAATTCTACTATCTTCTTTTAATTCAATAGTCTGTGGGTAGGTTTTTACTTTCTTTTTTTCGTTATTTAAAAAAAGTAAAGGGTGATAAGCATCGCGCAAACACATGGTTTTTTCTTCTGAAAATTCAGGAAGAATCGCATTCATAGATCGGGCATATTTTGCTTTTGCCGAAAGAACATCAATCGTTATTAAAAAACTTTGATAGTTTTCTAAAAGGGGTAAAAACGGACGAATAAAATTGGTGACTTCTTTTAAAATACGAACAACTTCTTCTCCTTCTTCAAACTCTAAATTGTTCAGTTCTCTTGAGTATTTCAGAGTTGTTTCGGGTTCCATGTACACAATACTTCCCGTTTTACTACTACCCATAATCGAACCTTTAACTTTCCGGCGATACATAGCTTTTACGGCTAAAACCCGCCTGTTATCAACCACCGATTCTCGAATATCATCTAAATATTCAAGCGAATGATACATGTTTAATGCCGTTGCAAAACTCTGATTTATTTTTCCTTTGACTCTGTTTATAGATTGTCGTAAATCAAAAAGTAAATTGGATGCATTGTCTTTTATATCGCCAAAACGGTCTACAATAGCATCGACTTTTTCAATGATGGCTTTTGTGACTTCTATATTTGAAGTGAATTCATTAAGGTTTGGATAATAATCTTCAAACTTATTTAAAAATGTAACTATGTCATTTGTAGTTAGTGAAATTGAAACTATTTTCTTTAATCCATGAACTTCTAAATATGTGTTTTCAATCCATAAAAGTTTAATTTCTTTTGTGATAGCATCAAACCCATGGTTTGGTATACGATTATTGTTATAAAAAGACGAAAGATATTCGTTTGTTAATTGTAAATTATTTAGAAGTGTTTCCTTGGTCTTAAAGGGGGTAATTTGTAACGCTTTTTCATTTCCTAATACTGTAACACAATGGGCGCTTACTTGTTGTAAAACGGTTGAAAATTCTAAATCTTGTAATGTCTTTTCTTGAATGTGAATCATTCTAAAATTATAATCTAAATATTAAGATTTGCAAAGTTAAACATTCTGTTTAAAATGTATTGGATTGATTCATTATTCTTAATGAATAGTTAATTAACACTTTATATTTATTCTTTAACAAAAGGATAACAAAGTAAATCAGAATAACATCTTTCTTTGCACAATTCATCAATCAAATTACCAACAGTTTAAAAGCGCAAATAGAAATGTTTGGGCTTTTTTTTTACCCATGAATAGTTTCAGACTTACCGTAGTTTTTAATAATTTCACTTTCAAATTCTACTAATTCTCTCCAGCGTTTATCTACATCAACATCTTTTCCGTATTTTCTTGCGAAACCAATAAATGTGGTATAATGTCCTGCTTCACTTATCATTAAGTCGTGGTAAAATACAGAAAGTTCAGGGTCGTTTATTTCTTTTGAAAGTAATTTAAATCGCTCACAACTCCTCGCTTCAATCATAGCCGAAAATAAGAGTCTATCAACGAGGCTTTGGATTCTATTTCCTCCTTTATTCATAAACTTGTAAAGTTCGTTTACATAACTATCTTTGCGTTCTCTACCCAATTTGTAACCACGTTTTTTTATAATTTCATGAACCATTTGAAAGTGTTCTAGTTCTTCTTTGGCCAGTGCTAGTAAATCGGTAACTAGATCGGGATGTTCAGAATTTAAAGTTACAATGGTAATAGCGTTTGTAGCTGCTTTTTGCTCACACCATGCATGGTCGGTCAATATCTCTTCAATATTCGACTCTACGATGTTTACCCAACGTGGATCTGTTTTTAGCTTTAAATGGAGCATGGTTTTGTTTTTTTATAAAGGTAATTATTATTATAATGTTTGGTGTTATGAAATATAATTCCAGATGTTCTTGTATTTACCTAAATCTTTATAGGTATTTAAAATGACTTTGTTTTCAAGGGTAGATAAAGTCTGGTCTTCTTTTAAAATCTTTTTCGCGTAAAATCGAGCACTTTGTAAAATATCTTTATCCTTTATAATATCGGCAATTTTTAAATTTAAAACACCACTTTGTTGTGTTCCCATAATATCTCCAGGTCCGCGTAAGCGCAAATCAACTTCGGCAATTTCAAAACCATCACTGGTTGTAACCATGGTTTTTAATCGGGTTTTACTATCGGCACTTAGTTTATGACTTGTCATTAAAATACAATAACTTTGTTCTGCACCACGACCCACACGACCTCGTAATTGGTGTAATTGTGATAAACCGAAGCGTTCAGCGCTTTCAATTATCATCACAGATGCATTTGGCACATTCACGCCGACTTCTATAACGGTGGTAGCAACCATTATTTGAGTTTCTCCTTTTATAAAACGTTGCATTTCGAAATCTTTATCGGCAGGTTTCATTTTACCGTGTAAAATCGAGATTTGATAATCTGGCATGGGGAAGTCTCTGGCCATACTTTCATAACCATCCATCAAATCTTTATAGTCCATAGATTCGCTCTCTTGAATTAAAGGATATACAATATAAATTTGTCTGCCTTTTGCAATTTCGTCTCTAATAAACTTGAAGACTTGTAATCGGTTTTTATCATACCGATGAACCGTTTTTATAGGCTTTCTTCCGGCCGGTAATTCGTCAATTATAGAGATGTCTAAATCACCATAAACCGACATCGCTAAAGTTCGTGGAATAGGGGTAGCCGTCATTACTAAAACATGAGGAGGCGAGGTGTTTTTATGCCATAATTTACTGCGTTGCGCAACGCCAAAACGATGTTGTTCGTCAATGATAGCAAGCCCTAAATTTTTAAATTCTACTTTATTTTCAAGTAGGGCATGGGTGCCAATTAGAATGTGTAATTCACCATTTTTAAGTTCTTCATGAATTATCTTTCTTTGTGAAGTTTTACTTGAACCTGTTAATAGTTTTATATTGATTTTCAGTTGCTTACACATATCAAATAAACCGTTATAGTGCTGTACTGACAAAATTTCAGTCGGAGCCATTAAACAGGCTTGGAAACCGTTGTCAAGTGCTATTAGCATTGACATGAGGGCGACAATGGTTTTTCCAGAACCAACATCGCCTTGTAACAACCGATTCATTTGTGCATTACTACCTAAATCGGCTCGAATTTCTTTTAAAACACGCTTTTGAGCATTGGTTAATTCGAAGGGTAAATGTTCGTTGAAAAAGGTGTTAAAATAATTTCCAACGTGTTCAAAAGGATAGCCTTTTATTTTAGATTTATGTATTAAATTTTTAATAATTAATTGCAATTGGATATAAAAAAACTCTTCAAATTTTAACCTGAATTGTGCTCTTGCGAGTAAGGTTTGGTCCTTAGGAAAATGCACATTAAAAAGGGCTTCACTTTTTGGTAATAGTTTTAATTCTTGGTGGATATTTTCAGACAGCGTCTCGCTAAACCTTCCGTTAGTTTCAATAAATAATTGCTGCATGATTTTAACAATCACACGATTTGTTATGCCTTTATTAGATAGTTTTTCGGTAGAAGGATAAATAGGTTGCATTGCAGAACGCAAACTTTTTTCATGTTCTTCCAGCAATTCTATATCGGGGTGAGGCATGTTGAATTTTCCGCTAAACCAATTGGTTCTACCAAAAATCACATAGGTGGTATTCAGTTTTAAACGTTCTCTAATCCATTTTTGTCCACGAAACCAAACCAATTCCATAGTGCTAGTATCATCTTGAAAAGTAGCGACTAGACGTTTTCCTTGTTTTTGAGCCACCTCTTTAAACGCTACAATTTTCCCAACAATCTGCACATCGGCATTACTTTGTTGTAATTGGGTGATTTTGTAATACTGCGTTCTATCTATATATCTATTTGGAAATAAGTTAATTAAATCTTGATAGGTATGAATGCCCAGCTCCTTGCGAAGTAAATCGGCACGATTTGGTCCGACGCCTTTTAAATAATCAATGGGAGTTTGAAGACTGGTTATCATAGGAAACGAATTTAAGGCTTTTCGTGCAATTCATAAAATAGAAAATTTGCGTATTTTGGCTTAATCGTTGATATGGTTAATGTATGAATCGTTTCCTAACTTTTTTTTTACTCCTTTTTGTAGCTAATATACAAGCGCAACAAACTGAATATGTAGATTTTATATCGGCGACTGCAAACATTTTTTTTGGTGATTTAAGTAAAAATGAAGTTGGAGGAATTATTTCTTATGAATTTGATATTCTTAAAAACACAGACTCTATGTATGTTGATGCTAATGGTTTTTATGAAATAGAATATATTTTAGACGGTAAGGAAACAGGCGAATTGTATGATGGAAAACACTTAATTATTAAATATCCGTTTAAATCAAGAACACATCATAAAATAGATATTGTTTGGAAAACGATGCCTAAAAAAGCGATGTATTTTATTGATTGGGATTATGAAGATGGAAATAATCAAATCTGGACACAAGGCCAGGGGAAATACACTAGTAATTGGTTACCATCTATTGATGATATGAATGATAAAATTGAGTTTGATTTGAATATAACTTTTAATAATGATTTTGAAGTTGTAGCAAATGGGAAACTTGCAAATAAACAAATCAACGAATCAACAACCACTTGGCATTATGATATGCAACAACCTATGTCTAGCTATTTAATCGCTTTGGCTATAGGTAAATACAAGAAAAAAGTAGAAACTTCTAAAAGCGGTATTCCTTTAGAAATGTATTATTACCCAGAAGATTCTGCAAAAGTGGAACCGACTTACCGCTTTACCAAACGTATGTTTGATTTTCTTGAAGAAGAAATTAGCGTTCTGTATCCGTGGCAAAATTATAAACAAATACCTGTAAAAGATTTTCTTTATGCGGGTATGGAAAACACGAGTGCTACCATTTTTACAGATAGTTTTGTAATTGATTCCATTGCTTTTATAGACAAAAATTATGTAAACGTGAATGCACACGAATTGGCGCACCAATGGTTTGGAGATTTGGTTACAGAAACATCTGGAACACACCATTGGTTGCAAGAAGGGTTTGCAACGTATTATGCCTTATTAGCCGAAAAGGAGGTGTTTGGAGAAGACTATTACTATTGGAGGTTATACGAATATGCTCAAGAATTATTAGAGCAAGATAATGCAGGACAAAGCACTTCATTATTGGACTCAAAATCAAGTAGCATCACCTTTTATAAAAAAGGAGCTTGGGTATTGCATATAATGCGAGAGCAAGTAGGTGCTAAAGCCTTTAAAAAAGCAGTAAAAAACTATCTTTTAAAAAATAAATTTAAGAATGTAGAAACTAATGATTTTATAAGTGAAGTAGAAAAGGCGAGTGGGCAAGATTTAAGTGAATTTGTAAAAATTTGGTTGGAAAGTGCTGATTTTGAATATAAAAAAGTTTTAGAAAGTCTCAATAAATCAAAGTTTATTGATGAATACTTAACGACCGATTGTAAAGTCTATAATCCTAAATGCGATTTATATGTGTCTTCTAAAATTTCTGATGAAGTCAAAATTAAAGTTATTTCCCAAAACCCCAATCTTATAAAAAAAGAAGATTTTAACAATAGTATAAAAGTCCGTCAAGCTATCGCTCAAAATCTAAAAGAAATTCCATTAGAATTAAAAGAAGACTACGAATCGCTTTTAAATGATAACTCTTATATCACACTAGAAACGGCCTTGTTCAATTTGTGTAACAATTTTCCAAAGGACAAATTTAAGTATTTAGAAAAAACCAAAGAAATTCAAGGTTTTAATAATAAATCTATCCGAATGTTATGGATTGCTTTAGTATTAAACACGCAAGATTTTGAAGAAGTAAATAAACAGGATTATTTTAGTGAATTAGTTGGTTATACAAGTCCTAATTATGATTTTGAAAAAAGAGAAACTGCCTTTACCTATTTAAATGCAATGGGAATCTATAATGAAACTGTAATATTTAATTTGATAAATGCCACTAAACATCATAATTGGCGTTTTAAAGAATATTCAAAAAGTTTGCTGGAATATTTAAAGAAAGACGAAAAATATAAGACTTTAATTACTAATTTAGAGAAAAATGAGCATTAAATGAAAGCATTAGTAATTTCAGGAGGCGGCAGTAAAGGAGCCTTTGCAGGTGGTGTTGCCCAGTATCTTATTGAAGAACTTAAACATGATTACCAATTGTATATTGGTACTTCTACGGGTAGTTTATTAGCGTCTCATTTGGCCCTTCATAAAATCGAAAAAATTAAGGCAGTTTATACAGGTGTTACTAACGATAGTATTTTTGATGTGTGCCCATTTGTTATTAAGGAAAAACACGGTACCCAAAATATTGGCATTAATCATTTGAGCGTTATTTTTAATTTTTTAAGAGGTAGTAAAACCTTTGGAGAAAGCCATAATTTAAGAAATTTAATTAAAGACACTTTAACGGAAGACGAATTTTTGTATTTAAAGGAATCGTCTAAAGACGTGGTTGTTACGGTTTCAAATTTATCTCTAAATCAAGTGGAGTATAAAAGCTTGAAAGCGTTTGATTATGAGGAATTCGTAGATTGGATTTGGATTTCATGCAATTACACGCCGTTTATGACCTTAGTAAAAAAAGACGGATGCGAATATGCAGATGGTGGAATGGGAAATATGGTGCCTATTGAAGAGGCTATAAGTCGTGGAGCCACAGAAGTGGATGCTATTATTTTACAAACAGAAATTAATCAGTTAAATAGAATGCCGTCTAAAAACCCCTTTTCCCTATTAACAAATATGTTTGCTTTTATGTTAGATAGAATTGAGGACCAAAATATTAGAATCGGAAAATTTTCGGCAAGCCATAATGATGTGATTATAAATTTTTATTTTGCACCCACAGTTTTAACCACCAACTCACTTATTTTTAATAAAGAAAAAATGACTAAATGGTGGCAAAGCGGTTATGATTATGCACAAACTAAAAATCAAGAAATAAGTACACTTAAAATTTAATTATGAGGGCATTAGTAGTATCTGGTGGTGGAAGTAAAGGGGCATATGCCGGGGGTGTGGCACAGTATCTTATGGAGAAAGAAGGGCGTGAGTATGATATGTTCTTGGGCACATCGACGGGGAGTTTATTAGTTCCTCATTTAGCTTTAAATAACATTCCTAAAGTTTATGACATTTTTACTAATGTAAATCAAAAAACCATTTTTAGCATCAATCCTTTTATACAACGCAGAAAGGGAGATCGTGAATATGTGACAATTAATTATTTCAATTCAATTCTTCAGTTTGTTAAAAGGAAACGAACCTTTGGAGAGAGTAACGCCTTAAGAAGAAATATAAAAAGAAATTTCACTAAAGAAGAATATGAAATTGTAAGAGCTACAAAAGAAGATGTTATTGTTACCGTTTCAAACCTGTCAAAAAACAGAGTAGAGTATAAGTCCATTAAAGAGTTTAGTTATGAAGAGTTTTGTGATTGGATATGGATTTCGTGTAATTACATACCATTTATGTCTTTGGCAAAGAGAAATGGTTTTGAATATGCCGATGGGGGTCTAGGTTGCGTAATACCAATTAGGGAGGCTATTTTAAGAGGTGCGACAGAAGTTGATGCTATTGTTTTAGAAAGTGAGAATTTAGAATATAATAAAGTACTTGGTAAAAACCCTTTTTCATTGATGCTTAGTTTATTTGGACATTTATTAGATCAAGTTGAACGAAGTGATATAGAAATAGGCAAATTGGCTGCTAAGAATAACAATGTAAAACTAAATTTGTATTATACACCTTCAAAATTAACTGAAAATTCTTTAATATTTAATAAAAAACTTATGAAGTCTTGGTGGAAACAAGGCTTTGACTATGCTGAATCAAAAAATAAAAATGGAATTAAAATGGACGAATTTAGAAATCAATAAATTACCATAAGTCACTAACTTCATCTTTTAAAAATGAAAGCGCGGCATCACTGGGAGAACGTCGTTCCATCATTTCGGTCAATACCACTTCTCTAAGTTTGTTTGCAGTATCTGTTTTTTCGAGCAAACTAGCTTTTCTTATTAATTGAATCGTAGCGCTTTTTGCTGCATTAATTATGTTCCAACATTTTTCGCTGATGTAGATTTGCTGCGATAAATTGTGCTCAAATTCCTGTTCAATGTTTTGTACAATTAAAGCTTCGTAAGATTCTTTATTTGAGGATACTGGAGCAACTCTAATTAGTAAATTTGAAGGTGTTATTCGTTCTAAAAAAAGCGTCATTCGTTCATAGGCTTGCAATCGGGTTGGTAAGGTATTAACCTGCAGTTCTTTTTTTAACAGGAAGCGTCTTCTGCCATCTTCATTCTTGGTGTGTTCTTTAAAAAAGTAATACGCAATAAGTCCTGTGATTAATGATGGTATAGCAAATAAAAATAAATCTATAACTCTGTTAGTTTCCATAGCAATTTAATTGGTTTGGGTTTTACTTCTAGTATAATTTCCTCACAAATATAAACAATCTTTTAAATTTTGCATAGAAGTAAAAACAACGGATAATTTGTTATAAATCTAAGTTTTATTTTTTTTTAAAAGAATAAATCTCTTATTGTTAATAATATTAAGTCAATTAAAATTGAACCCCATCATGTAAATTAGGATTCCCTATTTAATTATTTAAAAAATCAAAAGTAATTTGTGTAAATGCTTTCACCCCTAATAGTAATCCGCTTTCATCGATGAAGAAATCTGGTGTATGATGTGAAAATGATTTGGTATTGCCTTTGGTCATACCGCCTAAATAGAAATAAAACCCAGGTACCACTTCTTGAAAATAGGAAAAATCTTCCCCTATAGTTTCAGCTTTAATTTGAACAACATTTTCTGCACCAACCACTTTTTTTAATGATGGAAGCATTTTTGAAACTAAATCATGGTCGTTGTAAGTAATAGCCGTTTCATTAGTAAAAGAAATGGTTGCTGAACCTCTGTAGGCTTTGGCTATGGTTTCCGTCATTTCAGTCATACGTCGAATAATTAATGATTTCATGTCGGGGTCTAAAGTTCTTACCGTACCAATTAATTCAGCAGTTTCGGGAATGATATTAAAACGGACACCACTGGTTATTTTTCCAACGGTAATAACGGCTGCTTCGTTTATTAATTCGGATTCTCGACTTATAATGGTTTGTAAACCATCAATAATTTTTGCAGAAATTAGTATGGGATCAACCCCGTTCCAAGGCTCAGAACCATGAGTTTGTTTTCCGGTAACATGAATTTCAAAACGCTCAACAGCTGCCATGGCGCCACCTGGTTTAAAATGAATTTCACCTACGTTCACACCAGACCGTATGTGCAAACCAAAAATAGCATCCACTTTTGGGTCTTCTAAAACGCCTTCTTTAATCATAAGTCTTGAACCCCCTTCTTCTCCTGGAGGGGGACTTTCTTCAGCAGGTTGAAAAATAAATTTTACTGTGCCATGAATTTTATCTTTGTTTTTTGAAAGAATTTCTGCAACCCCCATTAAAATGGCAGTATGTGCATCATGACCACAAGCATGTGCTACACCTGTTTTTGTGCCTAAAAATTCGGATTCTATGGTAGATTTAAAAGGTAAATCGTTGCGTTCTGTAACTGGAAGGGCATCAATATCGGCACGTAAAGCAATTACTTTCCCAGGAAAATTTCCTTTTAAAACACCCACAACACCCGTATGGGCAACACCAGTTTGAACGTCCATTCCTAGCGATTTTAAGTGTTTTGCAATTTTTTCAGCAGTTTTAAATTCTCTATTTGATAATTCTGGGTTTTTATGAAAATCACGTCGCCACGAAATAACTTTAGCTTCAATGTCTTCAAATTGTTTGTCGAGATCATTTTGTGTGTAGGCCATGGTAATTCCACAGAATATAAAAAAGAACAGGATGTACTTCATAATAAAATTGAAAGACTTTTAATTTTCAAGTTTAAAGATATTCAAAATAAAATAAACCATAACACATGGAATTGTTTATAATTATTAATAAATCCGTTTAATTAAAAGCACAACAATGGTTAATTTCACGTCGTAAAATAATATGAAGTTTTGGAAAAATATTTAAATCAGTTAAACGAAGCACAACTAGAACCTACCCTACAAAAAGATGGACCAATGATTATTATTGCTGGTGCAGGTTCTGGTAAAACACGTGTACTTACTTATCGTATTGCTTATTTAATGAGCGAGGGTGTAGACCCGTTTAATATATTATCGTTAACATTTACCAATAAAGCAGCACGCGAGATGAAAGATCGTATCGCAACTATTGTTGGGACAAGCGAAGCGAAGAATTTATGGATGGGAACGTTTCACTCCGTTTTTGCAAAAATTTTGCGAATTGAAGCTGATAGATTAGGGTATCCAAGCAACTTCACTATTTATGATACTCAAGATTCGGATAGATTAATAGCATCTATTATTAAGGAAATGAATCTTGATAAAGATATTTATAAATACAAGCAAGTTCGTTCTAGAATTTCGTCTTATAAAAACAGTTTAATTACGGTTCGAGCTTATTTTCAAAACCCAGAACTAAAAGAGGCTGACGCTATGGCCAGACGCCCTAAAATGGGAGATGTCTATAAAGAGTATGTAGAGCGTTGTTTTAAATCTGGCGCTATGGATTTTGATGATTTGTTATTAAAAACCAATGAGTTGTTAACACGTTTCCCGGAGGTGTTGATGAAATATCAAACCCGATTTAAATACATTTTGGTTGATGAGTACCAGGATACAAATCACTCACAGTATTTAATTGTGAGAGCTTTATCTGATAAATTTCAAAACATCTGTGTGGTTGGTGATGATGCTCAAAGTATTTATGCCTTCAGAGGAGCGAATATCAATAATATTTTAAACTTTCAGAAAGATTATGACGATGTGAAGGTTTTTCGATTAGAGCAAAACTACCGATCAACAAAAAACATTGTGAATGCTGCTAATTCTATCATTGATAAAAATCAAACAAAACTTGATAAGGTAGTATGGACTGCTAATGATGAAGGTGAAAAAATTATAGTAAACAGGTCGTTAACCGATGGTGATGAAGGGCGTTATGTGGCAAGTACTATTTGGGAAAACAAAATGCAATATCATTTAAAAAATAGTGATTTTGCTATTTTATATAGAACCAATGCACAATCTCGTGCTATTGAAGATGCATTGCGCAAACGAGATTTGCCATATAGAATTTATGGAGGACTCTCATTTTACCAACGGAAAGAAATTAAAGATGTATTATCGTATTTACGATTGGTTATTAATCCAGCCGATGAGGAAGCTTTAAAACGTGTTATTAATTTTCCGCCTCGAGGCATTGGTGATACCACGATGGATCGATTAATAGTTGCTGCGAATGGGTATAAGCGGACTATTTTTGAAGTGATGAAAAACATCGATAAGACTGATGTTAAAATAAATTCAGGTACAAAGTCAAAACTTCAAGATTTTGTAACTATGATAGAAAGTTACCAAGTATTGAATCAAACTGCCGATGTTTTTGAATTAGCCGAACATGTTTCCAGAACCAGTGGTTTAATAAGAGAGTTTAAAAAGGATGGAACACCCGAAGGAGTTACCAGAATGGAGAATATTGAAGAGCTTTTAAACGGTATGAAGGATTTTGTGGAAGGTCAGAAAGAATTGGCAGACACCACGGGATCGTTAGCAGAGTTTTTGGAAGATGTTGCTTTGGCAACCGATATTGATGCAGATAAAGGTGATCCAGATCACGTGGCTTTAATGACCATACATTTGGCTAAAGGTTTAGAATTTCCGTATGTGTTTATTGTAGGTTTGGAAGAAGATCTGTTTCCGAGCGCTATGAGTATGGGAACTCGGAGTGAACTAGAAGAGGAGCGAAGATTGTTTTACGTGGCGGTAACACGTGCCGAAAAACAAGCGTATTTAACTTATGCTTTGTCACGTTATCGTTGGGGAAAATTAATTGATTCTGAACCTAGTCGTTTTATTGAAGAAATAGACGAGCAGTATTTAGATATTGTAACCCCAATTGAAGAACGCCGTTTTAACCCGATGTTAGATGCCGATATTTTCGGCGATGTTGAACCTAATACTATACGATTTAAACCAGCAAAACAAGCAGTGTTTAAAAAGAGTAACTCTGCAAAAGAAGAACCAGTTAAGTTTCATATAACCACACCTAAAAATTTAAAACCAGTTGCTAAAGCTAGTGAAAATACAAACCTATTTGACAGCAAATTAGTAGTTGGTAATCTTGTTAAACACATTCGTTTTGGTACGGGTGAAGTATTAAAAATAGAAGGAGCAGGTGCTGATGTTAAGGCTGAAATTAACTTTCAACACGGAGGGGTTAAAAAGTTGTTATTGCGCTTTGCAAAGCTGGAGGTAATTGGATAAGCTGTTTTCAAGAAAAAAACACCAAGTTTTGTGACTTGAAAATTATTTTCTAATAAATTATTTTTTTTAAAAAATACTTTTTGTCATACTTATGCTATTTTGGGCACGTGTATAAATATAAGTTTTAGGTTCGGCCAATTTATGAACATTAAATTTCTTTTCAGCTCTTTCTAAAAACTCAGTGTCTTCACCGTAATTAAGGTTATTATATCCTGCGATTTCAAAAAACACCTTTCTTTTTCCAAAAAAAGTAGAACCTAAAACACAGTTTTCTACATTTATTAGTTTTCCTGGTTTATAGTAGTCTGCAACAAAAATTTCCTCATTTAATTCTACGCCTCCATATATTAAATCTATAAGAGGGTTTTGAGTCATAAAATCTAAACGACTTTCAATATGGTTTTCTTTAAACGTATCATCGCTATCCAGAAATGTAATATACTTGCCCAAAGAAAGCAGTAAACCAATATTTCTTGATAGTGCAAGTTTAATATTTTGGTGTTTTACATACCTGATGTTTGAGTATTTTATTAAATATCCGTTTACAATTTCAAAAGTATTATCATCACTGCCGTCATCAACAATAATTAATTCCCAATTTTTATTGGATTGATTTATAATACTATTTATACAAGTATTTAAGTATTCTGCACGATTATATGTGCAAATAATTATAGATATAAGTGGAGGATTGTCAATTAGCAAAAGCTTTTCATATACCGAAGTAATCATAGGTTGCGTATTCAATGATTTAGTGATGTAAATTTTATTACAGTGCAAATTTAATGAAACATATAATAGTTATGTGCTAAAAAGCTCTATACTTAGCGTTTATTTCATGCTTTTTAAAAAGATTACAATTAAATGCCGTATCCTAAGCTAAATATTAATTATTTTGTAAAAGTAAAGAAGGATATAGATTATGGCTGAGTTTATTAGAATATATGAAGAAAATCCCAATCCCAAAGAAATTGATAGGGTGGTTGCTGTTCTAAAACGAGGAGGTTTAATCATATACCCAACCGATACTGTTTATGGTTTAGGATGTGATATTAATAATTTAAAGGCTCTTGAGCGTGTTGCACAAATTAAAAACATCAAACTAGAAAAGGCTAATTTTTCGTTTGTTTGTCACGACCTTAGTAATTTAAGTGATTACGTTAAGCAGATTGATAATTCCATATTTAAAATATTGAAACGAGCATTACCTGGTCCTTATACCTTCATCCTTCCTGGTTCTAGCACTTTGCCAAATCCTTTTAAAAAGAAGAAAACAGTGGGTATACGTATTCCCGCGAACAATATTGCTTTAGAAATTGTAAAAAAACTAGGAAATCCTATTATTTCTACCTCCATACATGATGACGACGTAGTTATTGAATATACCACCGATCCAGAATTAATTTTGGAAAAATGGA
>JBNMNO010000036.1:0-23317 GCA_051275695.1 Mariniflexile sp.
CAATTTCTGGCAAGCCATCTTTTTTAACCAATGGTAAAATAGCCGCTTTTATTGGCGCCAAAACGGCGGGTAATTTTAAAACAGTTCGGGTTGTATTGTTCTCTAATTCCTCTTCAACTAATGAATTCGAAAAAACAGCTAAAAACATACGGTCTAACCCAATGGATGTTTCTAAAACATAAGGAGTATAGCTTTTATTCTCTTCATGATCAAAATACTGTAATTTTTTTCCAGAGAATTTCTCATGCTGCGATAAATCGAAATCGGTACGCGAATGAATCCCCTCTAACTCTTTAAATCCGAAAGGAAATTTAAACTCGATATCGGTTGCAGCATCGGCGTAATGTGCTAATTTTTCATGGTCATGAAAACGGTAATTCTCTATTCCTAACCCCAAAGATAAATGCCATTTCATTCTGGTTTCTTTCCAGTGTTCAAACCATTCTTTTTGAGTGCCTGGTTTAATAAAAAATTGCATTTCCATTTGTTCAAACTCACGCATTCTAAAAATAAATTGTCTTGCAACAATTTCATTTCTAAAAGCTTTTCCTGTTTGAGCAATTCCGAAAGGAATTTTTAATCGGCCTGTTTTTTGAACATTTAAAAAGTTGACAAAAATACCTTGAGCGGTTTCTGGTCGTAAATATAAATCCATTGAATTCTCTGCAGAAGCACCTATTTTAGTGCCAAACATTAAATTAAATTGTTTTACTTCTGTCCAATTTCTGCTTCCGGTTAAGGGGTCCGCAATTTCTAATTCTTCAATTAGCGCCTTAACATCTGCTAAATCTTCGTTTTCTAAAGATTTTGCCATACGTGTAAGCGTCGCATTTATTTTTTCTTGATATTCTACAACACGTGTATTTGTTGAAACAAACTCTTCTTTATTAAAAGCATCTCCAAAACGTTTTGCTGCTTTTTCAACTTCTTTATCAATTTTAGCTTCAATTTTAGCACAATAGTCTTCAATCAAAACATCGGCTCTATAACGCTTTTTAGAGTCTTTATTATCAATTAACGGGTCGTTAAAGGCATCAACGTGACCCGACGCTTTCCATGTGGTGGGATGCATAAAAATGGCAGCATCAATACCCACAATATTATCGTTCATTTGCACCATGGCTTTCCACCAGTAGTCGCGTATATTTTTCTTAAGTTCTGCACCGTTTTGTGCGTAGTCGTAAACCGCACTTAATCCATCGTAGATTTCACTACTTTGAAACACGTAACCATACTCCTTAGCGTGAGAGATTACTTTTTTAAATTGATCTTCATTATTTGCCATGATGCAAAAATAAAAAACCGCACCAAACTAGAAGCGTACTTTGTTAAAAATTAAGTGTTCAATTCGTTTATTTTTAGATATAAGTTCTAATTAGCTTGTGTTTTGCGTTAGGGATTGCAGTGGAAATCCTTTTTAAAAAACTAAAAACTCTTATTTACATGATAAATAGAGTGCCACAGTAAATAAAAATTGGCTTCGTAATGATTATGACTTTTTAAAAAGATTGCAACGAAAAGCACGACCCTTGCGGTAACGCCCAAATAATTAGTATTTTAATTTGGTGTTTTTTAATTAAGTTTACAGAACGTGATTTTTTAATTTATGCTTAAACCCATAGTCGACTTATTATTCCCTAAAGTATGTTATGCATGCCTGAATTTATTGAATGATAATGAGGAGACTATTTGTGTAGATTGCCGGCACGATTTACCGGTTACAAATTTTCATTTTGATGATGACGATTCGGTAGCAAAAGTGCTTTATGGCCGTGCAAAAATTGAAAATGGAACCGCGCTATTTCGGTTTGAAAAGAAGGGGATTGTACAGCAACTTGTTCATGGATTAAAATACAAAGGTTATGAGAACATTGGATTTTTTCTAGGAAATTGGCTAGGAGGCGAATTAAAAGATTTAGAGCCTTATAAATATGTTGATGTGGTGATACCTGTGCCACTACATAAAAACAAACTTAAAAAAAGAGGCTATAATCAGGTTACTAAATTTGGGCAGCAAATTGCAAAAGCATTGGATGCCGATTATAAAGATGATGTGCTTTTAAAAGTAACCAATACTACATCGCAAACCACTAAAAACAGGTTTACCCGTTGGAATAACACAGATGAATTGTTTACGATACTAAATGATGCCTCTATTGAAAATAAACATGTGCTTTTAGTGGATGATTTAATAACTACAGGAGCCACTTTAGAGGCCTGTATATCGGTTTTAAATAAAGCAAAAAATATAAAAATTAGTATTGCTACCATCGCAATAGCCTAAACAGTTAGCCGTTATATCTCTAAAATTATGTAGGTTTGCTAAAAAATTTAAAATTGGTAATGAACAAAACCCTTTCAAATTTTATTTTACTAGTATTTATAGGTCTCGTAATTGTAAATTGTGCAAATAGAGGGACTCCTGAAGGTGGTCCAAAAGATGAAACACCTCCTGTAATTATTGAAGAAGTGCCAATAAATTTTACTACAAACTTTAAAGCTAAAACTATTAAAATTTACTTTAATGAGTATGTTAAAATTAAAGACCTTAGTAAACAACTTGTTATTTCGCCACCCATGAATACCCAACCAGAAATCACGCCTCTTGGTTCTGCAAGTAAATATATTACCATTAAAATTTTTGACACGCTCCAACCGAATACTACGTATGCTTTTAATTTTGGAAATAGTATTACCGATAATAACGAAGGAAACCCATATCCATACTACAGATATGTATTTTCTACGGGGAATTACATAGATTCGTTAAACGTTAAGGGAAATATTATGGATGCTTTAAAAAGACAACCTGAAACTTTTGTAAATGTTGCACTTTACGAAGTAGATTCTACCTTTACAGACTCCATTATTTACAAAAAGCCTCCTAAATATATTACCAATACTTTAGACAGTCTTACCACGTTTTCAATAGAAAATATTAAGGCAGGAACATATATGCTCATGGCATTAAAAGATGGTAATAACGATAATAAATTTCAACAAAAAGCAGATCAAATAGGCTTTTATAAACGTTTCATTACTGTCCCAACCGATACATTATACACACTAAAATTATTTTCTGAAGACCTCGATTTTAAACCTTCGAAACCTTTCATAGCCGCAGAAGAAAAAATTGCTTTTGGTTATGAAGGGGATTATACCAAAATGAAAATTAAAATAAAGTCTGAAATACCCGCCGATTTTGATTATCGCGTAACAAAAGATGAAACGAAAGACACGCTATACTATTGGTACAAGCCTAAACTAGAGGTAGATTCACTTGATTTTAAAGTGTCTCACCAAAACTTTGAGAAAGATTTTAACGTAAAAATTAGAGAACAAAAAAAAGACTCATTAACTATTAAATCTACTCCGACCGGAACCATTCGGTTAGACGAGCCCTTTAAAATTAGAGGAAGCATACCCTTTTTTAGTTTTGACGCTTCAAAAGTTACCATAATAGATAAAGATTCTACTAAAGTTGATTTTACTTCAGAATTCGACACTATAAATAATAATTATGTTTTCAACTTTAAAAAGAAGGAAGAAAACAAATATAACCTGCAAATATTACCAGAAGCTTTTGTGGATTTTTTCGACAATAAAAACGACACCTTAAATTATTCTGTTTCAACAAAAAAAGCATCGGACTTTGGCTTTGTGCGATTTACTTTAATAAATGCTACATACCCGCTTATAATACAATTAACTACTGAAAAAGGCGAGGTAAAAGCTGAACAATATATTACAAAACAGGGAGATATCGATTTTTTGAATTTAATTGCAAGTACTTATTACATTAGGGTTATACATGATACTAATGGCAATAGGAAATACGACACTGGGAGTTATCTTAAAAAAACACAGCCAGAGCGGGTGAGCCACTTTAAAGAAATTGAAGTGAGGGCAGATTGGGGATACCCCGAAACCCTTGAATTTACACCAGAGTAAAAGCATCTCTATCATCTAAAAATTTAAGTTTATTTCGATAAAAGTTGATATGATTCCGGTCTAAAACCACTATTTCGATATGTTCCTTATTTGGTTTTACAGTAGTCATGGCATTTCCCAAAACATCATATACGGCAGAATTTCCTGAATATTCATTTTGAAGTTGGTCTAACCCGACTCTATTTACACCAATAACATAACTCATATTTTCAATGGCGCGTGCTTTTAACAAGATGTCCCAAGCTATAATCCTTGGTTTGGGCCAATTGGCAACATACATTAAAACATCGTAATTTTCAGTGTTTCTTGCCCAAACCGGAAATCGTAAGTCATAACAAACCAAGGTACAAATCTTCCAGCCTTTATACTCTATAATTACCTTTTTACTACCTGCCGAGAAAACTTTGTCCTCTCCAGCTAGCGTAAAAGTATGCTTCTTATCGTAGCTTGTAATAGTTCCTGTAGGCTCAACAAAAAGTAAGCGATTATAATAATTTCCTGCTTCAACAATTATAAGACTTCCAACAATGGCAGCTCCAGTTTTTGCAGCTTTTTTTTGCATCCAGCTTACTGTTTTTCCGTCCATTGTTTCGGCAACAGCTTCTGCATTCATTGTAAATCCTGTAGCAAACATCTCAGGAAGCACAATAACATCCACTTCCTTCAAAATAGAATCTATTTTTTCTGAAAAATTTTTTCGGTTTTTTTTAGGATTTTCCCAAACTAAATCCGATTGAATTATGGTTACTTTAAGTTCGTTCTGTATCATTATATTCTATTTAAAATATGTGCTGCTTTCTTTAAAGTGTCATCGGTTTTCGCAAAACAAAACCGGAGCACTTTATTATCTACATTATTACTATTAAAAACAGATAAAGGAATAGATGCAATTCCAAAATCAATAGTTAATCGTTTTGCAAAATCAACATCATGTTCGTTAGTTATAACTGAATAGTCTAATACCTGAAAATAGGTGCCTTTTGATGGTGTAAATTTAAACCTAGAATCTTTGATTAAATTTAGAAATAAATTTCTTTTTTTTTGATAAAAATCCGATAACTCCAAATAATGTTTAGGCGCTTCCAAATAGTCGGCAATTCCCTTTTGAGTAGGGTGATGCACGCAAAAAACATTAAACTGATGTGCCTTAACAAACTCTTGCATTAACTCCCTAGGTGCGCAACAATACCCAATGCGCCAACCTGTGTTGTGAAAGGTTTTACCAAAAGATGCCACTACAAAACTTCGAGATTTTAAATCGGGAAATAAGCAGGTGCTTTGGTGTTTTTCATCATCATAAATCATATGCTCGTAAACCTCATCACTTAAAACTATTATATTCGTATTTTTAGTTAGGTTTTGTAATTGCAACATATCTTCTTTTGAAAACACAGAACCTGTTGGATTATGAGGTGTATTAACAATAATCATTTTGGTTTGACTATTTATCTTTTCCTTCACTTCATTCCAATCTACTTTAAAATTATTCGAAGCCTGTAATTGAACGGAGACCGCTAGTCCTCCATTTAACTCAATAGCTGGTTGATAACTATCATATGCTGGCCTGAAAATAATAACCTCATCATTTGGTTTTATAAAGGTGGTAATGATGGTGAAAATAGCTTGAGTTGCCCCTGCTGTAATAGTAATTTCGTTTTCAGGGTGGTAACTGGTATTATACAGTAGATTGAATTTTTTAGATATAGCCTCTCGCAACTCCAAATTACCAAGCATAGGCGCGTAATGATTGTAGCCCGAATTCATTGCTTTACTAACCAAATCGATTAATTTTTGGTCGCTGTCAAAATCTGGAAAACCTTGTGATAAATTAATAGCATGGTGCTTGGTTGCCAAAGCACTCATTACTGAAAAAATGGTAGTTCGTACATTTGGAAGTTTTGAGGTATGTTGCATGGTTAAATTTAAACAATATTCATCTTTTTCAATAAAAAAGAAGCATTCATATTTTTACAAACCCCTTCTTTTAATGTATAATCAAAATAAAGCTCGTCATTAATAATTTCAGCATCAAAATAATAATTTTTTATTTGGTCGAGTTCTTTTTCAATCTCACACAAACTTAAATCGTGGGTTGCAATAATACCTGTAGCATTTGAAGCTATTAATTTTTCAACAAATTTTCGAGAACCAATGGCTTTATCAGTACTGTTGGTTCCTTTTAAAATTTCATCTAAAACAATAAAATAGGGCTCTTTTTGAATCGCGTCAACAATGTATTTTAAACGTGTTAATTCTGAAAAGAAATACGAACTATCATCGGTTAATGAATCGGTAGTTCGCATACTTGTAATAAGTTTTACAGGCGAATAACTACTTGTTTTAGCACAAACAGGCAACCCCACATTTGCCATAACAATATGCAAGGAAACGGTTCTTAAAAACGTGCTTTTCCCTGCCATATTAGCTCCCGTAACAATAAAAAATTGTTGGTTTTCAATAGTTAAATTACTATCTACACGTTTGTTTTTATTTAGTAACGGATGCCCCAGACTATCCGCTTTTATAACGGATCCATGTTCTTCTATGGATGGAAACACAAAATCGGGATGGTTAAAAGCAAAATTACCTAAGGAATTGTAGGCATCAAAAAACGAAACCACTTCAAACCAATCTTCCACTTTACCTCCGTGTTCAATAATCCACTGTTCAATGTGAAAACTATTTTTAATATCCGACAGAAACAATCCGTTTCCAAAAATAGCCGAAATTAAATTGTTTCGGTTGTCTAAAGCGTCTAAGTCCTTTGACAGTTCTTTAAAAATAATAGACGCTTTTTTTCCTTCTTGTTGAATTTGCTTTTGTTTTTGCTGTAATAATTCTGAAGAAAACGATTCGCTCTCAATCAATTTTAGAAGCGATGCGTATTGACGAAACGTCTCTTTAACCTTATCGGTATTGGCAGATAAAACGTTTATTTTTTTAACATAAATCCCCGTAATAACCAACCCCAAAAGCAACCAATACCCAATAAAAGTGGCATCAATTAACTTGAAAAAACTTAAACCAATTATAATAACGGAAAGCAATGTAAATCCTAAAGGAAGCCACTTCATTTTTTTTGGCAAAAAAGCCTTATAATTATGCAACCAACTAATAATTTGTTTTACTGGTGTTTCAACCGAAACCAAACTTGATGTCGCAGAATAATGTTGGCGCCACTTTGGTATTGAACTTAATTCTTTAATAGCTTCCTGTCTTAAAACAATATTATTAATATTATTAGCTTTTAAGGCGTCTGCCAGTTTTTGAGTCCCTTCATTTATGGTGGTTCTATTAATAAATTGAAAAAAAGAACCCCGACTAAACAAATCAATATCTAAGCTATAAAAATGATTAGGGTCTTGAAATTGTAAACCTCCATCTCTGTGATGGAAATCGCCCGAAGCTATATTTATTTCTTCTTGATTTATTTTTACTAAAGCTTCATTGAAATTTCTATTAGCCTTAATATCGTTGTATTTTGATAATAAATACAGAAAAATAGCAACTCCTGCAATTCCTATAAACACAGCTACCTGCCAGTTCTCGAATGTTATATATATTCCAATAACTGTAATTAAAAAAACTAAAAGTCGGTATACACTTAAAACTGTCATCTTTTTAAACAGTTTTTGGACCTCTACTTGATAGGTTTTTAAGTGCTTTTTATAGTATTTTGAATGATGATTCATTTTTGATTTTTGATTTAGATTCCCACATTCGCGAGAATGACAAATGAAAAAAAAACCTAGAACACTAAGCATTCTGGGAATTCTTTTCGTGTAAAGAAACAAAAAAGCCCTGAAACTATTTCAGGGCTTTAAAGTTATAATTTAAAAAGGAATTAATCCCTGGAACCACCAAACACTTGAAGTGCCCAATATACTAAAGAAGCTAAAGCACCAATGGCAGCAACTAAATAGGTTCTTGCCGCCCATTTAAGCGCATCTTCAGAACCTGCATATTCTTGCTGAGACACCATGTTTTTATTTTTTAACCATGCTAATGCACGGTTACTTGCGTCGTACTCTACTGGTAACGTAATAAAACTAAATAAGGTTGCAAAACCCATCATTACTATTCCAGCAACAGCAACGTAATAACCAATACCAATTCCTGCCGCTGCACCAAGCATAAGTCCGCCAATAACAACCCACTGTGACATGCCAGATGTCACACTAACAACAGGTACTAATGCAGAGCGCATTTTTAACCATTCGTAAGCTTGAGCATGTTGCACAGCATGTCCACATTCGTGTGCTGCTACAGCTGCAGCTGAAGCATTTCGTTGGTTATAAACAGATTCACTTAAATTTACTGTTTTGTTTTTTGGATTGTAATGGTCCGTTAATTGCCCTGGGGTTGAAATAACTTCAACATCAGAAATACCATGGTCTGCCAACATTTTTTCAGCAATTTCTCTTCCGCTCATGCCATTACGCAATTGTACTTTAGAGTATTTTTCAAACTTCTTCTTTAGTTTTCTACTCACTAACCAACTAACAAGTGCAATAGCACCTAATAATATATAATATCCAATCATTTTTTTAAAATTTAATTACTTTTTAAAGATAGTGAAGATTCTATTCTTGACTCTTATTTCCCATAAGCAAAAACCCCGCCAAATTTTTCTAAATTAAAATTAGGAAAATTTGTCAGGATTTTAAATGTAATACTTATATAACTTTATGAAACCCAGTCAAACGTTTCAATAATTTCTTTATAAATAACTTCTCCTTTAGAAATATTCAAGCCTTTTTGAAGTCCTGGATCAGCTTCCATGGCTTTTTCCCAGCCCATATTAGCTATTTTTATGGCATAACCTGTAGTAACATTTGTAAGTGCTAAAGTAGAGGTGTAAGGGACAGCTCCCGGCATATTTGCTACTGAATAATGCACAATTTCATCAATAATATAAATAGGATCTTCATGAGTAGTTGGCCTTGTAGTTTCAACACAACCTCCTTGATCTACAGCAACATCAACAATTACAGCGCCAGATTTCATGGTTTTAAGCATGTCTCTAGTAATTAAATTAGGTGCCTTTTTACCTTTTAGTAAAACACCTCCAATAATTAAATCGTGGGTTTTAATATGTGCTCTAATATTGTATTCGTTAGAAAACTCAGTAAAGCAATTGGCAGGTAAAACATCCGATGCATAACGTAAACGTTTCATGTCAATATCTAAGATAGTTACTTGCGCTCCCATTCCCGATGCCATTTTAGCAGCTTGAATACCAACAACTCCAGCACCAAGAATTAACACTTTTCCAGGAGGAACACCAGGAACACCCCCTAGCAATAGGCCTCGGCCCTTTAAAGGTTTTTCTAAATATTTTGCGCCTTGCTGAATAGACATTCTTCCTGCCACCTCAGACATTGGCGTTAATAACGGCAAGCCGCCTTCTCTATCCTCAACAGTTTCATAAGCAATACATACGGCACCACTCTCAATCATTGCTTTAGTTAACGGCTCGCTTGATGCAAAATGAAAATATGTAAAAACTATTTGATCTTTTTTGATTAAGCTATATTCTTCTTCAATAGGTTCTTTCACCTTAATAATCATATCAGCTATAGCATAAATCTCCTCGATAGTATCAAGAATTGTCGCGCCAGCGGTTATATAAGCTTCATCTAAAAAGCCGCTATTAATACCAGCTGTTGATTGTATAAATACTTCGTGATTGTTTTTAACAAGTTCAAAAACACCACCTGGAGTCATACCAATACGGCTCTCATTATTTTTAATTTCTTTAGGAACACCAATTTTCATGTATAGAAAATATTAAAGTTAAATTTAAACTGGCGCAAAATTAAAATATTTGATTGAGAATATCGGAATATATCTTAAATTTTATGAATTTTTTTTGATGAAAAGTTGTGTTTACTGAAAAAACAATAAAATTAATTCAATAACTTGGAATATAATAAGGATTTCTATAAGAAGAAGAACTAATTTTTTAAGTCAAAATTTTATTCTTTATGATACTTAAATCTAAAAATAATAAGCGCAAAAATCAATAACACGGTAACTGAATTGGCTAAAATCATTGACAAACTATTAATGCAATAACCATAAATGAGCCATAAAATAACGCCCGTAAACATAACCAAAAACATGGTTAACGAGATGCCCTTAACATCTTTTGTTTTCCAAGTTTTATATACTTGAGGTACAAATGCTGCCGTTGTTAATATGGCAGCAATAAAGCCAATAATTTCTTTACTATCTATATTATATACTTGCATTTTTATTTTTATAAGTAGTCATTGTGATAATGAGTTTACATAGGTAATGGTGGTCTGTTTGTTTTTGAATTAAAACTTATTGGTCCAATAATTTTATAGATGAAACTTTAAACCTGTCATTTACCAATTCGCCAGTAACTTCTGCTTTTCTAATAGCTTCACAAAACCCCGTGGTTTCATCGTGAGCATCCCCAAAATCGTCTATATTGGCACCGTCTACAAAATAGGCGTTGTTATTAATCCGAACTGCCAAATCACATCCTTTTTGAGACTTTAAATCAAATTGGCATTGCCCACAAGAAAGTTCGACTATCTGTTTTTTGGCATTATTTTCAGCGCATGCCATGGCTAAAAACAAGCTACAAACAAAAATTACTTTTTTCATATTCTATTATTTTAAAAGAAGCTCATTGTGAACTAATTGAGCAATCTGTTGATTATAAAATTTAATTAAAAAGATTGATTTACTTCGACTAAGCTCAGTATAAACTCAGACCTCGCAATGACGCTATCCTACAATGTTAACTATTTTACCAGGAACAATAATAACCTTTTTAGGCGTTCTTCCTGCCAATTGTTCTTGTGTTTTTTCATGCGCCATTACTGCCTCTTCAATTTGCTGCGCATTAAAATCCAGTGGTAATTCTATTGTGAAACGCATTTTCCCGTTAAAAGAAATTGGGTAGTTCTTGCTGCTTTCTACCAAATGACTTGCGTCAAAAGTTGGAAACGCGACTGTTGCAATGGACTCCTTATGCCCTAATTGACTCCATAATTCTTCAGCAATATGAGGGGCATATGGCGACAATACAATTAATAAAGGTTCTAAAATATCTTTACTGGTACATCTTTGAACCGTTAGCTCATTCACAGCAATCATAAAAGTAGACACCGAGGTATTAAACGAGAAATTCTCAATATCTTCTTCTACTTTTTTAATGGTTTTATGAAGCGTTTTCAAATTGTCCTTTGAAGGCTCTGCATCAATTACATTCAATCCATCTTCACCAACATACAATTTCCACATTTTTTTGAGAAAAGAATGCACACCGGTAATACCAGCGGTATTCCATGGTTTATATTGCTCTAAAGGCCCTAAAAACATTTCGTAAAGGCGCAAACTGTCGGCGCCATAATCAATACAAATTTGGTCTGGATTGACTACGTTGTATTTGGATTTGGACATTTTTTCAACTTCGCGTTTAACTTTGAAAGACCCATCTTCTTCAGTAATAAACTCAGCGTTCTTATAGTCTTCTCTCCAGTTTTTATATGATTCAATATCTAATTCATCCGATGAGTTTACAAATGATACATCAACATGCTTTTCATAAAAGAATATTTCTGGCTCTGTTTCAAATTTACCGGACTCAATATAGACTTTAAGCTCTTTAAATTTTCTGTTAGAATTTATCAAACTAAATAATGAAGTTTTAAGGTTCTCTTCGTTATTTAATACACCGTTAGAAACATATATTGGCGAAAAATAAATTGAAGCTGTTGGTGTATCTTCAACTAAATCTGCTTTATTTTTATATTTGAATACAAAATTTAAATTTTGAACAAAAGCACTAGTCCCCAAAATCATCCCCTGATTAATCAGTTTTTTAGCAAACTCATCATGGTTAACATAGCCTTTATCAAACATGAATTTTTGCCAAAAACGTGCGTACAATAAATGGCCTGTGGCATGCTCAGAACCACCAATATATAAATCTACTTGTTGCCAATAATCCATAGCTGCTTTCGAGAAAATAGCATCTTCATTATCCGGGTCCATATACCGATTAAAGTACTGCGAACTTCCTGCCCACCCTGGCATGGTATTTAGTTCTAAAGGAAAAACTGTCTTGTTGTCAATATTCTTATTAAAGTCTACTTTATTCTCCAGCATATTCCAAGCCCATTGAATTGAATTCCCTAATGGTGGTTCGCCGGTTTCTGTTGGCAAATATTTTTCTACAACTGGTAATTTTATAGGTAAATGTTTGGCATCAATCATTTGAGGCATGCCATGCACATAATATACTGGAAATGGTTCGCCCCAATAACGCTGACGCGAAAACACTGCATCACGCAACCGGTAATTGGTTTTTCCTTGTCCTTGACCTAATTTTTCTAACTCGAAAATGACTTTTTTAGTGGCTTCTTTATAGCTTAATCCGTTTAGAAAATCGCTATTTGCAATCACTACATTATCTTTTGATGCAAAGGCTTCTTCCGAAATATCAGCCCCTTCAAAAATATTAGGAATGGGGATATTAAAATGATTTGCAAAATCATAATCACGCTGGTCGCCACATGGCACAGACATAACAGCTCCTGTTCCGTAACCCGCCAACACATAATCGCCAATCCAAATCGGGATAGGTTCTTTTGTAAATGGATGTTCCGCATACGCCCCTGTAAAAGCACCCGAAATGGTTTTTACATCGGCCATTCTATCACGTTCGCTGCGTTTTGCCGTTGCTAAAATGTATGCCTCAACTTCCGCTTTTTGTTCCGGCGTTGTGATTTGAAATACTAACTCATGTTCTGGTGCCAAGGTCATAAAACTAACACCAAAAATCGTGTCAGGACGCGTCGTGAAAACGTCGATTTTATGAGATTGCTTCGTTTCACTCGCAATGACGTTGAAAGTGACTGACGCTCCAATCGATTTTCCAATCCAGTTGCGTTGGGTTTCTTTTAAAGAATCTGTCCAATCTATTTTTTCTAATCCTTGAAGTAAACGCTCTGCATAAGCCGAAATGCGCATACTCCATTGGGTCATTTTTTTTCTAATAACAGCATGTCCTCCACGTTCGGAAACACCGTTTACAATTTCGTCATTCGCCAACACGGTTCCTAGACCAGGACACCAGTTTACTTCGGTTTCCGCTAAATAAGTCAGTCTGTATTGTAATAATATTTCTTGCTGTTTTACGGAATCAAACGCGTTCCATACTGAAGCAGAAAACGGTTCAATGTTGTCATTACAAACCGCATTTACTTTTGAATTTCCTTCTGAAACAAAGATTTTTATTAATTCTGAAATGTCTTCGGCTTTATTAGAATCATTGTTATACCAAGATTCAAACAGTTGAATAAAAATCCATTGGGTCCATTTGTAATAACTTGGGTCGGACGTACGAAACTCGCGAGACCAATCAAACGAAAAACCTATTTTATCAAGCTGTCTTCTATACCCCTTAATAATGTTATCTTGATAATTCTCATCGTTTATAGTAACCGAAATGTTTTTGTCAATGAGTGCTTCGTTTTTAATACTTCCATCTTCATTTACATATTTTTTTAGAATATTATATTCTTCATCCAAACAACCATCAATATTTATTTCTGTCGTTATTTTAGGATGTAACCCTGTTTGAATGGCATACTGCTCCGCTGGCAAACCAAAACTATCATACCCTTGAGGATGTAATACATTAAAACCTTTATGGCGTTTGTAGCGTGCATAAATATCGGAAGCGATGTAACCCAACGGATGGCCAACGTGCAATCCTGCCCCACTTGGGTAAGGAAACATATCTAACACATAAAATTTAGGTTTCTCCGAATTATTTTCAGCTTTAAACGTTTGGTTTTTGGCCCAATAATTTTGCCATTTGGCTTCTATCTCGTTGAAATTGTATTTCATCTATATTTTAAAATCTAAACGTTATCGCGAACAAAGCGAAGCAATCTGATTGATTATCATGAGATTACTGCGTTACGCCGCTCCTCGTAATGACGAATTTGAAGTTGCAAATTTACACTTTAAATAGAAAACTGTAAAGCGTTTAGTTCTAATTAATCGCCTTACTAGAAAACCTGAATTAAATAAGGATAAATTACAATTTTGTTTGAAAAGCAATTTTGTAATTTCGCTGAATAAATTACAATCAAATTTTGATAAAAAACACAACCAAAGCGCATGTAGCATTACTAGGAGCAAATGTTATTTATGGGGCAAATTATGTTATAGCCAAAGGCATCATGCCCGATAAAATTAGCCCTAACGCGGTGGTTTTTATTCGACTTGCGTGTTGCACGTTTTTGTTTTGGCTTATTAAATTTTTATTCGTTAAAGAACAAATTAAAAGCAGAGATTTATTAAGACTAGCCCTTTGTGGGTTACTTGGCGCAGCGGCAAATCAGTTACTGTTTTTTCATGGTATTAATTTAACATCACCCATTGATGCTTCTATTATAATGACAATCACACCAGTAATTGTTTTAATTTTTAGCTTATTCATACTTAAAGAACCCATTACAAAACCTAAAATATTAGGAATTTCTATTGGAGGTATCGGTGCCATTTTACTTATTTTATATGGCAACAAAGCTATTGGAACCAGTTCTTTTTTAGGTAATTTATTTGTGTTTTTAAATGCTTGCAGTTACGGGCTTTATCTTGTAGTTGCGAAAACCTTAATGAAAAAATACCATACCATTACGGTAATAAGCTGGGTGTTTTTGTTTGGTTTTATTTATGTTTTCCCTTTTGGAATCAATGATGTTTTAACTACAAATTTTGAAGCTTTCAACTTAAACACCTATTTAGTATTAGGCTATATTGTGTTATTCACTACGTTTTTTGCCTATCTTTTTAATGTTTATGCGCTTAATTATCTATCCCCATCGGTTAATAGTAGTTACGTTTACCTGCAACCTGCCGTAAGCTTTGGAATAGTAAGCATTTCTGCTTATGTGTTTTTAAATAATGACTATGCACAAGACATTAACTTAATAAAAATAGTAAGCTGCCTGTTGATTGTTTTAGGGGTCTACATTATTAGCAGAACTCAAAAAAAACTTTACTAATACCGTACAATAAAAAACAATCTTAAAAGTTTAAACCTAGTAACTACTAAGTAAATAGAATACTTTACTATTTTTGCAGCATTAATCCATCATTTTATGAGTTCATCTTTTGAAAAAGACCAAAAACGCCGATTAATTTCCTCTTATTTTTCGGTAGTACTAAGTATTGCTTTGGTTTTATTTTTATTAGGACTGTTAGGCATGCTAGTTTTAAATGCCAAAAAAGTGTCCGATCATTTTAAAGAACAAGTCGTTGTTACCATCTATCTAAAAGAAACTGCGAAAGAAGTTGAAATTAAGCAACTTGAAAAGAGTTTGGCTATGGCCGATTATGTAAAAACAACCGAATACGTTACAAAAGAACAAGCTGCCGAATTTTTAAAAGCCGAAAACGGCGAAGATTTTATGGATTTTGTAGGCTACAACCCGTTACAAAACTCCATCGATGTGCATTTAAAAGCTGATTTTGTAACCTCGGAACATCTTGAAAAAATATCTGAAGAAGCAACCTCTAAAAACTTTGTAGACGAAGTAACTTACGACAACGATTTGGTAAACTTAATGAACGAAAACGTTAAAAAAATAAGTTTCTGGGTATTGGTTATCAGTGGTATTTTCACGCTAATTGCCGTTTTATTAATTAACAGTTCTATACGATTAGCCGTTTACTCAAAACGATTCACCATAAAAACCATGCAAATGGTAGGTGCTACAAAACAATTTATCCGTCGCCCGTTTGTTTGGAAAAGCGTTCGTTTAGGCATCATTGGTGCTGCAATAGCCCTAATAGGCATGGCCATTGTGTTATATTACATCCATAAAACGTTCCCAGATTTAGGCTTATTAAACAGTCCAGTTTTAATTGTGATGCTTTTTACATTTGTATTCGCTTTAGGAATCATAATCACTTGGATAAGCACACACATAGCCACCCAACGATTCTTAAATTTAAAAACAGATCAATTATATTATTAATTAGGGCGTTACCACAAGGGTCGGGCTTTTCGTTACAATCTTTTTAATCGTACCGCACAAAAAGGATTTCCACTGCAATCCCTAACGCAAACCCACAACTAAAAGGATAAAACCAATATTTTAATATAGCCTTAACGCATAGTTTTTAAAAATTTATGTTAATTTGCGTCATTACTTTTTAATAATCATGGGAGAAAAAAAACAAAAAGAAGCTACAAAAGGTGTTTTCATATTCGGGAAGAAAAACTACAAATTCATGTTTATAGGTTTAGCATGTATTGCAGTAGGCTTTATTTTAATGTCTGGTGGAGGCAGTGACGACCCGAATGTATTTAATCCCGAAATATTTAATTTTCGCAGAATTCGTTTAGCACCAATGCTCATTCTTATGGGATTTGGAATACAAATTTATGCCATTCTTTTAAACCCAGATAAGGGTTAATGAATATACTTCAAGCCATTATTTTAGCCATCATAGAAGGTATTACCGAATACTTACCTATTTCTTCTACAGGCCACATGATCATAGCTTCATCACTTATGAACATAGCTGGTGATGATTTCACAAAACTATTTACAATCGTTATTCAACTTGGCGCTATTTTATCAGTTGTTGTTTTATACTGGAAACGATTTTTTCAAAGTTTAGATTTCTATTTTAAATTATTCGTGGCTTTTATCCCTGCTGTTATTTTAGGCTTACTTTTTAATGATATTATTGATAAGTTTTTAGAAAGTCCTATAATAGTAGCAATCTTATTAATAATTGGAGGTTTTGTCTTATTAAAAGTAGACGATTGGTTTAAATCCAACGAAGTTTATGATGAAGCGAATCCGGAAGCTCATACCAAAATAAGTTACACTACCGCATTAAAAATTGGTTTTTTCCAATGTCTGGCTATGGTTCCCGGAACCTCGCGCAGTGGCGCCAGTATTATTGGAGGTATGACACAAAAATTAAACCGAAAAACCGCTGCCGAATTTTCATTTTTTCTTGCAGTTCCAACAATGTTTGGAGCAACCGCAAAAAAACTATACGATTATTATCAAGCTGGTTTCGAACTGAGTAGTTCTCAAATAAATTATCTAATTATTGGTAATATTGTTGCTTTTGTTATAGCTTTAATTGCCATCAAATCATTCATTGAATATTTAAGTATGAGAGGTTTTAAAATTTTTGGATATTACCGAATTATTTTAGGAACTGGTTTATTACTTATTCATTATTTTATTTATCCCTTAACAACAGTTTAATGTTATCCGCTGAAGATTATCTTTCTGGACAGGTTTTATTAATAGACAAACCACTGCATTGGACGTCCTTTCAAGTGGTTAACAAACTACGTTGGGAAATACGACAAGTCTTCAAACTAAAAAAAATAAAAGTAGGACACGCAGGTACTTTAGATCCGCTTGCCACGGGTTTATTAATAATTTGCACAGGTAAAATGACCAAGGAAATTGATACTTTCCAAGGACAAATTAAAGAATATACTGGCACTCTTGCTTTAGGAGCCACTACCCCTTCTTTTGATTTGGAAACAGAGATAAATGAAACTTTTTCAACAAATCACATTACCGAAGATTTAATAAAAGAAACCACCAAACAATTTATTGGCGACATTCAACAATTTCCTCCTGTATTTTCAGCATTAAAAAAAGACGGAAAGCGCTTATACGAATTTGCAAGAGCTGGTGAAGATGTCGAAATTAATTCAAGAGCTGTAAGTATTCAAGAATTTGAAATTACTAAAATTGATGGCTTAAATATCAATTTTAGGGTCATTTGCAGCAAAGGCACTTACATCCGCTCGTTGGCTAATGATTTTGGAAAAGCACTACAATCGGGGGCACATCTATCTGCTCTCCGACGTACCAAAATTGGTGATTTTCAAGTTGTGAATTCGCTTTCAATTGAAGACTTTATTAAAAATCTTACTTCGGAATAATTATTGATATAAATTTAATTTTAAAAATTTATTGACATGAAGTATTTTTATTCATTATTTTGTTTCTGTTTTTTATTATCCTTTATTTCCTTTTCTCAAATTGAAAAAGAAAAAACTCACGGCATATTTTATAAGATTTCCTTAGCTTCCACATTAACAATCAATAAAGAATATACTTTGGACCAAGAGGACGATACTGGCCCGTTAATAAACCCAAGTGCTTTATTTGTAAACAATACTATTGGCTATCAGTTTGACCAACGTACTTCAATAGGTCTAAACTTTGAATATGATTGGCATTCGCAACAAGGGCTTCATTTTTCTCCAGCATATTTAAGTCTTCAACACAACATTCTTACTAAAGATATTAATGTGTTTGTACGAGGTGGTTACGGAACGCTTTTAGGAATGGGAAGATCATTTGAAAAAGGTAATATGTATAAGGTTGGACTTGGAATTCAAGATGTATTTTTAAATAACAATTCGCTACTTTTCGGCTTAGATTTTACCAGAAAACGCTTTGGTTATAGAACCTTAGAAGGCCTATCGAGTGTGTCCATTTTCTTAGAGTTTATGCTGTTTTAATCTTTTTAGCTTATTTTGCCGTATATAATGTAGTATTTTTATTTTATAAACCGTATTTGAATCTATCAGACAAACATAAAGCACTACTAATCACACTCCTACTATCAGGAGCGGTGATTTTATGTGGTTTTAATTTAAGCCTTAAAACACAAGACGAATTAATTGTTGAAAGCTATTATGAAATAGAACCTGAAAAAGAATTGACTCCAGAAGAGGCAAAACTCCTTGAAGCCTTAGAAAAAATAAATGCTAGTAAGGCCGAAACAAATAGTGCTTTTAATGAAACAGAAAAAAACAAGCATTTTGCGCAAGCCTACCAGCAAATTGCACCTCCGGAAGACTATGTTCCTGCATCAAGTGAAGAAAGTGATGGTGCAGACGATAGTTCGAACAGTATAGATGATAAAAAACCTTTAAAACCGGCTATAAATAAAGAGGAATTATCTGCTTATAGTAAGGTAAACGATTTATTAAAAAAGCAACAAAATGAGGGAGTTAACACTAAAAGCACCATTAGTTTTTCATTAGTTAACAGAAAAAAAATATATATTCCAATACCCGTTTATCTTTGTGAAGTTGATGGAAAAATAGTAGTTAATATAACGGTAGATACCAACGGAAAAGTTATTGACACTTACATTAATACGTCATCGACATCCTCAAACGAATGTTTAATAGAGCATGCCCTAAAATATGCCAAGGATTCTCGCTTTAGTGCCGATGTATCTAAAAACACACAATTAGGCTCTATTACTTTTAGTTTTATTGGCAAACATTAGGTTCTATCTCACAAAGCATATTTGTAATATCGTTAATAATATTCTCACCTTTATTAGTATTATACCAATGTTGTAAATCTTCTTTAAATTCAGGTGTTAATGCACCATACATTGATTTGTAACGGTGAACAAAGTGCGCAGCCTCACTAGGGCGTGGTCCATAGGTGTTTAAAACCTCACCTGTTTCATCATCAATCATAATTAATTTAGGAACAGAACGACTTTCAAAAGTTAAAAATAGATCCATTAAATCAGGATTTTCGTCACGCAAAACAATTTTTAAATTAATATGTTTATTTAATTCGGTGATTTTATTTATCACTGGTAACATATGTGCACCATCGCCACACCAGCTTTCAACAATAACTAACCAGGTAATATCCTGTTCAAATTCCATGAATTTATGTTGTGCTGTAACAGATACCGTTAAAGTTTTGTCCCAACGTTTCATACGTTGGTCATTTAACTTTGTGTACTTAGCCAAAGCTTCAGATTTCTCGAAACCTGTAGTAGAATTAGCTTCAACCAACTGTTTAACCAAATCGCGATAGTCAGCATAAGATATGCTTTTCTCTAAACTGGACTTTATAATTGAGTTCATAATCTCACTTTTTTGAAATTCAAAATTAGTATCTTGGTATCTCTAATTTTATGATATTTGTCATGCTAAGTCTCTAATTCTTTTAAAACTTATATTCATATGAAAAAACACAGATGCGGTTGGTGCAAAGGCAATGACCTTTACGAAGCCTATCATGATGAAGAGTGGGGTGTCCCTGTTTATGATGATGCCACCATTTTTGAATTTTTAATTTTAGAAACCTTTCAGGCTGGTTTAAGTTGGATTACTATTTTGCGCAAGCGCGAAAATTTTAGAGTTGCCTTTGATGATTTCGATTATAACAAAATAGCCAATTATAAACAGGGTAAAATTGATGAATTACTGCAAGATGCTGGGATTATAAGAAACAAATTAAAAATTCATGCCACCATTTCTAATGCTCAAGTTTTTATAGAGATTCAGAAAGAATTTGGCAGTTTTAGCAAGTACATTTGGAGTTTTGTTAATGGCAAACCCATAAAAAGCAATTGTAAAACCATGGCAGATATTCCTGCTACAACGTCTATTAGTGAGGCTTTGAGCAAAGACTTAAAAAAACAAGGATTTAAATTTGTGGGTCCAACGGTCGTTTATGCACACATGCAAGCTACTGGTATGGTAAACGACCATATAGAAAGTTGTTTTAGATATAAGGAGGTTTGATTTTATAATAGAAAACTTAATGGAGTTTTGTTCTCAATGTTCGGTTTTGCTTTTTCACTTCGTCATCCTTAGTTTTACCAATCATCAATCCTATTAACATCCCAAATGCAACCCCTAGAGCGGTGCCTGAAGATCCTCCAATACTAGAACCAATAGCAACTCCAAAACACATTCCTAAACTCATTCCTATTGCAGTGTAATAGCCTTGCGACACTAAAGAAAATTCATCCTTCAAATATTTTTTAAAATTTGCAAGTTTTTTGCTAAGGTATTTTTTCTCGGTTTCTGTGTTCATTATTGATTTTAACTTATCAAGTTCTGTTTCTATAGAGTACAATTCCTCATTAGTTAAATTTTTGTCTTTTAAATCAGAAAGAATGGCAATAAAACTCTCATAAGCTCTTTTTTCCGATTTCTTATTTGTCTTAATTAGCAAACTTTTAAAAAAAGTAATCACTTCATTTGTATTCATAATTTTCTATTTAATTGATTAGTGGCCGAAATCAAAAAGTATTACACTTTAAATCATCATTTTTTAATAATTTAGATTTCAGCTTTGAAGGGAATGACAATTTCAACCGAAACCTCTGCACAAAACAGGAAGGAATCCTTTTTGGTTTATGATCTTAAATCTTCCATGTCCGATAATAACTCGTCTAGTTTTCTCAATACACGCCCATAAACAATATTCAAATCCCATTTATAAATCCGACCGCCAAAGATTGCTAACAGCACTACAATTATTAACATTGCAAACACCCAAAATACAGGTATTCCGTACAACATATATGGTTGATAATTACCAAAAACTCTATTTATAGTCTCCCGAAAAGGGCTAGAAAACCAAAACCCTGAAACCATTGCAAGGAAAATATATGGATACATATATCGAGACATTTTCATATTAACTAAAATCTGTTCTTTCATCCAATTATCAAAAGATTTCAAATACTGATAACTACTTACATTTTTATCAATAGTATTTAAGCCTTTAAATAATTTTTTGTTGACAAGAACCATAACATTGAATAGGATAAACATAAGTACGCCCATAACTGGAATTTTTACAAAAAATGAAACTATCAAAACAACAAAGGAAAACACAACAAGTGCATTCAGGTTTATCTTAAACATCCTTTTAAATTTATCTATAATATGAATAGACTTTTGATTGTATAGATTATTCAGCTTTGGCGCAACCATGGCATCCTTGTCTAAAAAGCCTTGTTTCCAAATTGATTCAATCGATTTTTCCATCTAGTAATTTTTTTAACCGTTCTTTAATTCTGTTGATCCGAACACCAATGTTATTAGGTGTGGTGCCTATAATATCTGCGATTTCTTTATTAGGTTTTTCTTCTAAATAAAGTAGAATAACAGCCCTATCAATTTCTGATAGTTGTTTGATCGCTTCATATAATAGATTAAGAGATTCGTCAGAAAAAGCCTGATTATCTTCTATCGCTTTATGCTGCAATTCATAATCTGAAGTATGATGTTGACGATTTTTTTTCTTTTTCTTAATGAGTGTCAAGCATATATTCAAAGACAATCTATATATCCAGGTCGACCATTTAGAATCACCACGGAATTTATCTCTACTTCGCCAAATTTGTAAGCACACCTCTTGATAGTAATCTTCGAAGTCTTCTTGCGAATCAGTATATGCCCTACATATTTTTATAATTATTCCGGAATAGGGCAAAATTGATGATATATAAAAATCGTTACTCAAACATTGTTTTTAAAGGTTAGTGGTAGAAGTTAAAGATTATTACACTCTTTTCTTATTTTTTAAAAAAATAAGAACATTAATACTATAAATATTCCAAAAAAGATGCTCTTGAAATTTCTACAGCTCCCAAACTTTCTAAATGATTGGTATACACCTGGCAATCTATAAGTTTATAGTTAGTGTTTTGAATAAAGGTTATAAAACCTACTTTACTGGCGTTACTTTCTTTTGTAAACATACTTTCGCCACAAAATACACCATTACCTAAATCTATGCCATAAAGTCCAGCGACTAAATTGTGGTCTAGCCAAACTTCAACCGATTTTGCATAGCCTGATTCATACAGCTTTACATAGGCGTCTATCATCTCATTTGTTATCCACGTACCAGACTGGCCTTCTCGTTTTAGTTTAGAACATTCGGTGATTACTGATTTAAAGTCTTTATTAACTGTTACTGTATAATCGCTATGTCGCAATACTTGATTCATGCTTTTTGAAACTTTCAACTTATTTGGAAAAAGCACAAAACGTGGATTTGGAGACCACCATAAAATAGGTTCTCCCTTGCTAAACCATGGAAAAACACCACGCTTATATGCGCAGAATAAGCGCTCTACAGACAAATCGCCACCAATAGCCAACAGACCTTCTTTAGTTGCTTCGATTACATTTGGGAACCATATGTCTTTTGTTAGGTATTGCATAAATTTAATAAAACTACAAACCCCAATATAATTAAATATTGAGGTTTTATTATAAGATTCCTGCTTTCGCAGAAATGACCAGTCATTTATTAAAACGGCAAATCGTCGTGATCATCTTCGTTTAAATCGCCTGCAGGCTCAAAAGCATCCATTGGTGGAACGGGTGGCAAATTTCCGTCTGAAGCATCTGCCTGTAAAGCCTCAATTCTCCAACCTTGAATCGAGTTAAAATATTTAGTTTCTCCTTGTGGATTCACCCATTCGCGTCCGCGTAAATTGATGCTTATTTTCACTTGTTGTCCAGCTTTATAGC